>CAZJGT010000001.1:0-5300 GCA_964545565.1 uncultured Thermoleophilia bacterium
GGGTAAACCCTACAAACGCGATGCAAACCTCCACCAGCCGGCTGACGCCGCCTCGCGCGGTGGTCCGCCGGCTGGTGGAGGTTTGCATCGCGTTTGTAGGGTTTACCCCCTCGCCCGCTCGGGAAGGGACCCCTCGAAGACCAGCGAACCCCCAGGGCTCCGGAAGGCTTACGGGGAGTGCGAGGAGGGTCATCGTGGCACGACCTGTTCCGATCACCTTTGCCGAGAAGTACCACCGCGTGCAGAAAGCCGTCGATACCGCGAGGAGCTCCGAACGGCGCCACTTCGACTTCACCCGGGAGGTGGAGCCCGGGGTGCGACTCGTCCTCAGTGAAGCGGCCGACACTCCGCTGGCGTTCTCACTATGGAGTCACCCGCAGGACATCGCCGAGATCTGCAGCGACGCAAGCGTGCCGGCGACCGCTGCGCTGCTGGCGATCGACGGTGAGCAGGCTCGGACGGCGAGGGCCGCGGGACTCACCGTCGACCTCGCCCAATTCACCCGAAGCCAGTCTCGGCCGGACGTCTACTACACCTTGTTCGACTATGCGAGCCGCGCCCAGATTCACACGGTGTTGCACAGGCTCGTCCCCGCCCTGAAGCCGGACGCGGCAGCCGCTTGAGCGGCCCGCTCGTCCCCACCCTGTTTCGGCTTCAGGAGCGTGATGAGGCCCTCGACCTGCGTTCCGGCAGTCTTGCGGCCGCGCCTCGTGAGGGCTGCCGCGCGGCCGCCGGCCTGCGTTCGTCTCATGCGCGGTCGGTGGCCGGTCGTCGTCCGCCAACGGCGAGCACGTGAGCCGCTGGTAGCATAAGGGTCCGCTCGACTGACCCACTCGTGAACCGGGCGCGCGGCCCTTCGGCCCGCCCTACACCAAAAGGAGGAGCACACCGACATGGCCGAACCCTTCAAGAACACGCCGCCGGCGCCTGAGGCCAAGGGCGAGATGACAGCCCAGAACATCGCTGCGGCGCTCGCCGGCGAGAGCCAGGCGTCGCAGAAGTACCTGGCGTTCGCCGACGTCGCCGACGCCGAGGGCTACCCGAACGTCGCGCGGCTGTTCCGCGCCGTGGCCTACGCGGAGAGCACGCACGCACGCAACCACCTCAGCGTGCTCGGCGGCATCGGCACGACCGCCGAGAACCTCAAGGCGGCGTGGGGCGGCGAGACCTTCGAGATCGACGAGATGTACCCGGCCTACGACACGGTCGCGGAGCTCCAGGGCAACGAGTCGGCGCGCGTGTCCATCCGGTACGCGCTCAAGGCTGAGCAGGACCACCAGGAGATCTACGACACCACGCTTCAGGGCGTCGAGGGCGAGAAGGATCTCGATGAGACGCCCGTGTGGGTGTGCCCCGTGTGCGGCCACACGGTTGTCGGCAAGGCTCCCGCGTACTGCATCCAGTGCGGTACCACCCGCGAGTACTTCAAGGAGTTCTGATGGACGAAGCCATGGAGAAGCGTCTTCCCAAGCCCGAAGATCTCGGCGCCATGACCGAGGAGAGCCTCAAGGCCGCCTTCGCGGGCGAGAGCCAGGCGGCCGAGAAGTACACGGTCTACGCCGAGCAGGCGGAGGAAGAGGGCTACGCGAACGTCGGCAAGCTGTTCCGCGCCATCGCATTCGCCGAGACGCGACACGCGCGCAACCACTTCCGCGTGATGGGCCAGATCGGCGCCACCGCCGACAACCTCCTCGCGGCGTTCGAAGGCGAGAGCTTCGAGGTCGATGAGATGTACCCGGCCTACCACTCCATCGCCAAGGCGCAGGGCAACAACCAGGCCGTGCGCAGCATCAACTACGCGCTCAAGTCGGAGGCCGACCACAAGGACATGTACACCGACGCCCGCGAGCAGGTGCTCGCCGGCAAAGACATCGCCGATCAGCAGGTGCACGTGTGCCTCGTCTGTGGTCACACGGCCACTGGCGACGTGCCGGACAAGTGCCCCTACTGCGGCGCCGGCAAGGAGCTGTACAAGACCTTCTGAGGCACCCGGGCAGGGATCGAGCGACCTCACGGGGCCGGCCGCCGCTACGGCGGGCCGGCCCCGCCCTTTGATACACTCGCCCGACACGCGCGGGCCTCGCCCGCGGCACCGTCAGGAGGTTCTCGACGTGGGCTACGACTTCGGCGTCGGCCGCGAAGCGCCGACCTTCACTCTCAACGCCGTGGACGGCAGCGAGATACGGCTCAACCAATACCGTGGCGACTGGTTTACGGTGCTCGTCTTCATCGCCACCCAAGCCCCCCGTGCAGCGCAGACGCTGCAAGAGCTCAGTGCTGCGGCAGATACCCTTTGGGGTATGCGTGGCCAGCTCGTCGGCGTCTGCGACGCCGGTCGTGACGACGTCAAGGCCCTGGCTGACGGTGTCCCGGCCCTCGCCTTCCCGTTGCTTCCTGACGGCGCCGCCGTGGCGCGGCTCTACGGCGCGCTTCGCCCCGACGGCACCGCCCGGCCGATGACGTTCATCATCGACCGGGCAGGCAAGATCGTGTGGACCGGCGAGGGAGATGCAGCCATGCAGGCCTCCGAGATCATCGCCGCCTTTCGCCAAGTCGTGCGCTGACCTGTTCCATCCGCGCACTTGCGGGTACAACTGCCAGTGCAGTCTCCGCAAAGGAGTGAGCTCGATGGTGATCGGTCAGACCATGTTCAGCGTGCGTAAGGGCACGGAGCACCGTGCCGAGCGGGCGCTTCGGGAACTCGCCGGCTACCTTGCGGATGCGCCGGGGCACAGAGACCACCGCGTGCTGCGCTCGTTCGGCATGTCGCCGCTCGGCAGCGCGCTCCGCGACGAGGGCCGGGAGGCGACGCTGGGCGACGTCCACTTCGTGTTCGAGACCGAGTGGGACTCTCTCGAGCCGCATGACGCGTTCTACCAGAGCCCGCCGGTGCAGCGGATCTACGGCACGCTGCAGTCGATCCTCACCAGCGGCCCGTTCGAGGTCCTCTACGACGCGGTCGTCGAGGAGCCGCAGCGCGACGGCGCCGCCGTCTGACGGAGGACCGCCGGCAACGACGATGTGGCCGTTCGGTGGCAGACGGCGCGCAGGCGACGGCGCCGTCGTCCTCGTGCCGACGATCGCGGTGAAGGAGGCGTTCGCGCGCTCCAGACGCGGCGCCAAGCTCATCGACGTGCGCTCGGCGCGCGAGTTCGCGAGCTCCGGCCGCCCCAAGGGCGCGCGCAGTGTGCCGCCGCAGCTCATCAAGAAGGACCAGACGGGGCTCGATCGCGACGACGATATCCTCGTCATCTGTCTCAGCGGACACCGTAGTCTGCGACAGGCCAGAACGCTCGCCGACATGGGCTTCACCAAGGTGACCAACGTGCACGGCGGCCTCATGGCCTGGAAGAAGGAAGGGCTGCCGGTAAAGCGGTAGGCGCGTCACGCGCGCCTGCTCAGATGCCTCAGCCGCCTCCGGTCGCGATACGGACCTCGCCGTCCTCTTCGATGACGACGGGCACGACCTCCATGCCGCCGGTGAGCTCGGTCAGCTGTTCGCGAGCGCCGGGGCTCGTGTAGACGTCGATCTCGTTGTACTCGATGCCCCGCGTCTCGAGGTCCTGCTTGGCGGCGGCGCAGTAGGGACAACCCGGCTTGGTGTAGATGAGCGTGGTCAACGTGCCTCCCTCAGTGACGGTACAAGCGTAGCCCATTCGCGGTCACGATGAGAGAGGTACCCATATCGGCGACGACGGCGAGCCAGAGGCTCACGAGGCCGAGAGGAGCCAGGACGAGGAAGATCGCCTTCACGGTGATCGAGAAGACGATGTTCTGCCAGATCACTCGTGTGGTACGACGGGCCAGACGGATCGTATCGGGCACCGCCGAGAGGTCGTCGCCCATGAGCGCGATATCGGCGGTGTCGAGGGCGGCGTCGGTGCCGGCGGCACCCATGGCGACGCCCAGGGTCGCCGTCGCCATGGCGGGGGCGTCGTTGACGCCGTCGCCGATCATCGCGACCGCCCCGGTCCGGTCGCGCAACTCGGCGACGGCGGCGACCTTCTGCGCGGGCAAGAGGCCGGCGCGGACGTCGCTCACGCCGGCCTCCGCAGCCACGGCGGCGGCCGTCTCGGGGTTGTCGCCGGTGAGCATGGCGATGTCGCGGATGCCGAGCTCACGCAGCTCCGCCACCGTCTCGCGCGCTCCGGTGCGCAGCGGGTCGCTCACGGCAATCACGCCAAGCGCGCCGTCCTCGTCGCCGACCACGATGGCTGTCTTGCCCTGACGCTCGAGCCGCTCAACGGCGCTCGCCACAGCCGGGTCGGCGGCGCGGGCGCCGAGGAGGTCCGGCCGGCCGGCGAAGTGCAGCCGGCCGTCAAGCTCGGCACGGACGCCACGCCCGGGGATCGCGCGGAAGCGCTCCACCTCGGGGCCGCGCCGCTCGGGCGGCGCCTCGTCGGCACAGCAGCCGGAAGCGGGGCACGAACAGGCCGCCGCCGTGGCTGTGGGCGCTCCGATCACGCCGGTCGCTACGGCAGGGCCGGCGTTTGGGGCCGTCACGCCGGCGGCCTCTGCGCGATTCGCGATCGCCCTCGCCAGGGGGTGCTCGCTGTAGCGCTCCAGCGCCGCGGCTACCTCGAGGACGTGGGCAGAGGCTGCGCCGTTCAGCGGGACGACGTCGGTGACGGCGGGGCGGCCTTGCGTGAGCGTTCCCGTCTTGTCGAAGGCGACCGCCTTCAGGCCGGCCATCTGCTCGAGGTAGGCGCCGCCCTTGATGAGCACGCCGTTGCGCGTCGCGCGGGCGAGCGCGGCGAGGATGCTCACCGGCGTCGAGATGACCAGCGCGCAGGGGCAGCTGATGATGAGGAGCGCGAGGCCACGGTAGAACCACGTGTCGAAGGAGCCGCCGAAGAGCGGCGGTACGAAGGCGACCGCCGCCGCCAACCCCACCACGATCGGCGTGTAGCGGCCGGCGAAGCGGTCGACGATGCTCTCGACCGGCGCTCGCTGCGCCTGTGCTTCTTCGACCATGTGGACGATCCTGGCGATGGTCGTGTCTGAGGTGGCCGTCGTCGCCCGAACGCGCAGAGAGCCGCCCTCGATGATGGAGCCGGCGAAGACCTGGTCGCCGGGTCCCTTGGCGACCGGGATCGACTCGCCGGTGACCGGGGCTTGATCGGCGGCGGCCGTACCCTCGACGACCGTACCGTCGACGGCCGCCCGCTCGCCGGGGCGCACCACGACCACGTCGCCGATCTGGATGTCGGCGACGGGGATGGCGGTCTCGAGCACAGCGCCCCCCTCGAACGAGGGCTGCAGCACGTTGGCGGTCGGCGGCGCAAGCTGCATCAGGCCGC
>CAZJGT010000001.1:5400-60165 GCA_964545565.1 uncultured Thermoleophilia bacterium
TCGAACGAGGGCTGCAGCACGTTGGCGGTCGGCGGCGCAAGCTGCATCAGGCCGCTGATGGCCCGGCGCGTGCGCTCCAGCGTCGCGGCCTGCAGGACGGTCCCCAGGCTGAAGAGAAAGGCGACGAGTGCCGCCTCGCTCCACTGGCCGATGGCCGCCGCGCCGGCCATGGCCAGCGTCATCAGGACGTTCATGTCCACCTGGCGGGCGCGCACGCTGAAGACCGCCGCACGCGCCACGTAAGCGCCGCCGCTGACGACCGCGGCGCCGAAGAGCCACGGCGCCGCGGTGGGCGCAGCCGCGGTGGCGACGAATCCGGCGCCTGTGAACACGCCGGAGATGAGGGTGGCGAGGGCTCGCGGCTCGGCGAGCCAGAACCCTCGCCCGGCGCCGGCGGCGCCGGCCTGATCGCGCCGCTTTGCGTCCTCAGCGCGCCGCTCCACGGTGTCGTAACCCAGGCGCCGCACGGCACGGAAGACGTCCACCATACCCGCCCGCGACGGATCGACGGCGACCGCGAGGGTCGCCGCGCCGAAGTTGACGTCGGCGCTGCGCACGCCGCGCTCCTTGCGCAGCGCCCCCTGAAGCTTGACCGCGCAGTCTGCGCAGTCCATGCCGGTGACGTGCAGGATGCGGCGCTCCTCACCGTTCTCGCCGGGCAGTGGCCGGGAGAGGTCGAGCGGCCCGTGCACGTGCGCCTCGAGCGGGCAGTGATCCTCACAGTGGGCCTGCGCGCCCGCCCGTCGTGCGAAGGTCCCGACGGCTTCTTCCGTCAGCTCCGCCTCGTCGAAGCGGACACGGATGAGGCCATGAGGCACATCCGGCTCGGCGGCGTGGATGCCGTCGAGCCGGACCAGCTCGCGACTCACCTCGTGTACGCAGCCCCCGCACTCGGCGGCCCGCGGCAGCAGAAGCGAGAGCTCGAGACTGCGTTCGGTCATGACGCCGACCGTCCGTCGCCGGCCGAAGCCGCCCCCGCCGGCGAACCGTCACCGGCGGCTTTGCCGGACGGGCTCTCGGGTCCGTGCTCGACGTGCTCGCGCGTGATGTCGAGCAGCACACGGATGTGCGCGTCGTCCGGAGAGTAGAAGACCCTCTTGCCGGCGCGGCGGGCGCGCACGAGGCCGTTTGCGCGCAGGACGCGCAGGTGATGGCTCACGTTGCTCTCGCTCATGGCGACGGTCGCGGCGAGGTCGCAGACGCAGAGCTCTCCGGCCTCGATGATCGCCGCCATGAGGCGGCAGCGGCTCTGGTCGGCGAGCACCTTGAACACCGCTGCCATCCGGTCGGCGACATGGGCAGACACGAGGCGTGCCCTGACGGCCGTGACACGCTCTGCGTCGACCACGCGAACATCGCACCGGTCATCGAGCAGGTCCTCGCCGTCCTTGGCGCAGATCACCGGATCGGAGGTGAAGCCGTTCCCCATGTCGACCGCCCAGTCAATGAACATATGAACAGGTGTTCATATGATACTCAGGAGGCACTGCGCCCGCAAGGCCGACGGCGGCCGGCGGTGCCGGGGCGGAGACAACGGCAGGCCGGCTCCACGGGGCGGGGCGAACGCGCCGCCCGGCGGCAGCGGCACGGCGAGGCCCCTGACGGTGCGTTCCGACGCGCCACATCGGATCTCATCGATACGGCTCTACATCAATGGAAGTTGATGTAAACGCATCACCCGTCGTCTTCCTCCGCCGTCTTGATGAGGTCGCCGTGCCCGGCCGCCTCGAGTACGGCGGTGTCCGGCTCTGCGCCCTTCGTCAGCACCAGGGAGACGATCACCGACGTCCCGATGGCGACGACGATCACCGCGAGTGAGGCAAGCACCGGGATGTGCACCCAGTGGCTGATCAGCATCTTGACGCCCACGAAGCCGAGCACGCCGGCGAGTCCCCAGCTCAGGTACTCGAACCGCTGCAGGCTGCCGGCGAGGGCGAAGTACAGCGAGCGCAGGCCCAGGATCGCGGCGATGTTGCTGGTGAAGACGACGAAGGTGATGTTGGAGATGGCCAGCACGGCGGGCACCGAGTCGATGGCGAACACGAGGTCGGCCGACTCGATCGCCACCAGGGCGATGATGAGCGGCGTGATGAACAGCTTGTCGCCGCGGCGGATGAAGAAGCGGTGCCCCTGGTAGTCGGCGGCCACCGGGAAGACCCGCCGCGAGAAACGTACGAGAGGGTTCTTCGCCGGCTCCACCTGGACGCCGTGCGAACGCACGAGTCGGTAGGCGGTGTAGACGAGCAGCGCCCCGAACAGGTAGATGATCCACTCGAAACGCTGGATGAGGCTTACGCCGGCAACGATGAAGGCGCCGCGCATGACCATCGCCCCGAGGATGCCCCAGAAGAGCACCTTGCGCTGATGCTGCAGGGCGATCCCGAGTGACCCGAAGACGAGGAGGAAGACAAAGAGATTGTCGATGCTGAGCGACTCTTCGATGAGGTAGCCGGCGAGGTACTGCTGCGCCGCCTCGCCGCCGTACCACAGCCAGACGAATCCCGAGAAGCCCACCCCGAGGGAGATCCACACGGCACTCCATGCGAAGGCGGTGCGCGTGCTGACCACGCCGCTCTTGCGTCCCACGAAACCGAGGTCGATGGTCAGGGCTACGGCGACGATGGCGAAGAACACCGCCCAGTGCAGCCCGGAACTCTCGATGTCGCTCACGTCGCGCCCCCCGGCGGTCGTCCCGCGCCGGCATCAAGAAGACCCCCGACACGCTGTGCCGAAGGTCTTGCCGAACGCCGGCGCGCCCGGGGCCTGGGCCCGTGATGACGACCGCGCCGCTCACGCTGACGGGCGAGCCGGCTACTCCCCTACGGACCCCGAGCCTACTCGGCGGGCGCCCCGGGGGTCAACCGCGCCGAGGATCGTCCGGAGTCCCCTGCTGATCACTGGTCTGAACGCTTCCGGCTCCGTAGAATCGGGTCTCCGGCACGGATCGGCGGCGGGACGCACGCCCGCGAGGAGGACTCGAGATGACCAGCACGCGACAGCCGTCCGAAGGCCAGCCCCGGGAGGCTCTCTCGCTCGATACCCTCGCCGTGCGCGGCGGAGAGGATGCCGCCCTCGCCCATGGGGCGACGCAGGTGCCCATCGTCTACAGCGCCGCGTTCGGCTACGAGGACGTCGATACCTGGGTCGACGCGGCGCTCGGCCGCGCCCCGGGCCACATCTACACGCGCAACACCAACCCCACGGTGGCGGCCTTCGAGGAGAAGGTCCGCCTGCTCGAAGGAGCGGAGGCGGCCACCAGCTTCTCCACCGGTATGGCCGCCGTCAGCAACACGCTCTTCGCGCTGCTGGCGCCCGGCGACCGCGTGGTCTCGGTCAAGGACACCTACGGCGGCACCAACCGGATGTTCCTCGACTTCCTGCCGCGCATCGGTGTGCGGGTAGAGCTCTGCGACACCACCGACCTCCAGCAAATCGAGACCGCCGTGGCCGAGGGATGCGACCTCCTCTATCTGGAGACGCCGACGAACCCGACGCTCAAGGTCATGGACATCGCCCGGCTCTCGGCGGCTGCGCACCACGCGGGCGCGATCGTGGTCGCCGACAACACCTTCGCGACGCCCATCAACCAGAACCCCCTGGCGCTGGGCGCGGACCTCGTACTGCACAGCGCCACCAAGTTCCTCGGCGGCCACGCCGACGCCCTCGGGGGCGTGCTCTGCGGCCCGCCCGAGCTCATCGAGAAGGTCTACCACTACCGCGAGATCACCGGCGCATCGCTCGATCCCATGGCCGCCTACCTGCTCGTGCGCAGCCTCAAGACTCTCGCCCTGCGCGTGCGGCAGCACAACGAGAACGCGCTCGCGATCGCGCGGTGGCTCCAGGAGCAGCCGTCCGTGGAGGCCGTGAACTACCCGGGGCTTGAGACCCACATGCATCACGACGTTGCCGCCCGGCAGATGCGCGGGTACGGCGGCGTGCTCAGCTTCTCGCTTCGGGGCGGCTTCGAGGCCGTCAAGCGCGCCCTTCCGCGACTGCGGCTCGCCCATCTCGCCGCGAATCTGGGCGCCGTGGAGACGCTCGCGGGAGTGCCCGCGACCACCAGCCACGTGGAGTGCACCGCCGACGAGAGGGCGGCGATGGGCATCCCGGAAGGGCTCATCCGCTATTCCGTGGGCATCGAGGACGCAGACGATTTGATCAGGGACCTCGAGCAGGCGTTGGCCGTCGCATAGGCTTCTGGGCAGCGACGCTGAGTGACATGATGGAGCGGATACCGGCCAGAGATTGGAGGACGCCGCCATGAAGGACGACGTTGATGACGGCGGCGGGGGCAACGTACCCGTGCCGGATGAGGTCACGAGTGTGACGCAGGCCGGCGGGTCGTCGGCGGACGAGAACGGTCCGACGGACGAGGTTGCGACGACGGTCCTCCCGGCGCACAGGCCCAGCCGGTTGCGGCGCGTCCTGATCGGGCTGCTCATCGTCCTCTCGTGTCTGGCCGTGGTCGCCACCGGCCTCACGATCTGGACCCACTACACGGTCATGAACACCGACGGCTACATGAACCTGGTCGGGCCGATCGGCAAGGATCCCGAGGCGATCAAGAAGCTCAGCGGCTACATCGGTGATCAAGCCGCGACGGCGACCGATCTGCAGCAGCGCGTGACGGAGGCGCTGCCGGAGCAGGCGCAGTTCTTCGCGGGGCCCATCACCGCTGCCGTCACCGACTTCATCGCCAAGGGCGCCAACAAGGTGCTGAGCACGCCGCGTGCCTACGACCTGTGGCTCAAGGTCAACCGCCTCGCGCACGAGAAGATCGTCGCGCTGTTGCGCGGCGAGACGACGCGGGTCTACACGGAGGGCGACGACGTCAAGCTCAACCTGCTGCCCCTGGTGAGCCAGGTCCTCGTCTGGGTGGACGACAGGCTGCCGGGCGGGCTGGCGAGCAGATTCAGCCCGCCGGTCATCGCTCCCGAGACCGATCCCGCGGTCGCGATCCAAGAGGTCGCGAATTGGTCCGGCAAGCCGCTGCCTTCCGATTTCGGGCAGGTCACACTGCTGCAGTCCGGCGCGCTCGCCCAGGCTCAGACGGTGGTCAAATGGTTCGACAGGCTGGTCTGGATCGTCCCGCTCGTCACGGTCGCGCTCATCGCCGTGACGATCTGGCTCTCGCGCCGTCGCGGGCGGACGGCGATCGCCCTCGGCATCGGCGCCGCGATCGCCATCGTCCTCACTCGCGTGGCCATCAAGCGCGCGTCCATCGCGTTGACCGACGATCTCGAGGAGGGCGGCGGCCTCAGCGTCGCGAAGGACGTGGTCAACGCCTCCCTCGGCCCACTCACGACGATCACCATCTGGATCGTGGTCATCGGCGTCGTGGCGGCCGTCGTCGCCTGGTTCCTCGGCCGCCGGGACCTGCGAAATGCCGCCGTCGCCGTCGGCAGGCGAGCCGTCAGCGGCAGCGGAGAGATCAGGCTCCCCGACTCGCCGGTGACCTCCTGGGTGGTCGATCACGTGACCGGCGTGCGCTGGGGTGTCCTCGTCGTGGGCCTCATCGTCCTCTCACTGGTGACCTCCTCGTGGTCCGGTATCGTCGCTGCGATCGTCGTGGTGCTGTTGCTTGAGGGCGCGCTCAGCCTTGTCGCCGAGCAATGGCCGTTCGCGCGATCGCAGGGCGATGAGTCCAGCTGAGGGGTCACACCCGGCGGCGAGGTAGAGTGGCGCCATGACCGGGCACGAGGACAGGCCGGGGAGCGGGACTGCCGGGCAAGCCGGGCGGGCGCAGCCCGACCCGGCCGCCGAGCCGGCCGCGCCCGACCCGGGGCTCGAGCCGCCGGCCGACCTTGCGGACGACTCGCGCCCCAACGGGCCGCGCGACTTCGTGCGCGACCTGTTCTCGCGTGAGCTGCTCCGCTATCTCGGGCCGGGGTTCATCGTCACCATCGGGTTCATCGACCCCGGCAACTGGGCCACCAACATCGCCGGCGGGTCCGAGTTCGGGTATGCGCTGCTGTGGGTCGTTTCGCTGAGCACGCTCATGCTCATCTTTCTGCAGCACCTCTCGGCCAAGCTGGGGATCGTCACCGGGCGCTCGCTGGCGGTGAACGTTCGTGAGCGGCTGCCGAAGCCCGTCGTCTGGGTCGCCGGCGTGACCATCGTGCTGGCCTGCATGGCGACCGACCTCGCGGAGTACCTCGGCGCGGCGCTCGGCTTCTACCTCCTCTTCGGTCTCCCCCTGTGGCTCGGCACGCCCCTTACCGTGGCGCTGGTCTTCGTCGCGATCCTGGGGCAGCAGTACCATCGGCTCGAACGCATGATCGTCGTCTTTCTCGCGGTCATCGCCGGCTGCTACATCATCGAGCTCTTTCTCGTCCATCCGGACTGGGGCGCCGCCGCCCCGCGATGGGTGATCCCGTCCGTGGACGGCGCCAGCATCCTGGTCGCGCTCGGCATGCTCGGCGCCATCGTGATGCCGCACAACATCTACGTGCACTCCAACGTGATCCTGTCGCGCGACTGGGACCTGGCGCCGGAGCGCCGCCGCCGGCTGATGAACTTCGAGCTCATCGACACGAGCCTCGCCATGGGCATGGGCTGGCTCGTGAACTCAGCGATGATCATCGTCGCGGCGGCGGTGTTCTTCGGGGCCGGTGTCACCGTGACGAGCATCGAGCAGGCGTCGGAGACGCTCGAGCCGCTGGTCGGGCCGCTGTCGCGGCTGCTCTTCGGCCTGGCGCTGCTCGTGGCGGGACTCGCCTCGTCCATCACGTCGTCGCTGGCGGAGGCCAACGTCGTCACGGGGTATCTCGGCAGGCCGGAGGACCCGCGTACCACCTTCTACAGGGTCGGCCTCGTCGTCACCTCGCTGCCGGCGATGTTCGTCATCGTCATCGGGGTCGACACGTTCATGGCTTTGATCGTCAGCCAGGTGCTGCTGAGCATCCAGTTGCCGTTCACGATCATTCCCCTGCTGTGGTTGTCACGCAGCCGCCGGGTCATGGGTGTCGAGCGCATGAACCTGGTGCAGCTCGGCGTCGGCGTTCTCCTGGCCGCAGTCATCATCGGGCTGAACGGGTACCTCCTCTACGAGATCTTCTTCGGAGGCTGAGCGATGGGCGTCTACGATCACATCCTTGTCCCGCTCGAGGGCGGCGAGACCGACACCGTGGTGCTCGACCACGTCGCTCAGCTGGCCAGTGCCTGCGGCGCGGATGTCACGTTGCTTCGCGTGGCGCACTTCCACACACGCGATCAGCGCGCCTGCGAGCTGGAGGACGGCGAGGGCGCCCTGGAGCGCGCCTCAGGACTGCTGCGCGGCCGCGGCGTCACCGTGCACACGCTCCTGGTCTCGGGCGAACCACAGGACGTGATCGTGCAGCAGGCAGCCGAGCTGCGACCGGACCTCATCGCCATGGCCACGCACGGGCACGGCTGGGCGAAGCGCATGGTGCTCGGCAGCGTGGCCGACCACGTGCGGCACAACACCGACGTGCCGCTGCTGCTGCTCAAGGGCGGGGACGAGCTGCGCGATCCGGAACCGTCCGGCTGAGGCTCTGCGGCGCACTCGCTATACTTGCCCGGCCATGCCCGACCGTCTCATCCTCTTCGACATCGACTGCACGCTGATCGACGCCCACGGCGCCGGCGGCCGTGCGATGAGGCGCGCCATCCTCGATGTCTACGGCGTCGAGGGCGAGCTGGGCGACTACTCCTTCCACGGTCGCACCGATCCGGGCATCATCCGCGACCTGGCCGATCTCTGGGGCGCCGGCGACCCAGAGGCGGTCTTCGCCGGCCACGAGGGCGAGATGCAGCCCCAGGTCATGCACGATCTGGCGGAGAGCCTCGGTACGCCCGACGATCTGATAGACGACCTCGTCGACGTCTGCATCGAGCGCTACCTGGAACTGATCGCACGCGAGATCGCCGAGGGCCGGGTGGATCTGCTGCCCGGGATCAAGGAGCTGGTGACCGCGCTCGCCGCCGACCGCCGGGCGCTCGTCGGTCTGGTCACCGGCAACGTGGAGGAGGGCGCCCGGATCAAGCTGACGCCCACGGGCCTCTACCCGCTCTTCAAGGTCGGCGCGTACGGCTCCGACTCCGCCCACCGGCCGGAGCTGCCCGCCGTCGCCGTGACCCGGGCCGAGGCGCTCACCGGCCGGCGCTACGCCGGCAAGGACGTCGTGGTGATCGGTGACACGCCGGCCGACGTCGAGTGCGGCGCCGGCATCGGCGTCACGTCCGTCGCGGTCGCGACCGGCCGGCACGGCGCGGAGGAGCTGGCCGCGTACGCGCCGGATCACCTCTTCACCGACTTCTCCGACTGGCGCGCCGCGTACGCGGCCATCATCGACTGACGTCGCAGCTGCCCTTCGCGGCGCCGGAGGCTACGACCAGCGCGCCGGGGAGAGCTGAGCAAGGTCGACCGAGGGCGCTCGTCCTCCGGCCAGCTCCGCGACGAGCCGGCCTGTCACCGGTCCGAGAGAGAGCCCGAGCATGCAGTGGCCGCCGGCGACGATCACGCGCTCGCGGCCGGGCAGGCGACCGATGACGGGCAGGCCGTCCGGCGTCACCGGTCGCGGCCCGCGCCAGCGCTGCCGCACCGGGCCGTCCGCCGGCAGGCCGATGGCGCGCCGGGCGCCCTCCCTCAGGTAGGCGACACGCTTGGGCCGCACGCGCATGTCCCAGCCGGAGAGCTCCAGGGTGCTCCCCAGCCGCAGCGTGTCTCCCAGCGGGGTCAGGACGACATGCGCGTCGCCGAGATACAGCGGCATCTCCGGAAAGTCATCCGGTCGCTCGACATCGACGCTGTACCCCTTGGCCGGCTCGATCGGCAGACGCAGACCAAGGGGGCCCGTGAGGGCCGGCGTCCAGGCGCCGGCCGCCAGCACCACCTGGCCGGCGGTGAAATCGCCGCGCGTCGTAAGCACGCGCACGCCCTCCGCCGCGGGCTCCAATGAGAGCGCCTCCGCGCCGGTGAGGACCTCCGCGCCGGCGCCCTCGGCCAGACCCGACACCGCCCTCGTGAAGCGCAGCGGGTCGAGGTGGCCGTCCTCGGGGAAGAGGACGGCGCCCGCCAGCTCGCAGTCCAGGGCCGGGAAGATCCGCTTGGCCTCCTCCGCCGTGAGCTCGTCGGCGCGCCCCCCGAGGGCCCTTGCTTGCTCCGCTTCTTCGCGCGCCGCGCTCATGCCGGCCGGCGTCTCGTAGACCTGCAGCACGCCGTCGTGATGGAAGTGCCACTGCTCGCCGTTCTCCCGGGCGAGCTCGTCGTGCAGGTCGGCGCTTGCCACGTGCAGGGCGCGGAGGACGGGCATGGCTGCTCGGCATCGCTCGGCGAAGCAGGCGGCGTGGAACAGCCAGAGCCAGCGCGCCAGTGCCGGACTCGGTCGCGGCGCGATGTAGAACGGGCTCGAGCTGTCCAGCATCCAGCGGAGTCCCTGCCCGAGGACGCCGGGGACGGCCATCGGCGTCGTGTCGCTCGGCACGAGCAGGCCGCAGTTGGCATGCGCCCCGCTCGCCGGTGGGCAGACCTGCAGCTCTCTTTCAAGCAGGACGGTATGGGCGCCGGCCCTCGCCAGTTCGAGGGCGCAGCAGGCGCCGACCGGTCCCCCGCCCACCACGATGACATCGCTCGTTGCGTTCACGTCCGTCCTTTCGCCGGCGACCGCGCCGGTACTCGGCTGTCTCCGAAGTAGCCCTCACGCTAACGAAGTCCTAACATCGCCTTGCTAGTGTACGGCACGCTTTCGGGGGGGCGAGGTGTTGCTCGTCCCCTTCCGCGACTCCCGACACGGATGTGACGATGGCCAGAGAGAATGTGCTCGTGGTCGACGACGAGCGGGACATCCTCGAGCTCGTCAAGTACAACCTGGACAAGGAAGGCTATCGCGTGACCGTGGTGGCCAGCGGCGAGGACGCCCTCTCTGCGACGCGGGCGAAGATGCCGGACCTCATCGTGCTCGATCTGATGCTGCCCGGGGTCGACGGCCTCGAAGTGTGCCGCCGCCTCAAGGCGGACGCCAAGACCCGTGCCATCCCCATCGTGATGCTGACCGCCAAGGGCAGTGAGGCGGACGTCGTCACGGGGCTCGAGCTGGGAGCATCCGACTACATGACCAAGCCGTTCAGCCCGCGGGTCCTCACGGCCCGGATCCGGGCCGTGCTGCGCCGCGGGTCCGAGGCCGCCGACGACGAGGCGACGGTCCACATGAAGGGCCTCACCATCCATCCGGGACGGCACCAGGTCCTCATCGGCGAGAAGCCCGTCGAGCTGACCGCCACCGAGTTCCGCATCCTGTTGTATCTGGCCAAACGGCCCGGCTGGGTGTTCACGAGACAGCAGATCGTCGACGCCGCGCAGGCGGACGACTCATTCGTCGGCGACCGCTTCGTGACCGACCGCTCCGTGGACGTGCACATCGTCTCGCTGCGCCGCAAGCTGGGGTGCTGCGGCGCCTACATCGAGACCGTGCGCGGCGTCGGGTATCGCCTGCAGGACCAGTGAGCGTGCACAGGCCGCGGCTCTTCTGGCGCATCTACGCCACCTACCTCGTCGTCATCATCCTCTGCACGGCCGCCATGGCGTTCTATGCCGGGCGCAGTGTGCGGACCTTCTACATCAAGCAGACGGAGTCGGAGTTGCTTGCGCGCGCCCAGCTCGTTCGCGAGGAGATCGCGGCGCGGGGCGCGACTCTGGGTCCTGCCGATCTCCAGGCTCTCGTCGACCGGCTCGGCGACGCCTCCGGCACACGGCTGACCGTCATCGCGGCGGACATGCCGGGCACGCCGATCGGCACCGCCCTCGCCGACTCGGACGCGGACCCGGCGAAGATGCCGAACCACGGCGCCCGGACTGAGTTCGAGAGGGCCCTGGCGACGTCCTCCGGCGCTGCCATCCACTACAGCATCGAGCTGGGCAAGCGCATGATCTACGTCGCGGTTCCCGCCAAGGAGGGCGACCGCGTCGCCACCGTGGTGCGTGCGGCCATCCCGCTGACGAGCGTCAATGATGCTCTGATGACACTGTACGGCCGCATCGCTCTGAGCGCGGTCGTCGTCGCAGTTCTCGCCGCCCTCATCGGGTTGTACGTCACGCGACGGATCAGCGCGCCGATCCGTGAGATCCAGATCGGCGCTGAGCGGCTCGCCGCGGGGGACTTCACGCACAGGCTCTTCGTGCCGCGTACGGAGGAGTTCGCGTCCGTCGCCGAGAGCCTGAACCGCATGGCGGAGGAGCTCGACGACAAGCTGCGCACGCTCACGCATGAGCGCAACGAGCGAGAGGCAGTGCTGTCGAGCATGGTGGAAGGCGTCCTTGCGGTGGACACCGAAGAGCGCATCATCGCGGTGAACGCCGCTGCCGCCCGCCTGCTCGACACCGAGCCGGCGGCGGCTGAGGGCAGGACGATCCAGGAGGTCGTGCGCAACCCCGACCTGCAGTACGTGGTCGCCCAGACACTCGACGGGCACAAGCCGGTCGAGGCCGACATCGTCGTCCGTGTAGGCGTCGAGGATCGCAACCTGCAGGCGAACGGAACGCTGCTGTACGGCGACGACGACGGGGACGAGGTCGGCGCGGTCGTCGTGCTCAACGACGTGACACGGCTCAAGCGGCTCGAGGCGGTGCGCCGCGACTTCGTCGCCAACGTCTCTCACGAGCTGAAGACGCCGGTGACGTCCATCAAAGGCTTCGCCGAGACGCTCGAGGACGGCGCCCTCGACGATCCGCCGGCGGCGCATCGCTTCGTGCGCATCATCGCCGGCCAGGCCGATCGCCTGAACTCGATCATCGAGGACCTCCTGGCGCTGTCGGCGCTGGAGCAGTCGGCCGACGGCCCCCTTCTCCAGCTCGAAGACGCCGATCTCTGCGACGTGGTCGCCGCGGCGCTCGAGGTCTGCGGCCCCAAGGCGGAGGCGAAGAGCATCGACCTGAGCGAGGAGTGCCCGGGGCGTCTGCTCGCGCGCGTGAGTCCGCCGCTGCTCGAGCAAGCCGTGGTCAATCTCGTCGACAACGCGGTCAAGTACAGCCCCGACGAGGGCGTCGTGGTCGTCAGGCTCAAGGAGGGAGGCGACGAGATCGTCGTCAGCGTCACCGACGCGGGCCAGGGGATCGCGCGCGAGCACCTGCCGCGTCTCTTCGAGCGGTTCTACCGGGTTGACAAGGCCCGCAGTCGCGATCTCGGCGGCACCGGCCTTGGGCTTGCGATCGTGAAACACATCGCCCAGATCCATGGCGGACGCGTCTCCGTTGAAAGCGTGGTCGGCGGCGGGAGCACGTTCCGCGTCCACCTGCCCCGTTCCTGATCGCGGCCGTCATCGTCCTTCGCGCCCATCTGACTCTTCGCTAACCGTCCGCTAACGCGCGCCGGGTAGGTTCCGTATCCGGCGTCGACTTCGTGGCATCGTCAGCCAGGTCGACACGCGAACGCTCAGACGCGAAAGCGAGGTCACGAATGAAGGGATCCGCAAGTCCGAGGCACCCTTGGGTGATCGTAGCCGTCGCGGCGCTGATCGCGACGGCGCTTGCGGTCTCCGCCTGCGGCGCGAACGGCGCGTCCGACGCAGCGTCCCCTGCTGCCGCCGACACCATCATCGGCGCCGGCGCGAGCTTCCCGTACCCGCTGTACTCCAAGTGGGGCGAGGAGCACGCTGCGACGGGCGGCGCGAAGCTCAACTACCAGTCGATCGGCTCCGGCGGCGGCATCTCGGCCGTCAGAGCGAAGACGGTCGACTTCGGCGCTTCGGACGCTCCGCTTGAGCAGACCGAGCTCGACGAAAGCGGCCTCGCGCAGTTCCCGCTCTGCGTCGGAGGAGTCGTGCCGGTCGTCAATCTCGAGGGCGTCGCGGACGGCCAGCTCAAGCTGACCGCCGGCCTGCTCGCGAAGATCTTCAACGGCGACATCACGATGTGGAACGACCAGGCGATCGCCGTCGAGAATGCCGGTGTCCCGCTGCCGGACACGAGGATCAACGTCGTGCATCGCTCGGACAGCTCGGGCACCACATGGATCTTCACCAACTACCTCGCCGCCGCGGCTCCGGGCGCGTGGAAGGCCGGCGCGGATAAGGAGGTCCCGTGGCCGACCGGCGTCGGCGGCAAGGGCAACGAGGGCGTCGCCGCGAGCGTGCAACAACTGAACGGCTCTATCGGATACGTCGAGTACGCCTACGCCAAGCAGGCGCAGATGACCGCCGTTCAGCTGCAGAACAAGGACGGCGAGTTCGTGGCGCCGAGCCTCGAAGCCTTTGAGGCCGCGGTCGCGGCGGCCGACTGGAAGGCCACCCTGCCGAGCATGTACCTGATCCTCGTCGACCAGCCGGGTGCTGCAACGTGGCCCATCGCGGGCGCCTCGTTCATCCTCGTGCGGAGGGAGCAGACCGACGCTGCTCGCGCCGACGCCATGCTGAGGTTCTTCGACTGGTGCTATACGAACGGCGCCGCGACGGCCACGAGACTCGACTATGTGGCGATCCCGCAGAACGTCTACGACCTCGTCCGGGCCGACGTGTGGGGCGGCATCACCGCGGCAGGCACCCCTGTCTGGCAATGATCGAGAGACGCTGATCCGAGCTCCGGGGGCAGGAACCGTGAGAACGGTCAAGACCGAGTACCTGGCCGGCCCGAGAGACTCGCACGACGCCGCCAAAGCGGCGTCGCGCGGCCGTCTCCGGCTGGGCGATCCCATCTTCCGAGTCGTCGCTACCGCCTGTGGCCTCGCCGTCGCGGTGGCGATGTCCGGGCTGACGGCCGTCCTCGTCTTCAATTCGTGGCCGGCCATCATTGGCCTGAAGACACAAGTCCTGACGACGGTGGCGTGGTCGCCGAGCAGTGGTCAGTACGGCGCTCTCGCGGCACTCGCCGGGACGGCGCTCTCGACCGTCGTCGCCATGGTCATCGCGGTGCCGCTCGCGCTCGTCATCGCGCTGTTGCTGGTCGAGCTCGTCCACCCGACGGTGGGCAAGGTCGTGGGCATGGCGGTCGAGATGCTCGCCGCCATTCCCAGCATCATCTTCGGCATGGTGGGCCTCTTCGTCGTCGTGCCGTTCATGCAGGAGACGGTCGTGCCCTGGATCGTGGAGTCGCCGCTGGGGAGCATCCCGGGGATCAAGCCCGGCCCGACGTTCCAAGGCGGCGGCCTGAGCGTCCTCACCACCGGCATCGTCCTCGCATTCATGGTGCTCCCGTACATCACCGCGGTCTCGCGCGACGTGTTGCGCATGGTCCCTCAAGTGACCAAAGAGGCCGGCTACGGCATGGGTTCCACGACATGGGAGGTCCTGAGGAGGATCAGCCTGCGATACGCCAATAGCGGCATCGTCGGCGCCGTCTTCATCGGTCTCGGCCGAGCGTTGGGCGAGACGATGGCCGTCGCCTTCATCATCGGCAGCGTCTACACGGACCTGCCCCGCTCGCTGCTCGACCCGGGCACGACGATCGCCTCACTGATCGCCAATACCTTCAACGAGGCAACCGACGAGATCCAGGTCGCCGCGCTCATCGAGCTCGGCCTCGTCCTCTTCGTCGTCACCATGGCGTTTCAGTTCATCGCCCAGGCGTGGTTGCGCCGGGTCCAGCGGACGACGGGAGGCCGGGCATGAGCACCATGGCGCAGACAGGGAGCACGACCGCGCCGCTCCGTCGCCGTTCGGTCGCGCGGCGAAAGGCAGTCGACCTGGTCATCAAGGTGCTCGCCTGGATCGGAGCCTGGTTCGGCATCGCCGTGATGGCCTTCGTCGTCTACGAGGTCGTCGCCCGCGGCATCACGGCGATCAGCTGGAGCTTCTTCACCCAGTCCACGCCGCAGGACGTCACTTCAGCGAGCGGCGGACTCGCCAACGCGATGGTAGGGACTCTGGTGATCACCCTGGTGGCCGCCGCCATCGGCATCCCGACGGGGTTCTTCGGCGGCATCTACCTTGCCGAGTTCGGCCGTAACGGGCGCGTGGCGACGGCAGTGCGGATGATCGCCAACGTCGTCATGGGCGTGCCGTCGATCATCGTCGGCGTGTTCGCCTTTGCGATCATGGTGAGGCCGGTCGAGCACTATTCCGGCTTCGCCGGCTCCATCGCCCTCGCCTTCATCATGCTTCCCGTGATGGCGCGCACCACGGAGGACATCCTCAATCTGGTGCCCAACGAGTTGCGCGAATCAGGGCTGGCGATGGGGGCGCCGCGCTGGAAGGTCACGCTCGGCGTGGTCTGCAGAGCGGCGCGCGGCGGACTGATCACCGGCGCGACCCTGGCAGTCGTACGCGTCGCCGGCGAGACGGCGCCGCTCCTCTTCACCGCGCTCAGCAGCCCGTACTGGATCAGCGGGCTGACGGGATCGGGTGGCTTCTTCGGGGGCCCGGTCTCCAACCTCACCAAGACGATCTACGACCTGGCCGGAACCCCGTATCCGGCTTGGCAGAGCCTCGCGTGGGGCGGGGCGCTCGTGATCATCGTGGCCGTGCTCGGGATGAACCTGCTCGTGCGGCTGCTCTTCCAGCGAGGCAAGGAATGGTAGGGACGACCGTGAACGAAGAGACACAGACATACGCGTCGGCGACCGTCGTGCCGCCCCGGCTTGAAGCTGCCGAGGCGCGTCGCGGCGTCGACGAGGACTTCGACGCTCTCCTGAGCCAGATCTCGGTGCGACACCTCGACTTCTTCTACGGTAAGTCGCAGGCGCTCTTCGACAACCAGATCGAGATCAAGAAGAATCGCGTCACGGCGGTCATCGGGCCTTCGGGTTGCGGCAAGTCTACGCACATCCGGGCGTACAACCGGATCTTCAACCTCTACCGCGACCAGCGGGCGACGGGCGAGATCCTGATGGACGGCGTGGACCTCCTGGCGCCGCAGACGGACCTCCTTGAGCTGCGGCGTCGTATCGGCATGATCTTCCAGAAGCCCAGCCCGTTCCCGATGACCGTGTTCGACAACGTTGCCTACGGACTGCGCCAGCACTATCGCCTCGGCCGGTCGGAGCTCTCGGACCGGGTCGAGGATGCGCTCAAGCGCTCGGCGATCTGGGACGAGGTCAGGCACAAGCTGAACGACCCGGGCAACGCGCTGAGCGGCGGTCAGCAGCAGCGCCTTTGCATCGCCCGCGCGATCGCCGCTGAACCCGAGGTGTTGCTCATGGACGAGCCGTGCTCGGCCATCGACCCCGTCGGCACGGCGAAGATCGAGGAGCTGATCCTCCAGCTCAAGAGCAACTACACGATCGTGCTCGTCACCCACAACATGCAGCAGGCCGCCCGCGTGAGCGACTACACCGCGTTCTTCTTCGAAGGCAACATCGTCGAGTTCGGACCGACGACGCAGATCTTCTCCAATCCGGCGCGGAAACAGACCGAGGAATACATCACCGGCCGGTTCGGCTGAGCCGCGGAGGCATTATGAGACATCTGCAACGAGAAACAGAGAGGCTGAAGCGCAAGATCCTGGCGCTCGGCGCGCTCGTGGAGGAGAACCTGCGCCTCGCCTTCCAGGCGATCGAGATGCGCGACGCCGCCAAGGCCCGTCGTGTGATCGCGACGGACGCCCTGGTCGACCAGCACGAGGTCGACGTCGAGGAAGACTGCCTCAAGATCCTGGCGCTCTACCAGCCGGTCGCGGGCGACCTGAGGTTCGTCGCCGCCGTCATCAAGATCAACAGCGAGATGGAACGGATCGGCGACCTCGCCGCGAACATCGCCGAGCGGGCGCTGCAGCTCCTCGACGAGCCGCCCGTGCCTGTGCCTCACGGCGTCGCCGTGATGGCCGACCGCACGGAGACCATCTTGGAGAAAGCGCTCGACGCGCTCG
This sequence comes from uncultured Thermoleophilia bacterium, assembly GCA_964545565.1. GTDB lineage: Bacteria > Actinomycetota > Thermoleophilia > UBA2241 > UBA2241 > CAIXSE01. Next base: position 22,154 of record CAZJGT010000001.1, read on the forward strand.
TCCGTCAGGATGCCGTGACGGCACGGGAGGTGCTGGTCGCCGACGACGAGATCGACGAGCTCTACGCGGCGCTGATCGACCAGCTCAAATCCGAGATCCGAGCAGATCTCGAGCATCTCGACCCCATCGTTCTGCTGTTCAGCGTGGCCCGGTATCTGGAGCGGCTGGCGGACCACGCCACCAACATCGCCGAGGATGTGCTCTACATGGTCGAGGGCGAGATCCAGCGGCACAACCAGCCGCCGGTGGCTCCCGGGACCGCCGAGGAGCTGCTCCAACTGCGCGAGTCGGGGCTCGGCGACGAGGCGATGTGACGCGCTGCCGACCTGACACCCCGTCCGCCTCCCGGTGGCCGGCCCTGCGCCGGTCGGTGGAAGGCGGAAGGCGGCCCCGACCGACCCCCTACCAGAGCAAGGCCGTCGCGCGTACACGGAGTCCGCTCGTCTGGCGGCCCGGCTCGGGGTCGGCTACCTGACCGTGATGGTCGTGGTCGGTGACTTCGCCGTGCCGCTCGCGAAGTAGTACTTGGTGGTCTGCGCCGGGCGCACGGAGGTGCTGTAGGCGGAGTAGCGGGCCTTGTAGCCTCCGGTCAGGGTCTCCGACATACGTGTGGTCTTGATGCTCCTCGAGCGCCAGCGCCCGTCGTAGTAGAAGCGCATGGTGACGCTGCGGCCGGCGGGCAGCGCCGGATACAGGCGGCCCTTGAGGGTGATGCGACCGCCCGCCGAGATGCTGGCGTGGTCGCGGGCCGCCGGGCTGATGCTCATGCTCTTGAAGACCGCCCAGGCGCTGTTCAGCCCCAGCTTCATACGCAGCGACCCGCCGTCGATGAACGTGGTACCGCCGCTGCCGATGATCGCCGCCTTGACGATGCGCGGCGACGTTCCGCGTTTGACGGTGTAGACGGCGCGCACGGAGCCCTTGGCCGCCAGGGGCTTGCCGATCTGCGACGTCGAACGACGCAGCGGGCCCCAGTTGTGCCGCGGCCCGTAGGAGTCGTAGGGGTCCTTGACGCCCTTGAGATACGGGAGCTTGCTCGCGCCCGCCCAGGCCAGCTCGATGTTCTCGGTGCGACCGCCGGAGCAGGAGAAGTACGCGGCGAAGATCGGCTTGCCGCCGTACGTCGGGCACACGCCGGCGGTGTCGCGGATGGCGCGGGTGGTACGCGCATCCTCGATGTCGACGCCGGCATAGGCCTGGTCGCGGACATCGCAGTAGACGTCCCAGGCCTGGTCCGGCTGGCGGCTGCCGAGGCTGTAGGCGCGTGCTGCGCAGGCCTGCGCCTTGAGGGACTCCCTCGGCCAGGATGGCGATACCTCGTGCGGCACCACGCCGCGCAGATAGCTCTCCAGCGCCACGCGATTGATCATCATGAGCGACCCGCCGATGCGCGCCACCCTGATGGTGCCGCGGTAGGCGCCGGTGTCTCCGAGGTCGGTCGCCGTGAGGATGCGCAGTGCCGCGGACGTGGGTGACAAGGTCGGGACGGCGCCAAAGTCCCTGCTGAACGAGCCGGCGACGACGCGGTACTTGCCTCCGGTGTAGGTGACCGTCGCCGTCTCGCCGCCGGGGATGGTCGAGGCCTTGCCCGTGCCCTTGACGGTGAAGTCCTTGGGGCAGGTCACCTTGACGGCGCTGAGGCCGCTGCGCAGACGCACGCGGATGATCGGATTGGCGACGTTCGAGAGTGAGATGCCGCTGTAGTAGTGCTTGAGGATGGCCCGGTAGGTCCAGCCGTGCTTGGCGTACCCGTAGGCGCCCCACTGCGACATGCCGACGCCGTGACCCCAGCCGTGACCCGTGATCGTGAACGCGTACTGCGAAGAGCGCGCGGACGCCGGACCTGCGGCTACGAGGAGGACGAGCGCGGCGAGCAGGCCGGCGAGTGCCGGCTTGCCCCAGCGACCGGCGAGTCGTCGCACAGTGGATGGGTCGTGGGTGCTTGGGGATGTGGGGTGAAAGGGGGTCATAGGCTCCTGAGGCGCCGGCGCCTCCGCGGCTGAGGATACGCGCTCCGCATGAGAGGGGCAAACGCACTGGTTGTGGTCATCACTGCTTCTCACATCGGCCGCGATCTCCTTTTCTGAAGACGCTGCTGAGGCGTGCCGTCCTAGCGGCGGCCGGCGTTCACACGTGATACCCTCGATCGACGCTTCGCACAGGGGAAGACGGGGCCGGCGGCGAAAGCGTGGCCGGGCCCGCAGGGGCGGTCCCGGCCACGCTCAAGGCGCCGGCCCACACGCCGATAGCAGTACGAGATATGAGTCCACGTCGCATCTTCCTCCACCTCATCACCCTCGTGGCGCTGTCCGCGGCGACAGCGGCCGTGCTCGCCGCGCCGGCGTTCGCCAAGTCGTACAGCGACGTGCCGAGGAGTCACTGGGCCTCCTCGTACATCTCCTCGGTGACGAATCACAGCGCTCGCGGCCATCGCCTGCTCGATGACTTCGGCGCCGCGTTCAAGCCGGAGCGCGCCATCACGCGCGAGCATCTGGCGCGCTCCCTTGTCCTCGCCTCCGGTCACTATCGTGAGAAGATCACGCCGGTGGAGATCAAGGACGTGCCCAAGGGCCACCGCTACTACACGGTGATCCAGATGGCGGTGCATTTGGGCTACCTCTCCCTGGACCGCAAGGGCAATTTCCAGCCGAAGAGGAAGGTCGCGGCTGCCAAGGCCGAGGCCGCGATCATCCGCTGGCTCAAGGAGCGGTACTCCTCGTCCAACTGGGAACTGCTCGACACGCTGCATCCCGGTCGCTGGCAACCGAACCCGGGCTGGAAGACCGGCGCGCGGTCCACTCTGCCCTGGGTGGTCGCCTCGCGCCAACTGCAGCTGCGCTTCAATCATCCGAGCTCCGGCGACGGCCACGAGGTGACGCCGGCCGAACCGATCGACCGGGCGGAGGTGGCCTACCTGTTCTACCGCGCCTATCAGGTCGCCGGCAGCTGGATGCTCGTGGGGCTCGCCGATTACTCGGACGTCACCTTCCCGGCGCTGAGCGATCGCCAGAAGCAGGTGGTCAAGTACGCGCTGAAGTATGTCGGCTACCCCTACATCTGGGGTGGCGAGTACCCGACGAAGGACTCGCCGTACGGCTACCAGAAGGCCGGCGGCTTCGACTGCTCGGGCTACGTCTTCTACGTCATGAAGATGCACTTCGGCTACGGCATCACCGTGAACGAACGGGGCGCGCATGACATGGCCGCTCGCGCCAAGCCGCGCATCAAGCGCAGCCGGCTCAAGTGCGGCGACCTCATCTTCTTCGGTCCCAAGGGCACTACCTCGAGTGTCAACTCGATCTACCACGCGGCGCTCTACCTCGGCAACGGCTGGTTCATCCACTCCACGGGGTCGAGTGACGGTGTGACACTTGCATCGCTCGACAAGTCGAGCTACTGGAAGGCCGCGTTCGCGTGGGGTCGCCGTCTGCTCACCCCGGCGGAGCTCGTGCTGCCCTCGCCCTCGCCTTCCGCCAGCGCCGTTGCGGCGCCGGAGCCGGCGACCACGCCGTCGCCGTCGCCCGACGCGACGTCGCCGTCCCCTGTGCCCGAGCTGTCGCCGTCCGAGTCCCCTGCGCCGGTCCAGCCGTGACGACTCGACGTGACCCTCGTGCGCCGCGCCGGCCAGGACTCGTCGCCGTCCTCGTGCTGCCCGTCCTCTGCGCCTTGGCGTCCTTCGCCGGCGCCGCGAGTGCTGCCGCGCCCACGCAGCTCAGCGTGAGCGTGGCGCCGCGGACGGTCGTCCATTCCGCGTCGGCGGTCATCAGCGGTTCCATCGCGGACGTACCGGGCGCCGGCATCTCTCTGCTCGCGCGCCCGGCCGGCGCCGCCGACTGGTCACCGGCCGGCTCGAGGACGGCAGGCGCCGACGGCGCCTTCCGCTTCAAGGTGAAGCCGGCCGTCACCACAGACTATCGCGTCGAGTACGCCGGCGACGCCGAGCACGAGCCGGCCGCGGTCGACGTGACGGTGCGCGTGCGGCCGAAGGTCACGACCTCCTTCCCCGCCAGTCTCTGGCTCGGGCGTTCCGTCACGCTCAGGGGCGCCGTCGCGCCCAGGCTGCCCGGAGGTACGGTGACCATCGAGCGGCGCGTCGCTGGGGTTTGGCAGCCGCTGTTGACGACGACGCTCGACGCGGACTCACGCTTCTCCCTGCGCTGGACGCCGGACAGCTTCGGCTTCTTCCGTCTGCGCGCCCGTGTCGATGCCGGCGTCGATCTCGCCGCGGGCGCCTCCGCCTGGGAGTTGGTGGTCGTCAACCGGCCGAACGCGCACCGCGTGCCGTACCGGTACGCGCACTACATCGTCATCGTGCGGCACCAGTACCGCCTCTACTACTACGAGCACGGTGCCCTCATCAGGGCGTTCGATGTGGCCCTCGGTCGCCCCGGCTACCGCACGCCGCTCGGCTACTACCGCATCTACACGAAGCGCAAGCCGGGTGGCGGGGCGCTCGGCTCCTGCGTGATGTTCTACCGGAAGAAGCGCGGTATCGCGATCCACGGCACCAACCAGCCGCACCTCGTTCGTCGTCCCGCTCCGCGGGCTTCTTCGCACGGCTGCGCGCGCATGCTGAACCGTCAGGCGCTGTGGCTGTACGCTCGCTGCCCAGTGGGTACCCGCATCCACAATCTGCGCTGACGGATGCGCGCACGGGGGCCCTCTCTCCGGGGGCTGGGCTTCTGAGACGCCCGTAGCGTAGACTCCGCTAGGAGGATCCGATCGTGGAGGCCACTGTGAACGCTCGCCCGAACCTTTTCGTCGCCGTCGTCCTGCTGGCGCTCGCCGCTGCGCTGGTCGCCTGCCTGCCGGCCGTCGCGCCGGCGGCGGAGGCGCCGTCGCCGACGCTCAGCGCCGCGCCGGCGACGCTGGTCTACGGCGCGACGACCAAGCTCACGGCGCGAATCGGGATCCCCGATGCCGTGCTGACGCTGAGTCGTCAACGCCTCGGCGAGACTGAGTTCACCACCGTCGCCACGGGCGTCGCCGACGCGCGCGGCGTCGCCTCCTGGACGCGGAAGCCTTCGGCTTCGACCACCTTCCGCATTGATTTCGCGGGAGACGCCACGTGGGAGGCCGCCTACGCGGAGGCGTTCGTGGGCGTGCGGCCCCGAATCACGCTCAGCGCCACGGCACGCAAGCCGGTGCTGGAGCACCACCGCGTGCGCTACGCGGTGACCGTGCGGCCCGCGCACCCTGGCGGACTCGTTCAGCTGCAGCGCCGGTCGGCGGACGGCTGGACGCCGCTCAAGGAGCTCACCTTGGGCGCCGACTCGCGGGCGACCGTCAGGCTGCCGGCCGGCAAGCCGGGCCGGCTGGTCGTGCGCGCCGAGATGGCCGCGGACGCGGCCCACCTCTCGGCGCGCAGTCCGTCGTGGAAGACCACCGTGTTCGATCGCCGCAATCCCTACGGCGTCCCGCCGAAGCTCGCGCGCCTCATCCTCGTCGACCTCAGCAAGTACAAGCTCTACTACCACGAGCGCGGTCGCGTGATCCGCGTCTTCGACTGCGTCCTCGGACGTCCCGGGCTCCCCACGCCCAAAGGCCACTACAGGATCTATGCCATGGATCCACGCATGGGCGGGCCCTACGGACCGCGACGGATGCGCTACCGCGGGCTCTACGCCATCCACGGCACCAACGAGCCGTGGCTGCTACGCCGCTTCCCGCGCAACTACTCCCACGGCTGCACACGGCTCTCCAACACGCACGTCAAGTGGTTGTACGCACGCGTGCGCGTCGGCACGCCGGTCTGGAACGTGCCGTGAGCTGAGCGTGGCCGTCGCTGCGCCGGGGCGTCGGCCGTTCGCCGTCGCCGGCGCTCAGCCGACCTCGCCGTACTGGCGCGCGTAGTACTCGCGCCACTCGCCCGACTTGATGGGCCGCCACCACTGCGTATGGTCGCGGTACCACTCCACCGTCCGCGCGAGACCGGCCTCGAACTCGACCTCCGGCCGCCATCCCAGCGCCCTGAGCTTCGTGCAGTCGACGGCGTAGCGGCGATCGTGGCCCGGCCGGTCGGCCACGTGGCGGATGAGGTCCTCGCCCTTGCCGAGCAACTCGAGGATGCGCCGCGTGAGCGCGAGGTTGCGCACCTCGTTGCCGCCGCCGATGTTGTAGATCTCTCCGGCCGCGCCCTCGCGCAGCACCAGGTCGATGCCGGCGCAGTTGTCGTCCACGTGAAGCCAGTCGCGCACGTTGAGGCCGTCGCCGTACACCGGCAGCGGCAGATCGTCGATAGCGTTGGTGATGAACAGGGGGATGATCTTCTCCGGGAACTGCCAGGCGCCGTAGTTGTTCGAGCTGCGCGTGATCACGACGGGCGTACCGAAGGTGCGGTGAGAGGCGAGCACGAGGAGGTCCGCCCCTGCCTTGCTGGCAGAGTATGGGCTGGAGGGATCGAGGTCCGATTCCTCGGTGAAGGCGCCGACCTCCGTGCTCCCGTAGACCTCGTCGGTGCTGATCTGCAGGTAGCGGGAGATCTCGAGCTCGCGCACCGCCTCGAGCAGCGTGTGCGTACCGAGAACGTCGGTGCGGATGAAGTCCTGGGGACCGCTGATGGAGCGGTCGACGTGCGTCTCCGCGGCGAAGTTGACGACGGCGTCGGCGCCGCGCAGCGTCTCGCCGACGACGGCGGCGTCGCAGATATCGCCGCGGAAGAAGCTGTAGCGCGGGTCATCCTCGACGTCGCGCAGGTTCTCGAGGTTGCCGGCGTAGGTGAGCTTGTCGAGGTTGACGACCTCGACGTCGTCATAGCGATCGAGCATGAAGCGGACGAAGTTGGAGCCGATGAAGCCGGCGCCGCCGGTGACCACGAGTCTCACGTTGCGCCCTCCTTTGGTGACTTGCCGGCGCGGTCTCGCCAACGTGCGGTCTGCGGCAGACCGGCCCCACGCTACCTGAGCGGGGCGAGCCTGTCGACGGCCTCGGCGACGCCCTCCGCCCAATGCGGCAGGCGCGGGACGGGCCGCTCACTGCCGAGGGCCGAGAAGGCCGGCCGGCGCGCCGGCCGGCCCGCCTCGGCCGTGGTGATCGGTTCGACCTCGACCTCGATGCCGGCGAGCTGTGCGACCTCGCGAGCCATCTCGCACCACGAGCAATAGCCGCTGCCGGCGAGGTGGTAGATGCCGGGGCCGAGGCCGCGGCGCAGCGCCTCGTCGACGGCTGCCGCGAGGTGCGCGGCGTAGGTGGGCGAACCGACCTGGTCGTCGACGACCTTGAGCGGCTCGCCCGTCCCGGCGCGCTTGCGCGCCGCGGCGAGGATCGTCTTCACGAAGTTGTGGCCGGTCTCGCTGAACAGCCACGACGTTCTGATCACGATGCCGTGTGCCCAGCCGAGCACCTCCTTCTCTGCGGCGAGCTTGGTGCGTCCGTAGACGTTGAGCGGATGCGGGCCGTCCGTCTCGACGTAGGGCGCGCCCTTGGCGCCGTCGAAGACGTAGTCGGTGCTGAAGAAGACGACGGTGGTGTGCGTGCCGCGCACCGCCTCCACCACGCTGCGCGTGCCGAGTAGGTTGACCGCCTCGGCGGTCGCGGGATCCGACTCGGCGCCGTCGACGTCGGTGTAGGCGGCGCAGTGCACCACGGCGTCAGGGGAGAATCCGTGCACCGCCGCCTTCACGGCGTCGGCATCGCGGATGTCCAGCGCCTCCTCGCGGCTGAGGAAGACCTCGCCCTCGAGGACGTGCGCGAAGGCGGTCGCCAGCTGGCCTCCCGCTCCAGTGACGAACCAGCGCGGCATGTGCGTCGTCGGCCGCGCCTAGCGCAGCTTGACGCCCCAGTCGTACGGGATCGCTGCGCTGTCGTGGGGCAGCTCGAGCTGGTCGGGGTCGTCGTACTTGTACACCTCTGACGGGGCGTTCACGATGTACGCCTCCTCGGTGCTGACGCACTTCCAGCCGTGCCAGAGGCCCGGCGGAACGCGCACCAGCAGTGGCCGGTGCTCACCGAGGAAGAACTCGTCGATCTGGCCGGCCGTCGGCGAGGGCTCGTGTCCCGGCGCGGCCGCGTCGCCCGCGACCCCGCGACCGTCGAACAACGCGAGCTTGATCATGCCCTTGACGCAAACGATGGCGTCCCATTGCGCGTCGTGCAGATGCCACCCCTTGACCACACCGGGGAAGGTTGTCGTCATGTAGAACTGCCCGAAGCGGACGAAGAGCTCGTCGTCGCAGCGCAGGCACTCCATGAGACGGCCGCGCTCGTCGGGGATCACCTTGAGTCGCTTGGTCATGACACCGTCGATCATCTGTGCTCCTCCTCCGGATGCACCGCGACGGGTCCCACTACAGGATCCCGATCCGGCACGAGTCGCCCACCAGAAAGCGGTAGGCCACGGGCCGCGCCTCGCTGTGGGCGATCACGCAGTCGCGACCGATGAGGCTGTCCGTCATACGTGTGCCCAGGTGCGAGATGCGACTGTTCTCGAGCACGATCGAGTGCTCGAGCTCGGCGTAGTCCACCACCACGCCGTCACTGATCGACGTGTAGGGGCCGACGAAGGTGTCGGAGAGGCGGCAGCCGGAGCCGATCACGACCGGCCCGCGCACCGTGCAGCGGTCGAGCCGGCTGCCCTTGCCGATCCGCACCGGGCCTTCGAGGGTGGTCTCGTGCAGCACGCCGCGGACGTCACCGACCAGGGTGCTGAGCACCAGCCGGTTGGCCTCGAGCATGTCCTCGAGCTTACCGGTGTCCTTCCACCAGCCGGTGACCACATGCGGCTCCACGCGCAGGCCGCGTTCGACCATGTGCTGGATCGCGTCGGTGATCTCGAGCTCGCCGCGCGCGCTCGGTGCGATCGCCTTGACGCTGTCGAAGACGGCCGCGGTGAAGAGATACACGCCCACAAGGGCGAGGTCGCTGCGCGGCTCGGCCGGCTTCTCCGCCAGCCGCGCGACCCGACCTTCCCCGTCCAGCTCGGCGATGCCGTAGTTCTGGGGGTCGGGGACCTTCTGGAGAAGGATGAGGGCGTCGGGGCGGCTCTCGTCGAACGCCCTCACGAACGGTGCGACGCCCTCCTTCAGGAGGTTGTCGCCGAGGTACATGACGAAGGGCTCGTCGCCGAGATAAGCCTCGCTGATCAGCACCGCGTGCGCGAGCCCCAGCGGCGCCTCCTGGGGCAGGTACGTGACGGCGAGACCGAAGGCGCTGCCGTCGCCCACGGCGGCCTCGATCGCGGCGCGGGTGTCGCCGACGACGATGCCCACCTCGGTGATCCCCGACGCGCGAAGAGCCTCGAGGCCGTAGAACAACACGGGCTTGTTGGCGACCGGCACGAGCTGCTTGGCGGCGGTGTGGGTGATGGGCCGCAGGCGGGTCCCGGCGCCGCCGCTGAGGATGAGGCCTTTCATGGGCGTGCCCCCCTGCGCCCGCAGCTCAGATGGTCTCGTCGCCGGCCAGCTCGTCGTCCGTCTCGGTGGAGAGCAGGTCGAGCACGTGATGCTCGTCGACCGCCTTGCCGACGAAAACCACGTTGGGGCCCGTCCAAAGGGTGACGCGGGCCCCCACCGGCAGACGGTACGGACCCCCGTCGAGGACGATGCTCGTCAGTGTGGAGCGCTCGATGTCGCGCGTGACCTCGGCGCTGTCGATGCGGAAGGGTTCCGCATCGCCGAGCTGCAGGCGCGGCTCTCTGCTGTCGTCGATGATCACGCGGCGGAGTATAGCACCATGAGCCGGCGAGACCCGGCGCGGCACTGGTCGGGGAGTGCTGTTCGTGCTTTAGTAGAAGAGACCGATATGGTCTGCCCGTTGGGGGAACGGAAGGAGTCGAACGTGGCTGTGGTATCCACACGCACTAGAAGCCGCCTGCTCGTGGCGGCGATCGTCGCGCTGTTGGCCGTCGGGCTGCTCTGGGGCATCGCCGGCGCGATGGCCTCGAGCGAGAGCCCCGCCGCCGATGGCGGCAAGACCATCCTGCGGCTGGGGTGGACCAACGACCCGGACAACCTCAACCCGTTCATCGGCTACGAGTCGTCGTCCTACGAGATCTGGGCGATCAACTACGAGCTGCTGGTCGGCTTCCGCGCGGAGGACTACGCCAACGTGCCCGGCGTCGGCCTCGCGACCGACTGGCAGACCTCCGACGACGGCAAGGTCTGGACGTTCACCATCACCGACCAGAGCAAGTGGCAGGACGGCAAGCCCCTCACCGCCGCCGACGTCGCCTTCACCTTCACCTACATCATCGACAACAAGCTCGGCATGTTCACCGACTACACCAAGTTCATCGAGAAGGTCGAGGCGCCCGACGACGTCACCGTCGTCTTCACCTGCTCGAAGCCGAAGGCCAACATGCTGGGCCTCTGGATCCCTATCCTGCCCGAGCACATCTGGAGCAAGGTCAAGCCCTCCGAGGTCGAGAACAAGTTCAAGAACGCGCCGCCGATCATCGGCTCGGGGCCCTTCCAGACCGTGGAGTGGAAGAAGGGCGAGTTCGTGCGCATGGCCGCCAACAAGGACTACTGGCGCGGCGCCCCCAAGGTCGACGAGGTCATCTTCCAGACCTACCAGAACCAGGACACGATGGCGCAGGACCTCAAGACCGGCAACATCCAGAGCGGCTGGAACATCCCGGCGGCGCAGTTCGACCCGCTGAACAACGAGCCCGACCTCGAGTCGATCCGCGGGGTCGTGATCGGGCTCGACCAGCTCGGCTTCAACTGCGCCGACCAGAAGGTGTTCCCCAAGTCGACCGGTCATCCTGTGCTGCAGGACCCGGCATTCCGCAGCGCCCTGCAGTGGGCCGTGGACAAGGAGAAGATCGTCAGCATCGGCTACACGGGGAACGCAGAACCCGGCGATACCCTGATCACGCGTGACTTCCATGATCCCGAGGCCGACTTCCACTGGACGCCGCCGGCCGAGCAGGCCTACACCTTCGATCTCGACAGGGCGCGTCAGGCCTTGGACGAGGCCGGCTACCCCGACGGCGACGGCAACGGCATCCGTGAGTACAAGGGCAAGGACATCAAGCTGCGCCTGTACGCCCGCACCGAGTCACCCGAGAGCCAGAAGTGCGGCAAGCTGATCACGGGGTGGTTCAAGGAGGTCGGGCTCGACATCGACTTCCAGATCATCGACGACGGCGCCCTCGGCGACAAGCAGTACAACTACGACGGCGACCAGTTCGCCCCCGACTTCGACCTGTTCATCTGGGGCTGGGGCGGCGACGTCGACCCCAACTTCATCCTTGGGGTGATGACGACGGACTCGATCGAGAACTGGAGCGACTGCAACTGGTCCAACCCCGAGTACGACAAGCTCTTCCTCGAGCAGCAGACGACGATCGACGTGCAGGAGCGTGTCGGGATCGTCCACCGGATGCAGGAGCTCATCTACGACGAGTCGCCCTACATCCCGCTCGTCTACCCGCTCGACCTCGAGACCGCCAACAAGGGCAAGTGGACCGGCTGGGTGCGGGCCGGCAACGACAAGGGCCTGTGGTGGTACAACACGCAGCCCGATACCTATGTGGCCGTGCACCCGGGTGCCACCACCACTACGAGTGAAGGCGGCTCGAGCACCGGTCTCATCGTCGGTATCGCGATCGCCGCGCTCATCGTCATCGGCGTCGTCTGGGTCCTGATCAGGCGCCGCAGCGGACGCGCCGAGACGGAAGCCTAGGCGACGCAATCCGCCAACGGGTGATGGCGAGGCGGCCGGGGAGCACCCCGGCCGCTTCGCCGCGTCTAGGAGGCGAAGCTGAGGTACGGTCGCCAGCTCTCGTGGACGTGGTCCACGTGAAGCAGGACGAAGGCTGCCGGACCCGGCGGTCGCGGCGGCCGCGCCAGGTGCAGGCCGGCGACGTGCAGCGGCCTGTCTCCCTTTCTGCGGTTGCACGGCGCGCACGAGGTGACGAGGTTGTCCCATGTGTCGGCTCCGCCCCTCGACCGCGGCACCACGTGGTCGACGGTGAGGTGGCGGGAGCTGCCGCAGTACTGGCAGCGGTGCTTGTCGCGGGCCAGGACGGCACGTCGCGAGATGCGTGCGGAGGCGGCGTGCCGGGGGATGCGGACGTACGTGGTGAGACGGATAACGAGGGGGATCTCGTACGCCGCACGCTCGCTGCGCAGCGCGGTGCCGGACTGCTCGAGCACTTCCGCCTTGTCTTTGAGCAGGAGCACGAGAGCGCGCCGCACCGAACACACATTGAGCGGCTCGTAGGTCGTGTTCAGGACCAGGACCTTGCGCATGACTTTCGATAGTAGCAGATGGCCTCGCGCCTGTGAGAGGCCTCCGCCCTGACGTAGACTGGACTCGTGGACCTCTTCTCGATGAGTGACGAGCAGGTGGCGGCCGAGGCGCCGCTGGCGGCGCGCATGCGGCCGCGCACCCTCGCGGAGTTCGCCGGGCAGGAGCACATCGTGGGTCCCGGCACCGTGCTGCGCGCGGCCGTGGAGGGCGGTCAGCTGTTCAGCATGCTCTTCTTCGGACCGCCAGGCAGCGGCAAGACGACGCTCGCCCGGCTGATCGCGGCCGAGACCGGCGCTCGCCTCGTGCAGCTCTCGGCGGTCAGTTCGGGCACGGCCGACGTGCGCGCCGCGATCCAGGGCGCGCGCGAGGCGCGCGCCCTCAGCGCGGCGCGGACCGTCCTGTTCATCGACGAGATCCACCGCTTCAACAAGGCGCAACAGGACGCCCTGCTTCCCGCCATCGAGGACGGCATCGTGACGCTGATCGGGGCCACGACGGAGAACCCGTATTTCGAGGTCAACTCGGCGCTGATCAGCCGCTGTCAGCTCTACCGCTTCGAGCCGCTGCCGGCGGAGCTGGTGGAGCGCGTGGTGGAGGCCGCGCTACGGGACGAGGAGCGCGGCCTGGGCCGCGCGCGCGTGACGCTGGGCGACGGCGCGCTCGCCTTCCTCGCGGGGATCTCCCGCGGAGACGCGCGCGTGGCGCTCAACGCACTGGAGGCCGCCTGGCGCTCGCGCTCGGCGGCGGCGCCGGACGGTCCTGCCAGGCTGACGCGCGACGACCTCCAGGATGCGGCGCAGAAGGCACCGGTGATGTACGATCGCGACGACGCGCACTACGACACCATCTCGGCCTTCATCAAGAGCATGCGCGGCAGCGACGCCGACGCGGCCGTGTACTACCTCGCCTCGATGATCGCCGGCGGCGAGGATCCCAAGTTCATCGCCCGCCGCATGATCGTCTTCGCCAGCGAGGACGTCGGCAACGCCGACCCGGACGCGCTGCAGGTGGCCGTGGCGGCAGCGCGAGCTGTGGAGTTCGTGGGGCTGCCTGAGTGCCGTATCAACCTCAGTCAGGCGGCGACGTATCTGGCGCTGGCGCCCAAGAGCAACGCCGCCTACAAGGCGATCGACGCCGCCCTGGACGACGTGCGCCGGGACGGCAACCAGCCGCCGCCGGCGCATCTGCGGGACGCCAACTATCGCGGCGCGAAGGAACTGGGGCACGGCGCGGGGTACAAGTACCCGCACGCGAGCGGCGGCTGGGCCGAGCAGCAGTATCTGCCCGATGCGCTCTCAGGCCGGCGCTACTACGTGCCGATACGAGGGGTCGAGAGCGCTTCGGCTGCCCGCCTGGACGAGGTCAGGCGGCGGGCGCTCGCCGGCAGTGACGACGAGGGGTGAATATGGCGTGACGGGCGTCTATGTGTGGATCCTGATCTTCCTGGTGGTCGCGCTGGCCGCACTCGTCGCGGTGTGGGCCTATGCACGGATCGTGAAGCGCGACCTCGACACGTCGCCCACCGCGGTGGCCGGCGCACGAGCGATCCTCGAGGTGACGCCCGCTCACGCCGCGCGGCTGCACGAACTGAGCCCCGAGCCGATCCTGCTCAAACAGAGCGAGGAAGGCGTACGCGTGCAGATAGAGCACCGGCCGATGCTGCCTTTGATGGCGTTCGTCGGTCAGGACGTGAGCAAGGCGCTCACGGAGGCGTCGGTCCGCGTGACCGAGCAGTGGGGTCCTCGCTGGGTGGTGCTTCTCAGCGCCGGAGACGACGGGACGGTGTCGGCGCAGCGCCTTGCCTGAGCCGTGCGGCAGGACTGCACACCGCCCCAGCGTATACAGAGCTGTAAACTGTAAAGCTCGGGCACGTTTCTTCCGACGTACACTCCGCCGGCTTCGCGCGCCTGTGCGGCTGGCACGGCAGCGGTGAAGGAGGCAGCAATGAAGGTGATGAGGTTTCTGCTCGGGCTCGCGATAGGGGCAGGCGTCGCGATGCTGTTCGCCCCGAAGAGCGGGCGTGCGCTGAGGGAGCAGCTGATCGGTGGCGCAAGCGGCCCGCTTCTGGAAGCAGCACCCGATGACTACCCGCGGCCCGAGCCAGTCGGAGACTGGGGCGGTCCGGCGGCAGGCGTGGCGGACGAGCCGGCAGTGGTTGACGAAGAGCCCGCCGTTGCAGCGGAGACGGTGATCGTCGAGGACGCGGCAGCTGATGCCGTCGCCGAGGAGCCCGCCGCGGCGCCGGTCGTCGAGCCCCCGTCTCCAGAGGCTCAGCCCGAGGCTCCGGCGAGCGACGACTTGAGGGAGCGCATCGACGAGACGCGTGCCGCCGTCGAGAGTGAGCTGGCCGAACCATTTGCGGACGGGGCTGTCGAAGAGGCCGTGGTGGCCGAAGAGGCGGCCGAAGAGGCCGTGGCTGAGGAGATCGTCGCCGAAGCCGTCGCCGAAGAGGCAGTCGAAGAGGCCGTGGTGGCCGTAGAGGTCGCCGAAGAAGCCGTTGTCGAGGCCGCGGTGGCAGAAGAGGTCGCCGAAGAAGCCGTCGCCGAGGCCGTGGTGGCAGAAGAGGTCGCCGAAGAAGCCGTCGCCGAGGCTGTGGTGGCCGAGGAGCTCGCCGAAGAGGCGGTTGCCGAGGAGATCGCGGAAGACGCCGTCGAGGAGGCCGTCGCGGACGCGGAGGCCGCCGAAGCCGTCGCCGAGGCTGCCGTCGAGGAGGCCGTCATCACGGAAGAGGTCGCCGAAGAAGCCGTCGCCGAGGCCGTGGTGGCCGAGGAGCTCGCCGAAGACGCCGTGGCGGAGGAGATCGTCGCCGAAGCCGTCGCCGAGGCTGCCGTCGAGGAGGCCGTGGTCACGGAAGAGGTCGCCGAAGAGGCAGTTGCCGAAGCCATCCCTGGAGAGCCGAAGCCGGAGCTCATCGCCGACACGGGTGTGACCGCCGCCGCGACGGTCGTCGACGAGCCCGTCGTATCGGAGGACGAGGCGGCGCCCGCGGCCGAGGAGGTCCCGCGCGAGGGCGGCAGCATCGACCAGGCGGAGATGCGTCGTCGCATCGAGGAGACGCGTGCTCGCCTCAAGGCCAAGGCCTTCGACGCGATGATGAGCGGTGAGGCTGCTCTCCTCTCCCGCGACAGCGGGGAGAAGCCGGTGCCGACCGGCGACGACGCCGGACTCGACCTCGACGCCGAGACAGACACGGTCATCGACGAGTCGCTCTCCCAGGAAGACTACTGATCGAAGGACGAGCGAGGCCGGCGGGCTCTAGCGTTTGAGAGCCCGCCGGCCTCGCCATCGTGCCCGGCCACTGTCGCTTCTGCTTCGCGGATCCGCCTGCGCGATGGCGGCCCATTCCTCGTCGCTCGGTCTCCCCGCCCCGCGTCGCTCGATCGCCGGCCAGGTGAGGGACCCGGGAGCCAGGCCGCGTTCGTGCAGAGTGTGGGCGAGCACACCGGCCGTGGAGAAGAACAGCGCTGCCAGCAGCACGGCTCCCGCGGGGATCGTGCGGTTCTCGAACAGCAGGAAGAAGTACCACCAGATCTTCCAGCCCGTGTCCAACTGCAGGGCGTAGTAGATCAGCGGCACCGGCACCATGACGAGCCCGAGGTACACGGGAAGGACGGAGCGCGCCCAGCCGCCGGGTCGGGCAAGAGGCCAGAGGACGGCGGCCGGCAACACCAGCAGGATGGTGTAGGGCTCGATGAGAAGCGCCAGCAGCGCGATGGCGACGAGCACCAGGTGCGAGATGAAGATGGTGGCACGCGCGTCGGAGGTGATGCGTCGGTCCAGACGCCGCTCCACGGCGACTGCATAGGCGTACGCGAGGACCATCAGAGCGACGAGGACGACGACGCGGAGGTAGCGCGGGTTGGCGGCGAGGCGTGAATCCGGCGGGATCACGGCATCGGGGCTGTGTGGCAGCAGGCCTACGAGATTGGCGAAGTAGACGATCGCGATGAGAACGAGCCATGGGGCGAGGTGCAGTCCCGCGCGCACGAGCGCCGGGCGCACAAGCACGCGCGCGCGACGGCAATGCGCGAAGAGGTCGACGGTGACCGCGCCGAGCGGCAGGAGCAAGGCGGCGAGGATCGCGGCGAGCGCGCCGCCCGGAAGCGTCGCCCCGTGGGTCAGGAAGATGGCGCCGCCGCTCGGCGCTCCGGGCTCGGTGGTCTCGTCGACGGCCATCACCATGCTCTGCACGGTCATTCCCACCTTCGTGAGCGTCTCGCTGGAGACGGTGTCGAGCGTGTCGTTCTGCGCCGGCTCCGACGAGCCGGCAGCGCTCACCGTGATGGCCGGCACCCCGGCGGCCACGAAGGGCCCCTGGCTGCCGGCGCTCGTCGGCACCGCCAGCCGGAGTATCTGGGCGGCGACGGTCGGCAGCTCAGCCTGCATGTTGGCGTCGCGTCTGGCCGCCGGCGCGGTCAGCAGCCACAACCAGGGCGGCGCCGTCCGCGGCTCCGAGCTCCAGCCGTCCAGTTCGATGCCGTCGCTATCGCGCTTGGCCACGTCGCGCAGGGCGATCACGGCGTAGAGGTCGTCGGTCTGGTGGGCTTCGACGAACTGGCGCGCGCCGAGAGCGCCGTAGGCGTCCCCGGTGGTGCAAAGGAAGATGAGGGTGTGCTCGTGCGCCGTCACGGTGAAGGTCTCGGCGAGGGTCAGGAGGGCGGCGACGCCGGAAGCGTTGTCGCCGGCGCCCTGCGTCGCCAGAGGCGGGACGTCGCGGTTGGCGAGGATCATGATGGTCCCCCGGGAACGCCCCTTGGAGACGGCCCAGACGTTCTGCAGGGCCACACTCTCGCCGTTGACCGTCGCGGCGAGGCCGTCGATGTGCGTCTCGAGCCCAGCCTCTTTGAACTGCTGCTCGACCCAGATGCCCAGACGGTTGTCCGGATCGGTGCCGGCGACACGCTGTGGATAGTCCTCGACGATGGTCTTGAGATCGGCGTACGCCGACTCGCCGTCGAAGGACGGTGGATCTTGGCTGAGCTTGGGAGTGCCGGGGCTGCCGAGGGTGAACAGCGCCACGACGACGAGTACCGCCGCGATCACCCAGGCGGCTCGATACACCTTCAGGTTGGGCAGGGAGACCTCCTCGGGCGTGCCGAGCATCCTATCAGAAGCCTCGCACGGGGCATCATGGGTATGATGACGCCATGGAGCACCGGGGGTGAAGCGCGAGTTGCGGTCACGGCTCGCCCTGACGCATCTGGCGATCGCCCTTGTGGCCATCGTCGCCGTCGGCGGCGTGGTCGCGTACGCCGCCTCGCATCGGTTCGACGGCTACCTGGATCAGGTGCGGAGCGAGCGCGACGGGGAGATCGTCAGGGCGTTGCAGCGCACCTACCAGCCACCGGACGGCTGGGACGCGACGGCGATCTACGCGCTCAGTCAGGTGGCGACGTTCGACGACGTCGCCGTCGCCGTCTTCTCGACGGAGGGTCAGGTCCTCTTCACCGTCCAGGGGCGGGCGGACGGTGGCGGCGCATCGCCGGCGCCCGAGGCCGCCCCACGCAGCCGAGCAGATCTGGCCGTGACCAGTTCGGCGATCGTGGTCGACGGCCGGGCGGTGGCGAGCGCCGAGATCTACGCACCGAGACGCGCTCGCGCCGCCGCTGAGGAAGCCTACCGGAGCGCGCTCACGCGCGATCTGTTGATCGCCGGCGGCATCGCCGGCGTCCTCGCCGTGCTGATGAGCCTGCTCGTCAGCCGGCGGGTCACCGCTCCGCTCGAGGAGCTCGTCGATGCCGCCGGCGACGTCGCGGGCGGGAGCCTGGGAGTGCGGGTCGCGCCGCGCGGCGACGGCGAGGTCGCGGCGCTCGCCACCGCCTTGAATGCGATGGCCGACAGGCTGGCCCGCGAGGAGGAGCGGCGGCGTGACGTGGCTGGTGACCTCTGCCAAGGATTGCGCACGCCGTTGGCGACCATCCAGTCCCGTGTGCAGGAGCTGGAGAGCGGCGCGCTGCCGGCCACGCCCGAGAACCTACGCGTGATCGGCGCAGAGGTGGAGCGTCTCGGCCGCCTGGTGGACCACCTGCGCAGCCTCGACGAACTCGAGAGCGAGGATCTCGGCGTCGAGCACGACCCGGTCGATCTGGCAGAGGTCGCAGCCGGGGCTGCGGACCGGCTGCGACCCGCGTTCAGGGCCAAGGGCGTCGAGCTCGTCGCCGAGATGGGTCCAGGTATCGTCTTCGGCGACCCTGACCGGCTGTCGCAAGTGGTCACCCACCTGCTGGATAACGCGCTCGCGTTCACACCGGCCGGTGGCCGTGTAGCCGTCACGGTCGACGGCGGTGAAGGCGCTGCCAAGGCATCCGGTGCGCTCGCGGGGCCGGCGGGGACCGCGGTCCGGCTCACCGTGACCGATGACGGGCCGGGCGTGGACCCGATCGACCTGCCCTTCGTCTTCGATCGGTTCTACCGGGCGCAGGCGCGGCGGGGCGCCCCGGGGGCCGGGCTCGGTCTGGCCGTCTGCCGCGCGCTCGTCGAGTCGCAGGGTGGGTCCATCGAGGTCGGTAACGCGCCCGGCGGCGGGGCACGGTTCACCGTCTTGTTGCCCTTGGCGGGCCCCCGGGGTTGACGCGCGCCGCGATGGCCCCATCGGGAAGCGCGCGCGTCCTCGTCGCCTGTGACCTCGACGGCACTGTGCTCCAGGACGACGGCTCTCTCGTCCCGGGGATCGCCGGCGTGCTCGCGGAGCTGATCGCCGCCGGTGCGGCCTTCGTCGTCTGCACCGGCCGCCCGCTCTCCACCGCGCGCACGGCCACCACCGCACTCCGCGTGGACCCAGCCGCCTTCGCGTGCTATCACGGGGCGCTGGTGGTCAACGGATCCGGCGAGTTCCTCCGGCACCTGCCGCTGCCGGAGGACGCCGCGCGTGCAGTCGCGGCCGAGGCTCTTCGACAGGGGCTCGGCGTGACCGTCTACGACTACGACGAGCCGCGGGAACTCCTCGCCACAGGCGATCGTGACGACCAGCCGGGGGACGCCGTCAGCCGCCTCGTCCTCCACGGCGAGACGGCGACCGCGGCATGCCTTCTCGAGGAGCTTCGGGTCGAGTGGCACGGACGGCTTCGCGTCGAACCCATCCGGCCCGGCTTTCTCGGCGTCTTCGCTCGCGGCGCCGACAAGGGCGACGCGTTGCGGCTGCTGGCCGGGAGCATCGGCGTTCCGCCCGGCAGGGTGGCCGCCTGCGGGGACTCGCTCCAGGACGAGTCGCTGCTCGCCGCCGCGGCGGTCCGCATCGCCGTCGGCGACCCTCCGCATGTCCTTGACCATCTGGAGGGCGTCGTGGTGGTCGCTCGCTCACGGCTCGCGGAGACGTTGCGGGCTCTCGTCCTGCCGTTGTTCTGAAGCGGAGGGCGGCGGGGCCTTCGCCCCGCCGCCCATGCACGCATACTGCGCTGTGCTCGCTCCCTCGCGGTCAGTCGACCTGCGGCAGCTTGGCGATCGACGCGGCGATCGCCGCCTCCGGGTGGTCGTAGTCCTCGAGCTCGCCGCCCAGGTACCTGTCGTACGAGCCGAGATCGAGCAGGCCGTGACCGGTGAGGTTGAAGAGGATGTTGCGGCTCACGCCCTCATCCTTGGCCTTGAGCGCCTCATTGACCGCGGCGAGGATCGCGTGAGCGCTCTCGGGAGCCGGAACGATGGCCTCGGTTCGCGTGAAGAGGGCCGCAGCCTCGAAGACCTTGGTCTGCGGCACGGAGACGGCCTCGAGAAGTCCGAGGTCGTAGACGTGACTGAGCAGCGGCGCCATGCCGTGGTAGCGCAGGCCCCCGGCGTGGATGCCGGGCGGCATGTAGTCGTGGCCCAGCGTGTACATCTTGAACAGCGGAGTGGTCTGGGCCTCGTCGCCGAAATCGTAGCGGAATTGCCCCTTCGTGAGTGATGGACAAGCCGTGGGCTCCACGGCGACCAGGCGAGTCTTGGTCTTGCCCGCGAGGTTCTCGCGCAGGAAGGGGAAAGCCATGCCGCCGAAGCTCGAGCCGCCGCCGACACAGCCGATGACCACGTCGGGGTAGGCGTCGGCGTCCTGCGTCTGGAGGATGCACTCCTCGCCGATGATGGTCTGGTGCAGCAGCACGTGGTTGGTGACGCTGCCGAGGGCGTACTTGGAGCCGGGGTGCGTCACCGCGTCCTCGACGGCCTCACTGATGGCGATGCCGAGGCTGCCGAGGGAATCCGGATCCTCGGCCAGGACGGCGCGTCCGGCATTGGTCTGGTCGCTTGGGCTGGGGATCACGGTGCCGCCCCACAGCTGCATCATGCTGCGCCGGTACGGCTTCTGGTGATAGCTGACCTTGACCATGTAGACCATGCACTCGAGGTCGAACATCTGGCAGGCCATGCTCAGGGCGCTGCCCCACTGGCCGGCGCCGGTCTCGGTGGCAAGGCGCGTGGTGCCGTCGAGCTTGTTGTAATAGGCCTGTGCGACGGCGGTGTTGCTCTTGTGCGAGCCGGCAGGGCTGACGCCCTCGTGCTTGAAGAAGATCTTGGCCGGCGTGTCGAGCGCCTTCTCGAGTCCGGTGGCGCGGATCAGCGGCGTCGGCCTCCAGATGCGGTAGATCTGGTGGATCTCCTCGGGGATCTCGATGGAGCGCTCGGCCGAGACCTCCTGGGCGATGATGCTGGGCGGGAAGATCGGCGACAGGTCGTCGGGACCGGCCGGCTGCAAGGTCGCCGGGTTGAGCGGCGGCGGCGGAGGCGCGGGGAGGTCGGGAACGATGTTGTACCAGGTCTTGGGGATCCTCTCCTCGTCAAGGACGAACTTCTTCTTGTACTCGCTCATGACCGACCTCCTCTCGGGGTGACGCGCGGATCGGACGGACTCTGTTGATGGGGATGCACTGCTGCTGCGCTCCGTTTCAGGGGACAGAACGACTGCCGGTGCGGTCTTGGGGTGTGGGCAGGGCCCACGCGGGGTTTCGAGAAGGGGCGCGCTAGGCGCGCCAGGCCCAGAGACGCCAGTCGGCGCAAGCGATGGTGCTGCGGATGGCGTCGTGGGTCGTCATCATGCGCGGCAGTGTACCACACCACTGCGACCGCGCAACAGCACGAGGCACGGCGGCCGCTACCGAACGCCGCGGGGCAGCGCGGCCGTCAACCGATGCCCGCCACCGCCGGCTTGAGTGGCGGACACGTCTCGCGCAGCGGGTACGGTGAACCCGGCAGCCCGAAGAGGAAGCCTTGGCCGTGGGAGACACCGAGCTCGTGCAGGGCATCGAGCTGCGCCTGGGTCTCGATGCCCTCGGCGATCAGCGTGATGCCCGCCTCGCGGCAGAACCCCCGCAGAGTCCGCACCAGCTTCTGCTTGACCATGGACTCGTCGAGCTTGCGGATGAGTGAGCGGTCGAGCTTGATGAAGTCCGGCTCGATCTCGACCATCGTCTGCAGGCCGGCGTAGCCGGCGCCCGCGTCGTCGATGGCGATCCGGAAGCCGTGCGCGCGCAGGCGCCGGACCACGTCGCGCATGTAGTCGAAGTCGTCGATGACGCTGTTCTCGGTGAGCTCGATGACCGTCAGTTCTCGCAACTCCGGCGCCATGGCGTCGACGAACTCCTGCACGAACAGGTCGTCGTGCGACTGGAAGAAGAGCGTCACCGGCTCGGTGTTGATGAAGCGCAGGTAGCGCGCCGGCAGCTTCGCGCTGCCGCGGGCGGCCATGAGCCGGCAGAGCCGGTCGAGGTCGGAGACGCGCCCCTCGTCGCGGGCGACGTCGAACAGCGCGTCGGGCCGGTGCAACTCGCTCGCGACCGGCCCGCGGGCGAGCAGTTCGTAACCCAATACCGCATAGTCGTCGAGGCCGACGATGGGCTGGAAGACGCACGAGACCTGCCTGCCGGTGATGACCTTCTCGAACTCCTCGCGCAGCCGGTCCTGCTGCTCGCCGCGGTCTTGCTCGATCTCCCTGGTGGCTTGGTTGATCGCCTCCAGCAGGGCGCGCCTGAAGCGCACCTTGGGCGAGCTCGTCAGGCGCGCACAGCCGACGAAGAGGTCGATCTTCCCCAGCAGCCGGCTCTCCAGGTCGTCTTCGAGGCGGTCGAGCAGCCGTGACTCGAGGCGCTCCTTGATGGCGAGGAGATCCTTCTGGTCGATGGTCCGGCGTTCGCGAGCCGGTGCCAGGGCGATGAGGAACGCGTTGCCGAGGCTCGAGATGGAGACGAGGTCCTCCCCCCGGATGAGCTCGCCCCGGGCGTCCTGCAGCCGTCGGCTGATGAGCCGGAAGACGTCGTCGACGACCTCGAAGCCCTGCAGCGACTCGAGCGCGTGGACGCCGCCGAGGCTCACGTAGACGAGCCCGAGCTGGCCGTGATCCAGCAGCATGCGCTGCATGCCGACCTGCACGCTCTGCAGCGTGGGCAGGCCGGTGATCTCGTCGTGATAGATGCTCGCGTCGCGCAGCACGTTCTGGATCGTGTCGACGAGGCGTTCGGAGCGGAACGGCTTGGTGATGTACGCAGAGGCGCCTGATCGGTTGGCTTCGACCATGTCGGCGAGATCGGTCTTCGCGGTGAGGAAGATGACCGGGATGTCCTTGGTGTAGCCGAACTGGAGCTCGCGGCAGACCTGGTAGCCGTCCATACCGGGCATCATCACGTCGAGGAGAACGACGTGAGGATGCCGCGTGTAGGCGAGCTCGAGGCCCTTCTCCCCGCTGGTGGCGGAGAGGACCTCGAACCCCTGTTCGCGCAGCGTAGCGGCGATGGTCTCCACCAGGTCGGCGTCGTCGTCGACCACGAGGATGCGGATGTTCTCGCGCGGCACGTTCCTCCCCTGGCTGGCTCTGCGCGGGCGCGCCTGCGTGTCAAGCTCCCGCGCACAGGTGCTATCGGCAACGTTCGCCAAAGGATTAGACAGTACACTTGTCCGGGTACCCGATGATCACTCGAGGAGGCGTCCATGAAGCGATACGGCCCCGCCGGCGGGTCGCGGTCTCCGCGGGTCGCCGGCGTCAACACGTTGTTGCGGCTTCCGCACGTCACGCAGTATGACGGCGTGGACGTCGCGGTGCTCGGGCTGCCTTTTGACACGGGTCTCGCCGTGCGCTCGGGCGCCCGCTTTGGGCCCCGTGCCGTGCGCGAGGCCTCGCTCACCATCCGTGCCGCCTACAACCCGGCGCAGCGCATCGCCGTGTTCGAGCGGCTCTCGGTGGTCGATGCCGGCGACGCTCGCCTGGTCGCGGGATTCACCGACCGCAGCCTCGTCGCCATGCAGGACGCCCTGGACTCCGTGCTGGCCGCCGGGGCGATCTCGCTGGGCATCGGCGGCGACCACACCGTGACGCTGGCCGAGCTTCGCGCCGTAGCGAAGAAGCACGGTCCGCTCGCGCTGCTGCACTTCGGCGCGCACACGGATTGCCTCGAGGAGAGCGCCGGCCAGCGGCACATCCACAGCACCGTGGTGCGCCGCGCCGCGGAGGAAGGCCTCATCGACCCCGGCCGCTGCGCCCTCTTCGGCATGCGCGGTGGGCTCGACTCCCCGGACGAGTACGATCAGGCGCGAGACCTCGGCTTCACGGTGGTGCCGTGGGAGGACCTCGCCCAGCTCGGCACCGGCATGGTCGCGGCGGCGGTCGAGGCGGCTGCCGGCGCCAAGGCGTTCGTGACCGTCGATGTGGACTTCGTCGATCCCGCGTTCGCGCCGGCCGTGGGCACGCCCGAGGCCGGGGGTCCGAGCTCGATGCAGGCGCTCGCGCTGCTCAGGGCCTGCCGCGGACTCGACCTCGCCGGCGCCGACGTCGTCGAGGTCGTGCCCGAGCTCGACAGCAGCAACCTCACGGCGACCTTCGCGGCGACGGTGGCCTACGAGCTGCTGTCGCTGATCGCCTGCGGGCCGGGGACCGGGGCGTGATCCCGGGCTCCGCCGCCGACGTCATGCCGGGTTCCGTCGACGCCGCGGCCGCGACGGATGCCGGCGTGCTTCGCGTCGCCTGCGTGCAGATGAACTCGCAGGCGGACGTGGCCGCCAACGTCCGCGCTGCCCTCGGGCTCGTGGAGGCGGCCGCCGACCAGGGGGCCCGCCTCGTCGCTCTTCCGGAGACGTGGGCCTTCAAGGGTGGTCGCGAGGACATGCTGGCGACCGCGGAAGCTCCGGATGGGCCGTCCAACCGCGCCCTCGCCGACCTCGCCGCTCGCCGCGGCATGTGGCTGCTCGCCGGCTCCCTCTACGAACCCGCATCCTCCGGCGAGCGCGTGTACAACACCTCTGCGCTGTTCGATCCGGCCGGCGTCCTGCGCGCCGTCTATCGCAAGATCCACCTCTTCGACGCCACCTCGGAGGCCGTCGCGTATCGCGAGTCGGACGAGGTGGCAGCGGGTGAGGACATCGTGACCGCTGAGATCGACACCGCCGAGGGGGTCCCGGTGCGGCTCGGCCTCTCCATCTGCTACGATCTGCGCTTCCCCGGCCTCTACACCTCGCTGGCTCTGCGTGGCGCTCGCGTGCTGTGCGTGCCTGCGGCGTTCACGGCGTACACGGGTGCGGCTCACTGGGAGGTGCTGCTCCGCGCCCGGGCCATCGAGACCGGCTCCTTCGTGCTCGCACCGGACCAGATCGGCGAGCATCTGCCGGGTCGGGAGTGCTTCGGCAACAGCATGATCGTCGACCCGTGGGGCGTGGTCCTCGCGCGGGTCGACGACGGCATCGGCGTGTGCGTCGCCGATCTGCACCTGGCTCGGCTGGACGAGGTGCGGGCGCAGGTGCCGTCCCTTGAACACCGGCGGCCGGACGTGTACGACCGCTGAGCGGGGCCGCTCGGCCCGGCAGGGATCAGGGGACTGCGGCGCCTTTGGCGGCGCGGCGGTCGGCCAGGCCTCGCCGCGCGAACGCCACGATCACGCCGATCACGATCCCGGCCAGCGCGCCGATGCCGACGTTGACGGCCATGGTCGGGCCGCTGGGCGCGTCGGGGACGGCGGCCTCGTGAAGGATGCGCGGCTGCTCGACCTGCCTCGCCGTGAGCAGCTGAAGTTCGGTCTTCTGGTTGCTCGCGACGAGCTGCTCCTGTTCCGTCGCCGCGGCCTGCGTCACGGCGACCCAGGCGGCCGACGCGGTCGCCTTCTCGGCCGTGGAGCCGCCGCCGGCGGCGATCGCGGCGATCGCCTTCTGCGCCGCGACTCCGCGCGCCACGGAGGCGGCGAGCTGCCTTCTGCCCGCTGCCAACTGCTCCTCCAGCAGGGCGATCTTCTCGTCCGTATACGCGCTGAGGCGCTCGAGAAGGACGTCGGCGAGATTGTTGGCGGCCGCCGTGGCGCGCGCCTTCTTGGTGTCGGTGACGGTGATGATGACGATGTTGACGACGGAGGTGGAGGTCTTGACGGTGGACGACGGCGTCTCGACGGTGGTCTGCCGGCGCAGCTTGCCCGCCGTCATGCCCATGCCGGTGCGGGTCGCCGCCTCCTTCAGCATGACCTGACTCGCGAGCAGCTGCACGGCGGCCTTGGCGTTGGAGTTGAGGCCGGCCATGGCGTTGCCGTTGGCGTCGGTGGTCTGGCCGATGTACACGGATGAGGTGGCGCTGTACTCGTCGGGCTGCGCCACGGTGACGACCGCGCCGACGACGATGCCGATCACGACGAGTCCCAGGATCACCCACCAGTTGCGGGCGAGCGTGACGAACCAGGAACCGACGTCGATGGTCGTGCTCTCGTCGTTGTTCATACGCTCCTCCGGAGACGGTCGGTCGCGGACATCCTACAGCAGCGCCGCGCGCGGCCGCTCACCGGCGCCCCGCCGGTGCTCGCCGCGCACGCGCTCGAGGATCTGGAGGTAGTCGTGTGCGAGCTTGCGGCGATCGAAGCGCTCGAGGACGTAGCGGCGGCCGTTCTCGCCGAGCCGCCGCCGCTCCTCGGCGGGGGCGGCGGCGAGGCGCTCGACCGCCGCCGCCAGCGCCGTGTCGTTGGACGGCTCAAAGGCGATGCCGCAGTCGGCATCCTCGAGCATCGCCCTGGCGTCGCCCTCGAAGCCGAGCAGGATGGGCCGCTCCATGGCGGCGTCCTCGAAGAACTTGCTCGGGAGGATGGTGCCGAAGAGATCATCCTTGCGGAAGTGCACGAGGCAGGCGTCGCTGCTCGCGAGGTACGCCGGCAGCTCCGCGCGGGGCACGAGTCCGGTGAAGACGACGTTGGCGAGGCCTTCCGCGTGCGCCCTCTGCTCCAGTTCGGCGCGCACGGCGCCGTCGCCGACGAGCAGGAAGGCGATGTCGTCGCGGCCCCTGGACCGCAGCCGCCGAGCGGCGCCCAGCGCGACCTCGAGACCGCTCGCCATGCCGATCGTGCCCGCGAAGGTGACGACGAACGTCTCCGGCGAGAAGCCGAACCGCGCGCGGAGGTCCTGGTCGGGCTCGCGCGGCTCGAAAAGGTCGACGTCCACACCGTTGGTGACCACCGAGATCCTGGACGGCCCGACGCCCTTGCGGATCATGTTCATGCGGTAGCCGTCGCCGACGGCGACGATGTGGTCGGCGGCGTCGTACAGCGCCCGCTCGAGCTTGCCGAGCGCGCGCACGACACGGCCCTGTGCCAGGGCGCCGACGGCGACGATCGAGTCGGGCCAGATGTCGCGGACCTCGAGCACGAACGGCGCGTCGTGAGCACGGGCGATCGGCCAGCCTGCCCAACCGGCGAAGAACTGCGGGCTGGTCGCGATCACGACGTCGGCGCGCGGCCGCAGGAGCGGGCCGGCTGCGCCGGCTGCGACCAGGTAGGAGAGGTAGTTGAGGCCGCGGCGCACGCGGCCGCGGTTGGCCGCCAACCAGGTCCAGACGCGGACGGTGCGGATGCCGTCGATCCACTCTTCCTGGTACAGCTTGTTCTCGTAGCCCTCGTACACGACGCCGGCGGGTACGTTGGGCGCACAGGTCAGCACTGTGACCTGGTGACCGCTGCGCGCCCACTCCTTCGCCATGCCCTGCACGCGTGCGGCCGGGGCGTTGTTCTCGGGGGTGAAGTAGTGCGTCAGGAAGAGGATGTGCACGGCGCTACAGGATCCAGCGGTAGACCTCGAACACCTCGGCGAAGTCGCAGCCGACGTTGACGCCGCGGGTGAGGCCGACATTGCGGATGTAGTCCTCGTTGAGATAGTTGCGGTGGCCCTGGCTGGCGTAGCAGGACAGGGCCTCCACTTTCTTCTCGATATGGCGCTCCTCGAGACGAACGTAGGCCTGCTGTGAGAAGTTGAGGTTGTTCCACGGGATCTCATAGGCCATCACGGTGGTGCGCTTGAAGGCGCGCAACCCCTCTTCGGCGATCGTCTTGTGGTCCTGATGCAGATCGATGAGCGCCGGCAGGAGGACGCAGTCGGGGTCGAGGTCGCGCTGCAGGACGATCATCTCTTCGAGGATGTCCTGGCGCACGGTCGGGAAGGTGCGCACCTCGAAGTCGTAGACCCTGAGGTCGGCTCGGGGGATGCCGAGCACTCCCGTGGCGGCGCGCACCTCATGTTTGAGGACATCCTTGGGAAAGCCCTCGGGGACGCTCTTGGCCGCCGTGCTGAAGGCGGCGTACGTGACCCGGATGCCGTTCTCGTTGAGGCGCGCCATGGTACCGCCGCAGCCGAACTCGCCGTCGTCGGTGTGCGGCGCCAGGACGAGCACGTTGGTGAAGCCGTCGATGCCCACGAAGACACTCCCCTCGGTGAGGTACTGGCGTGTCGGGACGATCCGCGCCGGGGCCGGCTACGTCAGCCCGGCGCAGAGCGAACCATAGAAGTCTACCAAATCGCCTTCCACGGCCTCCCAGGAGTAGCGGCGCTCGACTGCGCGCCGGCCGCGAGCGCCCATCTCGGGGAGCTCCGAGCGGCCGGCGAGCAGGCGCCGGAGGCCGCGGAGGTGACCCTCCACGCTGGGCTCCACCGCGAGGCCGCACTCCTCCCGCCGGACGAGCTCGCCGCGCCCCGGAAGATCGCTGACCAGCGCCGGGAGTCTCATCGCCATCCCTTCGAAGAGCTTCGTGGCGACCGCCGGATGGCTGTATTGGCTGGTCGGGATCGACGGGACCCAAGCGACGTCGGCCGCGGCCAGGTACGTGGGCAGCTCCGTGGGCGGGATGCGGCCGAGCAGCTTGACGCGGTCGTTGAGACCGGCGGCGAGCCGAGCGACGACCTCGATCTCGAGGGCCGGGTCGTTGAAGGTGCCGCCGAGATAGAGCACGGCCTCACGTGGTCCGAGCCGGTCCATGACGTCGAGCATCACCGTGCAGCCGCGCCCGCGAGAGAGACTGCCGACGTAGATGAGCTTGAGCCGCGGGTCGGAGGCGAGTCCGGGGACGGGCGCCGCATCCCTGAAGCGTTCGACCCGGGGGTAGTTTGGCAAGACGACGCGCAGCTTCGGCCTGCCGGTCAGCGCCGTGAGCTGGTCGTCGGTGACGACGACGACCCCGGCGGCCAGCGTCGCCAGGCTGCGCTGCGCGAGGGCGGCCCCCCGAGAGGCGATCGGCCGGGCAAACGCCGGGATGTACGGCTTGCCGGCGACGGCCTCAGGCACGTACTCATGCATGTCGTACACGAGACGCGGCACCAGCGTCCTGGCCGCGGGGAACAGCGTGAGCAGCTCGGGATCGTGCACGTGCAGGACGTCGGGTCGCAGGGCGCGTAGCGCCCTGATGATCTCGATGGAGGTGAGGAAGCGGGTGCCGCGACCGCGCGCGGGCAGCGGGGCGCGCTGAATCCCCCCGGCGTCGCGGCCGCTCCCGGCGCCGGGCGCCATATACATGACCTCGTAGCCGGCCTGCGCCAGGGTCCGGCATTCGCGTTCGTGGATGCGTGGGTCGTCCGGTCTGTGAACGACGCTCAGGTGCAGGACGCGGGTCACGTCGTGCTCCGGGCAGCGGACCCGACACTCCGGCCCACGCACGCCTGGGCCGCGTACGCTTGCAGCGAGGGGGGTCCGGGCAGCCCGACGGCCTTCCGCCACTGCGCCACGACCTCGCCTGCCGACGTGGCGAGGCCGCCGTGCTCCCTGATGCCGTCGACCAGGTTCCAGTACACCTTGTCGTAGCCCCTGGAGAGGCGCGGGTCGAAACGGTTGTTGTGCCAGAGCAAGCTGGAGGCGCCGCCGCTGCCGCGCACGCGCGCGAACACGGCGGCGGCCGTGTGCTCGGCCTCGCGCGCCGGCAGGCCGCGGTAGTGCGGCTGCTGCAGCGTGCCGTCCATCACGGCGAGCGGCAACTCGATCAGTTCGAGGGGCCGTTCCTCGGCCAGCGAGTAGGGCCGGAAGGGGAAGGAGCAGCCGCAGCGGAAGCCTTCATGCTCGGCGAAGGCGAGGCTCGTGTCGTAGCCGAACCCCGCCTGTTCCAGGAGGGGCAGTGTCTCGTGATAAAGACAGCGGAGGTAGTGATAGCGGATTCCGCGCACCTCGACGCGGGCCTCGCGCCCGAGAGATGCGCGGTCTTCGCTCAGCGCGTCGAGAGAGAGGCGGTCGGCGTCGTTGCCGTGCAGGCCGATCTCACGCCGGTGCCGGGCGAGCAACGCGAGGACCTCGGGCCTTCGCCGGCGGTACGTCTCCGGCTGGTTACCGTCCTGCTTGTGCGTGTGGCGGGCGATGACATAGAAGCTGGAGGTGACGCCACGGACATCCTCGCCGCCGAGCATCCTCGGGAAGGTCCAGTACGGATCGGTGCGCCGCGGGAGGTGGCGGACGAGCCAGTCCCCGACATCGCCGAGCTCGCGGCGCGCGGCGCGCCAGTCGCGGCCGCAGACGCCGCGCGCCGTCCGGTACCCCGCGGCGGCAAACCCGCGTCGCGTCCAGCGCCAGAGGTTGTCCAGGTCATGCGTGAGCGCCACCGCGAATCCCTTGTCCCCCCACATCCAGCCCGGTTGCGGCAGAGGCTGGAGCCCCAAGGTGGCGAGGCGCGGGCCCAGGACCTCCCGGAGGAGCCCCACATAGCCGTCGACGGCCGGCTCGTCGATCCTGAGTTCGGGGTTGGCGGCGAACACGCTGGCGGAGTACGGCAGGCGGCCATAGCGGTCGCGCGCGGGGACGGTGCGCTCGTCCCAGCAGGCGAGGAGCGCGAACGACGAGGCGATGAGGTCACAGGGCGTCGCAAAGCCGGCCGGGTCCGACAGGGGAAAGGCGGCCACGACCACGGGAGTGACGCCGGCAGCGGGCTGCCGGGCGGTCCCGGCCGTCGCCGTGTGGCGCGCGAAGGCGCCGGCCGGCAACGGCTTCGAGGAGGTGAGGAGGTCCATTGCGTCGGCGCTACACGGTATGGTCGGCACACCGGCCACGGGGGCCGGGGCGTAGGCCAGGGCGACTTCGCCGGCCCGCGCCGGATCGCGGGTCACCACGGCCGTGCGGCCCAGCGGCGCCAGCAGTGTCTCGAGCGTCCACGTCGCGCGCGACACGAACTCCTCCGGCGCATCGACGTAGACCTCGAGGCTGGGGAGCGGCGGCGGCACCGGCGTCACGCGTTCGCCTTGCCGCGCGGTCGCCACGTCAGCGCCCTGTCCCGGATCACGCGGCGAAGCTGGCGGGACGTGGCCAAGAGGCCGGGCACGGGGTCCGCGAGGTCGTAGAGCCCGTCACGCCGTACCTTGGTGTATGTGCCGACCCAAGGCAGCAGTGCCCGCTCGCCCTTGCGCCATTCGCTGAGCGAATCACGCACGTCGGTGAGGAGGATCACCCACTTGCCGCCGTCCGTCTGGCGGGGCGCGAGGAAGGGACGCCCGACGGCGTCGGCGTAGGCGGCGTAGGAGAGGTTGACGCCGGAATCGGTGCCCAGTGCGTGCCACATCCAGTGACGGGCGTTGATCTCCATCAGCTTGTAACGCCCGTCGTTGCCGTCGCGCTTGAACTCGACCTGGCTCACCCCGTGATAGCCGAGTTCCTGCAGCAGACGGACGCCTGCGTCGGCCATGTCGGGGACCCAGCGACTGACGGCCATCCGGCAGTGGCCGAACATCGGCGGATGCTGCCGCAGCTTGTGCCCGGTGAAGACGGCGAGTGGGCGCGATTCCTCGTCCAGGTAGGAGCCGAGCGTGTACAGCTCCTCGTCGCCGCCGGGCACGACCTCCTGCATCATCAGCGTGCCGCAGTCGTCGACCCGGGCGTAGACGCTCTGCAGCTCCTCGCGAGTGGCGATCGTCAGCACGTGTCGCCGGAAGCGGAGCTTGAAAGCCAGTGACTCGACCGGCTTGAAGATGGCGGGGAACCCGATCTCCTCTGCGCCGCGTGCGAGATCGGCCGCGGATTCGACGAACACCGTTCTGGGCGTGTCGACGCCGCAGCGCCAGGCGGCCTCGATCTGCGCGCGCTTGTCGTGGATGTGCCGCATCGTCCCCCAGCGGGAGAACGGGACGATGAACCATGGTTCGAGGCGCTCGGCGTGCCGCGAGATGGGCCAGATGTACTCGTCATGCGTCGGGAAGAGCACGGCGCGCCGGGGCAGTCTCCGGCCGAGAGCCTCGAGGAAGAGCACGAAGGCCTCCTCGTCTTCCTTGGGGTCGGGGCATACCATGCCGGCGGCGCGGCGTGAGCTCAGGCCGAGTGCGCGGGGGTTGGCGTCGAGAGCGAGCAGGGGCACGCCGTGGCGAGACAGGTCGCGGATGATGTCGAGGCCGTTGGCCCAGGAGACCTGAAGGACGACGGCCGGGTGACGCGTCGCCGCCCTCTCAAGAAATCGCTCGAACCTCATGCGTGTCCTTTCGCGGCGCGGCCGGCGTCTCATCCTGCCCGTCGGCGATGATACAGGCTGGGATGAGGCCATCGCCAATCGGAAGGGGGTGCGCTGGGCGCCTCAGGACCGGGGCGCGTCGGGTCAGCGGAGTCGACGGGCGGGGTTGCCGGCCCAGACCTCACCCGGGCCCACGTCACAGCGCACACACGAGCACATGCCGACGACCGCGCCGTCTCCGACGGTCACGCGGTTGGCGATGGCGGCCGCCTGCCAGATGACGACGCGGTCGCCGATGCGGCAGCTGCCTCCGAGCTGGGCGTGCCCGGTCACGAGGGTGTCCTCGCCGATCTGGACGTTGTGCCCGACGTTCACGTGGGGGCCGATCTTGGAGCCCCGGCGCACGAGGGTGTCGCCAAGCGCGCCGCGCTGGATGGTAGCGTGTGCGGCGACGTCGACGTCGGCCTCGAGCACCACGCCGCCGAGCTGTGGGAAGGAGACGAGGCGACCGTCTGGTTCGCGTTCGTACCCCATCCCGCTGCAGCCGATGACCACGTGCTGCGCGATCCGCACGCGGGAGCCGATGACTGCGTTCTTGACCCAGGAGTGGTTCGAGGCGACGGTGTCGGCCAGCTCGGGGTCCGCATACACGGGGTCACGGTCGCCGCTGAGCTCGCAGAAGAAGCGGCCGAGGACCGCGGCCATGGCCATCCGCGGCGAGGCGCAGACAGCGACGACGTGACCGGGCCGGGGCCGGTCCTCCGGGGCCGGTCCGCCGCAGACCAGGATGCCTGCCGTGGCATCTGCCGCCGAGGCGACCGGAGTGCGGCGCCAGGCGATGCAGTCCGGTCCCGCCCCCGCGTCGACGCTCACGCCGGTGAGGACGATGTGCTCGAGATCGTCTCCGGGAGCCGTGCGCAGCGCCTCGAGCTGGCCGGTCTCCTTGAGGAACCGCGCGATCGCGGCTGCGGTCGCGCTCACGGCCGGTGGTGCGGCAGGTTGTTCGACATGCGGCTCCCGGCGCGGTCTCGCAGGTGGGTATCCGTCACGATGCGCGCCTCCTTGACCTCGTCAGACCAGCGCGCTCTCGTGAGCGGGCAGTATAGCACCGCGGCTGCGGGCACGGCGCGCCGAGCCTCACTCGTCCCAGAACACCTGGTCGTAGTAGCGCACCGAGCGGCGCGAGGTCCGCACGCGCGACTGGGCGAGCGCCGCGTCTTCGGCGCCGAGCTCGCCCAGAGCGTGCTTGATCCCCAGGTACGGCAGGATGAAGTCCTCCTGGTAGACGAACGTGGACACCCTCGGATTGACCTCGATGAGGTGCGCGCCCATGAACTGGATGCTGACGAACATGTGCAGATCGAGACCGCGGCAGATGTGACGCGCCGCTTCGACCAGATCCGGTCTCGAGACCGTGCGGAACGACATCGCGAGGCCCCCCCTGACCGCCTCACGCGTCTTGACCTGAGAGAGCACGATCTCTCCGTCGTCGACGAGCGCGTCGACCACGAACTCCGGCGCATCGATGTACTCCATGAGGAGGAGTCGCGGAAGGTCGTCGCCGTCGCGTAGCATGGCTGTGGCCTCCTCCAGCGTGACCGTGGACGCGTGGCCGCGCTGCTCGAGCGGCGCGGCGCGGCTGCCGGCGGCGACGATGTGGAAGCCTCGCGAGCCCTTGGCGACGCGGGGCTTGAAGCACACGGGCGCATCCGGGTAGCCGAGCTCACGAGCGCCGGCGATGAAGTCGTCGATGGTCGCCGGCGTCATCGCGCGGGGCTGCAGAACCGGCGTGCCCTGCAGCGCCGCGTGCATCGCCGCCTTGTCGTTGCAGACGGCGATGGCCTCCGGGCCCGCGACGAGGACGACTGCGCCGAGATCCGTGAACGCCTCGCGTGAGCGCGCCACCGCCTCCACCTCGGCCGACGACTGCACCAGAAGGATGTCGGGGCGCTCGCGCCCGACCACCTCGAGCAGGGCCGGCACGTACTCGGGCGTTCCCCCTGGAGGCACCAGGCTGAAGCCGTCGCACAGGAAGCGCCCGACGGCATCCGGGCGCATGTCGACGCCATGGATCGCCATCTCGCGCTCGCCGTTCGCCTTGAGCATGCGTATGAGGGTGCTGGCGCCGGGGCAGCCGGCCGCGGTGAGGACGAGTTTGAGCGGGGGCAGGGTCACTGCAGCCTCAGGGGGTCCTCGGCCCGGGGTTCGTGCGCCTCGAGTCGCGCCGCCAGCCTCGAGCGGGAGACGACGGCGAGCCCCAGCCCGTACAAGATCCACATCGGCGCGAAGCTCACCGAGCTGCTCGGCCCGACGGATGCGATCGTCCAGCCGATGAGGCCCAGCCACGTCCCGCAGGCCAGATAGCGGGTCAGGGGATCGGGGTCGTGCCGGGCGACGGGCCAGAGCGCCAAGACCAGCAAGAGGAAGAAGACCAGATGAAGGGCGAACCCCACGAGGCCGCCGTCGGCGTAGGTCTCAAGCCACCAGTTGTGCAGGTTGCTGATGCCCAGGGCGTCGGTGCCGGAGCCGATGATGCCCTCGGCTTGCCCCGGACCGGCGCCGAGGAGCCAGGTGTCGCCGGCGATCCCAAGGCCGCGCTCCGTCAGGCTGGTGCGGATCGCTCCCGAGCCCTTGTTGGCCTGCGCCTGGCTGAGCAGCGCCTCCAGGCGGAATTGCCGCAGCATGGCGTTGGGGCTGTCGTTGAAGAGCAGCCAGCCGGCGACCGCCACCAGCGCCAGGATCACCAGCCCCATCGCGATCTTGCCTGCCCGGCTGGAGAGCCTTGGCCCCAGGTGCCAGAAGAGGGCCACCGCGGCCAGCGACGAGATGCCGGCGGCGAGCAGGCTCGACCGCGAGCCGGTCCTCACGAAGGCGGCGGCCCCCATGGCCATGAAGAGCAGGGTCAGCCCCAGCCAGCGCAGCTTCCGCGTGAAGAAGAACGCGCAGAGCATGAACGGCCAGCAGAGGACGATGTACGTGGCGAGGTCGTTCTGGTTGTGGAAGACGCTGGTGACCGCGTAGGTCTGCGAGGTCACCGTGGTCAGCAGACGCGAGGTGGGCAGGCGGATGCCGAGACGCGCCTCGAGGATGGTGAAGCCGACGACGAAGGCGTAGCCGACAAGCATGCTGTAGCCGAACCAGATGAGCCGCCGCCGGCCGCCGCCGGCCACCGCCGTCGCCAGCAGCACTGCCGCCATGGTGACGACGATGGCGATGTAGTTGAGCGCCGCGAGCTTGTCCGGCGCCCAGGCGACGCTGAGCAGCAGCCAGGCGAACCAGAGCACGGCGGGGACCGCCAGGTCCTTGGCTGCGAAGGGCAGGGGGTCGCGTACCACGAGCGCGAAGCAAACGCCGGCATAGACGACGAGCGCGAGTACGACGCGGAAGAGAAAGGCCTGGGGGAAGGCCGGGCTCGCGAACGACGGGCCAAGCAAGGCGAGCAGCGGCAGAGAAACGAGCAAGGCCGTGAGGACGGCTCCAACACGGGCCCGTGCGATGCGCCCGCGACCAAGCAGCACCAGCGCCCCGAACGACAGCACCGCGAGGGCTCCGACGACGGCGACGGGGCGCAGGGTCGCGGCGGCGGCGAGCAGCGCGGTGAGCGCGGCGCCGCCGGCGAGCAGCGCGGCGTCACCGCGGCCCGGCCGCGGCCGTCGAGCCGCCACGGATCCGGGGCCGGCGCTTGCGTCCGTCGAGGAGCCGACGCTCATCGGCCCATGGTACCAGCGCCGCCGCCCGGGCGACGGACGCGCGCGGGCGTCTCGGCCAGGGCGTGCAGGATGGCGGCCAGTTCGCCGGTGAGGCGGCTCATCTCGTAGCGGTCGAGGGCCGCCGGCGCGGCGCTCTCGGTGGCGCCGTCGCGAACCGCGGCGATGAAGGCCGCCAACGGCGCGGCCATGGGCTCGTCCGGCAGGACGCAGGTGGCGCCACCGACCTCCTGGAAGAGGTGGCGCGCGGCGGAAGCGGCCGGCGAGATGGCGAAGACGGGCCGGCCGGACTGCAGGTACTCGAACACCTTGCTCGACATGCTCTCCGGCCGGCGTCCGTTCACAAGCAGCAGCGCGTCGGCTGCGCGCTGGTAGCCGAGGGCGACCGGCAAGGGAGCCAGCGGCTCCACGCGCACGCGGTCGCCGAGGCCGAGCCGCTCGGCGTCCGGTCGTACCCGGCCTTCATCGATGCCGAGAAACAGCGCCTTGACGTTCGGCGGCTGCGCCGCGAGTGCGGCGAGAAAAGCGGCCACCTGCTGCTCGCGGCCGTACAGGCGGCCGGTGTGCACGATCCAGAAGCCGTCGCCGAGGGCTACGTCTGCCGGCCGCTCGGCGCGGTCGAACCCGTTGGGAAGCACGTGCGCGCGACCGGCGAGCCACGGGTGGCGAGCGACGAGATCGCCGAGGATGGGCTGGTTGATGGCGGTCACCGCCGCGGAGCGGCGCAGCGTCCACGCCTCGAGCCCGAGGTTGGCGCCGCGGTGCGCCCGCGTGGGGTACCGGCGAAACTGGTACGTCGACCACGGATCGCGGTAGTCGGCGAGCCAGGGCACATCGGCTTGTGCGGAGAGGATGGCGGCGATCAGGTGCACGCTGGGGCGCGGGGAGCTACTGAAGATGGCGTCGAAACGCTCGCGTCTCACGATCCTCCGCCCCTTGAACACAGCCGGCCCGACCCAGGCGAAGTACGGGTCGGGCACCGCTACCCAGCGGTTGACCTTTGCGCTGCGCCGGCCGCCGCTGAGAAGTTGCTTCGGCCACGGTACCGCCGCCCGGAAGACGCGCACGCCGGCCGGGACAGCGGCCGGTCCTTGCGCTGCCGCAGCGAGCACGGAGGGCTCCCAGCCCTCGTCCGGCAGGTGCCGCAGGAAGCGCACGATGCGGTTCGTACCGGCGCTCGCCATAGGCGGGTACGGGTTGGCGATCACGAGCAGCTTTCTCACTGGTCCTCCGCGCTCTCGATCCCGAACGCCTCTGGAAACGCCCCGACAACGGCTCTGATCAGCCGGCGCGCGTTGGCGCGCTTGAAGTGGAAGCCGTCATAGAAGTCACCGGGGTCGCCGTCGATCGTGGCGAGCTCGCTGTAGTCGAGGAGGCGGAAGTCGTGTCGCTTCTGCACACGCCTGAGATACGCCATGACCTCCGCATGCCGCTCGCTCCAGCCGGCCCCGCGCACCGCGGCGAGGAGGCGCGGATGGAGTGGCGCGAGCACGACCACCTGAGAGGTGCCCATCTCGTCGAGCAACGCCACGGTCTTCTCGAAGTACCGCTGGGACCGCGGGTACAGCGCCGCGGTCGTGGTCGCGTAGCGTTCAAGAGCGGTGGCGATCGAGTGGTCGATGGCTCGTGAGCGTGGCCGTCCGCGGGCCTCCGCGAGATCGTAGCGGTTGCGCAGGACGGCGCCGTCGGCGCCGTACCGTGTGCGCGCAAGGTCCTTGCCGGCCGGGACCTCCGCCTGGGTCTGAGGTAGCTTCTTCTTCTCGGCCCTGATCAGCGCCGGAGGAAACCAGCGGCTCAACCGTTTCTCCTGGACGATGCCCGCCGAGAGCCCCTGCTTGCGGAATGCCTCCACGTGGATGAACCAGACGATCTGCAGCGGCTTGCCGGGCCGCGTGCGGCGTAGATGGTTGACGAACGCCCAGGCATCCTCGGGGCGTCCGTTCTGGAAAGCCAGATTGAACGCGGTGCGGCCCGTGAGCCGCCGGAAGTAGGCCGGTTCGATGCGCGTCGCCCGGGAACCGCCGAAGATGAGGATGCGCGGCGGCTCGGTCGCCTGCCGGAGCAGGCGCAGCTTCACCGTACGGTCGGTGAGCACGAACGGCGGCTTGGCGGGCTGCGCGGCAGCCCCCGAAGCGGCTGCGCCGGCCGCCGCCTCCGGTTCTCCGGCCACGGGCCGCGCGCAGCCGGCGGCGGAGAGCGCGAGGACCGCCAGGGCGAAGCAGACCGTCGCCCGGCGGCGCGTTCGACGCGCCCCCCCTGAGCGGCGCACCAGCCGCTTGTGAGCAGCGGCGTTCATGTGATGGTCGTGGTCGAGGGACCCTCGATGAAGTCGACATCTGCGTCCTTCTCCATCTCGAGCTCTTCTTCCTCGGCGAGAACGTCGTCGGCGCTCAGCCGCGTCGTCCGGTCGGCCTCCGTCGCCGCGGCGCCGGAGGCCGAGGCCGCGCCGGCCGCGGCGCCGGCCAAGCGCGTGCGCCAGCCGCGTACGTTCTCCATCGGTGAAGAACCGGGT
>CAZJGT010000001.1:60265-62184 GCA_964545565.1 uncultured Thermoleophilia bacterium
GCCGGCCAAGCGCGTGCGCCAGCCGCGTACGTTCTCCATCGGTGAAGAACCGGGTCGCGAAGAGCACGAGCGGGAAGAGCAGCAGCGTCGGCACCTGGGCCAGCGTGGTGAGCACGAGCTGGTCGTAGGGCATGAACACGTCCTGTCCGAGGGCCCATCCCATACCCCACGCGGCGCCCAGTGTCAGGGTGGCTGCCAGCACGATCTTGAGCAGCCGGGCCCACTCGTACGGGATCGGATACCATTTCTCCGAGTAGAAGTAGATGGTCACGGCGAGGATCGCGAATCCGGCCACGGTCGTCCACGCCGCCGCGTACATCCCGTACTTGGGCACGAACACGAAGTTGAGGGCGACGTTGGCGGCCGAGGCGATGAGGAAGAACACCGGGATCATGCGGTTCTTCTTGGCCACGTTGGACCCCACCCAGAAGACGAAGTACACGGCGTAGACGGTCACCGAGAGCGCGAGGACGAACGTCGTCGGCCCGATGCTCCAGAACTTCTCGTTCAGGAACGTATGCACGATGAACGGCATGAACGCGCCGATCAGCACGAGCATGACCGCGTTGAGCGCGAAGAAGTAGGTGGACGAGCGCGACACCATCTTCCGGTGCTTCTCCGGCTGGTGCAACTTCGCGTAGTGCCACTGCGGCCACGCCATCCGGAACGCCATCAGCGTGAGGTACAGCGGCTGGCTGAGCGAGTACGCGACGGTATAGAGGCCCACGACCGCCTTGCTCTGGTAGTGCAGCAGGAAGTAGCGGTCGGAGAGCTTGAGCCAGTAGAAGGAGACGCCGGTGAACAGGGCGGGGACGGCGAACGCGAGCATCGG
Organism: uncultured Thermoleophilia bacterium; assembly: GCA_964545565.1. GTDB lineage: Bacteria > Actinomycetota > Thermoleophilia > UBA2241 > UBA2241 > CAIXSE01. The sequence goes on from CAZJGT010000001.1 coordinate 61,098, forward strand.
CCGCATGAGGTGCCAGTGCCAGCGCCAGTCGACCTTGCGGATGTACGTGGGCAGCAGGCCGACCTGCATGCCTGCGGCGGTGAACAGGTTGGCCAGCAGCACGCCCATCGGACCCCAGCCGAAGACGGCGACGAAGACGATGGACAGCGGCACCTGGACGAAGATGCGTCCGATGGTATAGCCGGTGAAGATCCACGGCCGGTGCTCCAGCCGGAACAGCGTGAACGGCAGGTCGTTGAGATTGCTGAAGAAGAGGGTCGCGAGGGCGACCGCGAAGTAGCGCCAGTCGCCGGGATCGTATTCCTTGCCGAGGAGGAGGGGGACGAGTCGCGGCAGGAGCACGCCGACCGTCCCCAGCAGGATCAACGGGTAGAGCGTGGAGACGTAGAAGACATTGGTGATGACCCGTCGCCGGGCCGTCTCCGACTTGTCGTCGAAATAGAAGCGGCTGAAGGCGACGTCGAAGCCGAGGGTCACGAAGACATCGAGGAAGGTCGTGACCGTGACGACCATGCCCAGGATGCCGTAGTCCGCCTGCGTGAGGAAGGCGGTGTAGAGCGGCAGCAGCAGGGCCACGAGGAACTTCTGGAGGGCACGACCGGCACCGTAGATCACCGAGTCCTTGAGGAGCAGCGAGTAGCCGTGGCTTCCCTGCTTCTTGCGCCTGGCCATGCGCAGCTTGGCGAATGGGTTCGTGGTGCCTCCGGGCTGGGTGGGTGCGGCCGGCCGCGGAGACGGCCGCCGGTTGCTGTGCTCGCGGGGGATTCTACCACCGGCGCAGGCTCGGCCCCGTGGCAGCGACGCCTGTCGGGGCGGCGCCGGAGCCTCGGTCGACACTTCCGACCGGGGCCTCGTCAAGCCCGGTCCTAGCGGCGTGTGGCCGGGAGGTCCTTGGGCAGGAGCTCGGCGTGGGCCTCCTCGGCGGCGACCTGCTCCGCCGCCAGCGGCGACGAGCCGCGCCGCCGGGCCCGAGTCATCACTTCGGCGACCTTGAGACCGGCGGCATGCCGGGCGACGACCGCCTGCGGCAGCAGGTCGAGGACCCCTTCGGGGCCGCCGGCCGGCCGGCAGCGGAGGCCGGCGGCGG
>CAZJGT010000001.1:62194-69933 GCA_964545565.1 uncultured Thermoleophilia bacterium
TCCTCTGCCCCGCCGACTCGAGCACGCGGACAGTCGGCGCGCCGGCGCCGACTGTCCGCGTGCTCGAGTCGGCGGGGCAGAGGACGAGCGCGTCGGCTTCGGCGAGGCGTCCCGCCACGGCGTCGCCGTCGAGCCCATCTCCGATCTTCTCGCCGCCGTACAGATCGGCGCGGCCGGCCGTCTCCGGCGCGGCGACGAGCACGCGTGCTCCGAGGCGTGCCAGTCCTTGCACGACGTAGGGTACGGTAGGGCCGTCGCCGGCCACGACGATCAGCGAGCCGGCGATCCCGGTGCCCAGGTCCAGCAGGGCGGCGACCACTGCCAACGGCGGATAGCGGTAGAGGCCGACGGCTTCCTCATCCAGACCGGCGACGGCGACGCCATGACGCCGGCAGGTGGCGACGTCGACGTCGTGCGCGCGCCATCGTGCCGCGCCACTCATCAGCGTGACGGCGGCGGTCTCGGCCACGTTGCGGATGACGGACTCGTCGACGGGGCGAACGCCCGGCAGGTCGGTCACGACGTCGACGGTCGCGAGCGGGGCCTGCAGACGTGTGGAGAGCAGCTTGACGCGGGCATCGACGTGGGCCAGCCCGGCGAAGTACGCGGTCTGCTCCTCGGCCTCCCTTCGCGAGGAGGCGACGCTGTCGCGGGCGATCGCGTACACCTCGTCGGCTCCGGCCATCGCGGCGAGCACCGGCGTGATCCTCCGGAAGCCCACCGACGCCTCGGTGAGCACGCGCAACCCCTTCAGATCCAGGCGCGCGGCGTCGATCGCCCGCCTGATGAGGCGCAGGGTCTGCAGCCCCGGGAACCGGGCGTCGCAGGCGTAGCGGTCGTGAGCGGAGGACATGGTCACATCCTACCTGCTCCCAGCTCCCGCGAATCGTCCTGGCGACCCGGTGAACACCCGGCCACCGGCCGGCGTCCCTCCGAAGGACGGCGTCCACGCCGGATCGGCGCTGCGGCTTCGGTCCGGCTATACTTGACCTTCGTCGTCCGGCAAGAGGAGCCACGTGAGAGTGCAGGTCGTCCAGAGGAGCGCGCGCGCGCAGGTCGCCCTCGTGGCTATGCTTGCGCTCCTGCTGGCCGTCGCTCTGACCGGCGCGCTTGCGCCGGCGGCCGCGGCGGCCCCCGACGCCGACGCCCTCGACACCTTCCTCGCCCGGCACGCCTCGCCCATGACCGGGACGGGCGCCATCTTCGTCGGCGAAGGGCAGCGGCACGGCGTCGACCCCGTCTTCCTTGTCGCCATCGCCGGTGCGGAGACGAGTTTCGGCGCGTTCCTCTACTCGGAGAACGGCGACCAGTGCACGTACAACGCCTTCAACTGGTTCTACGGCCCCACCTGGCCCACCAGCGACTTCTCCTCCTGGGAGCAGGCGATCGCCCGCGTCGCCGAGGGGCTGAGCGGCGACCTGTACTACGGCGCGGGCCGCGTCTCCGTCGACACGATCGCTCCGAAGTATTGCCCCGACGGGACCGAGCAGTGGGTCGCCAACGTCAAGGCGTTCATGATCGAGCTCGGCGGTGATCCCGCGGACACGCGCATCGGCGCCGCCGGCGTCGTCCCCGTCCCCAGCGCCACGCCGGCATCCGCCGATCCTGGTCTTGTCGCGCTGAGCGGTTCGGTCAAGCTCGACAAGGGTGACCGCGAGGTCGGCCAGCGCATCTACGTATGGTTCACCCTCACGAACAGCGGCGACCAGCCCGTCGATCTGCAGGGCATCCGTCTGGCCGTTCGCGGCCCCGGCAGCACTGTGCGCGATCTGGTCTCGGACCAGCCGCTCACACTGGTGGGAGGGCAGTCGCTCGAGGTCTCCTCGTCGTGGCCGCTGGACCTCGTGGGACGCTGGCGCGGCTGGATCGAAGTCACCAGGGCGGGTGAGGCCGCTCCGGTCGGCGACGAGCAGGCCTTCGGGTTCTGGGTGCGTCTGCCCGAAGACCACATGCTCCGTCGCTGGGAGCGGCAGGACGCGACCCTCACCCAGGCGTTCTGACGCCGGCGGAGTCGCGTCCTCCAGCCGCCGGCGCGCGCCCGTCGACCGAGTCCTGCGTCGCGCCAGGCGTCCGGGTCGCCGCCGCCTCAGGCGCCTGCTTCATCGCGGCTGGCCGAACAGGCACCGCTCGGCGTTCTTGACGAAGAACAGCTCCCTCACCTCCGGCTTGACGGCGGCTGTCCAGGCCTCAACAGCGGCCCCGAACTCGACCAGCGGGTAGTCGGTGCCGAACAGACAGCGGTCCTTCAGATAGGTGTTGACCGCCTGGAGCGTCGCTTCGGGAAGATACTGCGGCCACAGGGCGCTGAACTCGAGGAAGATGTTGGGGTGCTTCTGCGCCACGGCTAGGCCCAGGGTCCCGAAGCCGTTGCCCGCGTGCGAGATCACCAGCTTGAGGCTCGGGAAGTCGATGGCGATCTCGTCCATGTACTTGGGGTCACCGAGCCACATGCTCTGGAAGCGGTTGTAGTGCAGGCTGCCGTGCACCACGGCGACGAGGTTGTGGGTCTCGCAGTAGGCGTAGAGGGGATAAAGCACGGAGGCGTCGGCCGCGATGCCCCAGATCCAGGGACTGATGTTGACCCCGAGGAAGCCGGCCTCCCGGCAGCGCTCGATCTCCTCGAGATTGCGGCGCACTCCGTACTTGGGATGGACCCCGGCCAGATAGTAGAAGGGGTCCTCGTCGCCGAGCGAGCCGCGGACCTCCATGAGGTGATCGTTGTCTTCGACGGAACCGCCGCACACCACACCCCGCGTCACGCCACCCCGGTTCATCTCGGCGATGTAGTCGGGCATGGAGAGCGGTGTGAGCCGGGGCCGCATCTTGTAGAGGTCGATGTACTGCGAGAAATGCGGCGCCGGGTCGTCCGGGTTCCACGGACCAAGCGAATGCTCCGTACGAAAGCGCAGGCGGAAATCGACTGTATCCATTGCGGGCTTCCTTTCGTGTCTCAGGCCGGCGAGGTCGGTCTTGGCAGTCCCTCCAGGACGAGCGCCGTGACGTACCAGCAGGCGTTGCCCGTGACCGCCGGATCGCCGCGCAGCTCCTCCGGGATGTAGACGAAGAACTGGCGCGGAGGCGGCTTCTTGAGCAAGGCGCCGGGCGAGAGGGCGGACGTGTCGAGGTAGCCGGCGTTCCTCAGACGATGCGGCAGGAGCAAGGAGCGCTTGAGGACCAGGCATTTGATGCGTGCCAGCCCGAGTTCCTGGCCCCTCCGGAGCAGCGCGGCAAGGAGGTCACGGAACCTCCCGGGATCTGCGCCGTCCACGAGGAGGTCGACCACGTGCAGGGTGTCGCCCTGGATGAAGCTGACGGCGTAGCCGAGGAGCCTCCCGTCGCCGTGGATGGTCAGATACTCGTGCTCGACGTGGGGATCGTCGTTCACCCGCCACCGCAGATAGTCGGCGCTGCGGTCCACCGTGATGCCGTAGCGCGCGCGATTCCGCTCCCAGAGCGCTGCGATCTCTTGCAGCGGCGCATCGGCTGCGCCGTGCACCGTCGTCCGGTACCGGCGCGCGTGTGGCCGCAGTAGCCGGCTGTACGTCTGCAAGGCCGTCGCCAGCAGACCGCTCGCCATGGGCGCCAGCTTCCTGCCGGACGCGCTCTTGGCCAGGATCGAGTCGAGGTCCTCGCGGAGCGCGCTCTTCTGGAGCCAGAGGGTGTAGTTGGCCCAGTCGTCGAAGGCCACGTAGCCGAGCTTCGTGCGGATCCTGCCGACAGAACCGCCCGCGACCTGGCCGGCGGTGGTGAAGAAGAAGCTGTACTTCTTCCTCTCCTTCTCGAAGCAGTCCCGCTCGTGAGCGAAATACATGCCCGTGCCCCGGTGATCGGGGTGGCTCATGCAGTTCTCGGTCTTGCCCGCCAGCACAGGTCGTCCCCAGACGCTCAGCGGCGTGGGGATGAGGCTGTATTGGGCGATGAGCTGATCGCCTTCCTTGCGGTCGAGGTCGAAGACGAGGTTCATGCTCCCTTGCCCGGCCCAGGTATCGAGCCACTCCCAGGCGAAGTCGGCGGCGCTGCGGTCCCTGCCGGTGAGGGAGAGGTAGAGCCGATTGATCTGCACCTCGTCGCCCGGCTGATAGGTTCTGCTGATGGTGTGCAAGGGGCGGACCTGCCTTGAGAGGGCCGGCTTGTCGCGCCGGTCACAGTATCGGGACAGTATCATCCCCCATCGAAGGAGAGCACAAGCGATGGGCAGCCCTCGGCATGGGCGGCGGCGCGTGGATGGAGCAAGAACGCCGCCTGCGGCAATGTAGGATGTGCGCATGGATCTCCGCTGTGGCCCATCTCCCTCCCTCCGTGGAGGTCGGCTCGTGAAGGTCCTCGCGGTGTCGCATCTGTACCCCTCGCCCGGGGTCGAGCGACACCTCTTCGTCCACCAGCAGGTCTTGGCGCTCAAGGCCCTTGGCGTCGAGTCACGGGTGCTGTCCCCGACGGCGTGGGCGCCACGCGTCCTCTGGCGCAGCGAGCGCCACCGGCGACGCGGCAGCAAGCCGCGCCGGGCCGTGCGAGACGGCGTCGTCGTGGAGTATCCGCGCGTCTTGCAGCCGCCGAGGCGCCTCTTCTTCGACCGCCTCGGCGACTTCGCCTACCACTCGGTCCGCCGGCTGCCGTCGGCCCGGGCCGGCGGCTACGACCTCGTCCATGCGCACCAGGCGCTGCCGGACGGCGCGCTCGCGCAGCGCCTCGCCGCCGATCTCGGCGTGCCGCTCGTGATCACCGTGCACGGCGCCGACGTCTACCAGCACCTGGCGATGAGCGGAGCCGTCGAGCGCCGTGCCCGCAGGGTGCTCGAGGGAGCCGACGCCGTGATGGCGAACTCCAGCGCCGTCGCCCACCTGCTCCGCGACGTCGTCGCGCCCGAGAAGCTGGCGGTGGTGCTCAACGGCACCACCGGTCTCGGAACGCAGGTGGCGCCGGCCTCCGACTACCTTCCCGGCGAGCCGCTCGTACTCACGGTGGGTCAGCTGATCGAGCGCAAGGGCACCGCCGATCTCATCGCCGCCGTCGGCAGGATGCGCCGCGACGGCCGGCGCGTCCGGCTGGCGATCGTCGGCGACGGCCCGCTGCGGCACGCCCTCGAGGGTCAGGCTGCAGCCGAGGGCGTGACCGACGTCGTCCACTTCGTCGGCCGGATGGAGCACCATCGCGTGCTGGCGATGATGGCGCGCGCGCAGCTCTTCGCCCTGCCGAGCTGGGACGAGGCCTTCGGGCTCGTCTACACGGAGGCCATGGCCCAGGGCACGCCCGTACTCGCCATCCAGGGCGGGGGCCCGGAGGACTTCGTCGACCACGGCCTGAGCGGCGGCTGGCTGGTCCCGGCGCGCGACCCCGAGGCCATCGCGGGGGTGATCGCCGGGGTACTCGACGATCCGGACGGGGCGGCCGCCATAGGTGCGGCCGGCCGCGCCACCGCCCTCGGTCTCAGCTGGGAACGCAACGCCCGCCTGACGCTCGAGGTCTACGGGCGCGTGCTCGGGGGCGCCTGAAAGCGCGGCGCGCTCCTAGAACTGCACGTACAGGAAGGGGCTCGGCTTGCTCAGGGCGAGCAGTGAGGCGGCCAGCAGGATCCCCAGCAGCAGCGCGTAGCGCAGCTTCGGGCGCGGCTGGATCTGCCAGGAGTTGGGCAGCAGGTTCACCCAGAGGAGGCCGCCGGCGATGAGGGCGGCGAGGGCGGGTGCGACGCGCAACATGCCCGCGCCGCTCACCCCGTGGAGACCGATCATCGCCTCGAGCACGTTCCCGGCGCCGCGCAGCGACGAGGCGCGGAAGAACACCCAGGCGACGGTCGCGGCGAGGAACGTCAGGATGCGGTTGAGCCACACCCACTTCGGCGTGAGGCCGTACTTCCGGGCCACCACGTGCACCGACAGGTAGCCGCCCCACAGCAGGCCCCAGAAGACGAACGTCCAGGCGGGGCCGTGCCAGAGCCCGCCGAGAAGGAACGTGATGAGCAGGTTGCGGATCGTGAGGATCGTGGCGCCGCGCGAGCCGCCGAGCGGGATGAACAGGTAGTCGCGGAGCCAGCCGGAGAGGGTCATGTGCCAGCGGCGCCAGAAGTCCGACGGGTTGACCGCCTTGTAGGGCGAGTCGAAGTTCTGGGGGAAGCGCAGGCCGATCATCATGGCGACACCCACGGCCATGTCGCTGTAGCCGGAGAAGTCGAAGTAGAGCTGCAGCGTGTACCCGAGGGCGGCCGCCCAGCCGGAGAGCAGCCCGAGGTGCGCGGGATGCGCGAACAGCTCGTTGACGTAGGGCGCCATCACGTCGGCGACGAGCGTCTTCTTGGCAAAGCCCATGACGAGGAAGAAGAGACCGGTGCCGATGAGGGCCCAGCGGAAGCGCTGCTGGGAGCGCTCCAACTGGGCCCCGACATGGCCATAGCGGATGATCGGTCCGGCGAGGATGTACGGAAAGAGCGTGACCCAGGCCAGGTAGTGGATCACGCTCTTCGCCGGTCTCACCATGCCGCGGTACACGTCCACCGCGTATGAGATGCCGGCGAACGTGTAGAAGCTGATGCCGATCGGCAGCAAGACCTTGAGGGCCGGCAGCGGCTCACCGGCGCCGAACAGGCGAAAGACGCCGTCCAGCGAGTCGACGAAGAAGCCGCGGTACTTGAAGTAGCCGAGGAGGCCGAGGTTGACGGCGACCGCCGCCGCCAGGATCAGCTTGCGGCGGCGGCTCGCGCCCTCGGCCTCGGTCCGCGCCAGCGCCTGGCCGGCGATCCAGTCGACGAGCGTCGTCGCGAGCAGCAGCGGGATGCACCGCCAGTCCCACAGCCCGTAGAACACGAGTGACGCGGCGACGAGCAGCAGCAGCCGCGGGCAGCCCCGCGGGACGACCCAGTACAGGACGACGACGACCGGCAGGAAGACGAGCAGGAAGGCGTAGCTGTTGAGGAGCACGCCGCCGGGCCTACTGCCCGTCCGCCGGTGGCTGCGACGGCGGCCAGCCGCCGGTCTGCGCGGTGATGTAGTCGATGGCCCGACGCGTGTTGACCGTGGTCATGTGGACGCCGTCGTACCACTCGTTCTTGTCGAAGTCGAAGACCGCCGGGTCGGTCATGTCGAGGAAGGCGAAGTCGTACTCGCCCTGCAGCGACTCGACGTACGCGACGACCTCCCTGTAGCGCTCCGCCCAACCGAGCGTGGCGACGATCCTGCGCAGCTTGGGGTTGATGGGCGTCAGCGCGATGACGGGCGTCTGCCCCCGCTCGTTCATGAACGTCAGCGTCTCCTCGAAGTACTCCCGCGCCGTCGGGTCCAGCCTCTTGTACACGTCCCCGTGCAGGGCGCGATACCGCTCGACCGAGTTGGGCCAGCGGCGCCTCCACTCCCGCCGGCTCCACGGGCGGTCCTTGAGCACCCCGTCGTCGAGGATCCGGCTGCGGTACTTGGTCTGTTCGCTCGCGGCTCTCTCCCGATGGAGGAGCAGACGGACCGAGTCGTAGGCGGTGTCGAGGGAGAACACCGTGGAGCGGCTCTGCCAAACGGCGCCGGCGAGCTCGCTCGCGCCTTCACGGGCGGACGCCTGGCCGACGTAGCGGGCCAGGCGCGGCTCGCCGGCGGTGCGCGCCCCGACCTCGAAGGGGACGAACGACTCCACGTCGAGGAGCCACAGATACGCCGGGTGGGCGGCCGGCCACGCGTCGTGGATGAACTGCGTCATCGCCCACGCGTCAGCGGCGCCGCCGATGCCGTTGACGCCGGCATTGAAGGTCCGCAGGCCGGTCTTCT
>CAZJGT010000002.1:0-54662 GCA_964545565.1 uncultured Thermoleophilia bacterium
GGCGCCTCCCGCACAGCCTCGACGCCGGCTACGACCGTTTCATCTTCGGCCACGTCGGGGGCGGCCTGGGGCGGCATCTCGCGGCGGCGATGCGCGGCGCCGGGTTTGACGCCTCCTACGTGGGCGAGCCCGACGCGGCTGCCCTGCGCGCCGCCGGGGCGGCCTGCTCCGGCAAGGAGTGCCTGCCGTACCAGCTCATCTGGGGGACCTTCGCCCGCTTTCTCGCCGAGGAGGCGCCGCGCCTGGACGGCAGGAAGGCGCTTTTCCTCAGCGCCGGCAACGGCTTCCAGGCGTGTCGCGCCAACCTCTTCCCGCTCACCGAGCAGATCTCTCTCGACCGACTCGGCCTCGGCGACACCGTCGAGGTCGCGGACTTCAGTCTGGTGACCGCCAACGTCCGCATGATGCCGGTGGTGTGGACAGCGCTGGTCGCCGTCGATCTGCTCAACATGCTGCGCTTCTACAGCTTCGCCGATGAGGCGGAGACCGGTACCGCAGACATGCTCTTCGAGGACTTCTCCGGGCGGCTGGAGGCGATGCTCGAGCGGCCCCGGCCGAATGCCGGCGCCGCAGGCAACGTGGCCGGGGCCTTCCGCTTCTGCGGCGAGGTTGAGGACCTCCTCGGCGCCGCGGCCGGTGCGTTCCGCGCCCTGCCTCGCGACGCATCCAGGGCGGCGAGCCTGCGCGACGTCTTCCTCTGCGGCGACCTCTACCTGCGCGTCGACGAGTGGGGTAACGACGGCCTGCAGCGCAAGCTGGCCGACCACGGCCTGCGCGTCATCTTCGAGCCCTACGGCGCCTTCTTCGAGCTGCTGCAGCTGCGCCAGATCCAGGACGGCGTGCCGCTCACGAAGCGGCCGGAGAAGGAGGCGACGCTGGCGACGATGCGCTACATCGTCGGCCGCCTCGTGAAGGCAGTACAGACTGAGCACCCCTGGGTGTTCTGGAACGAGGTGCGCGACGTGGACCGCGAGAGCCGCCGGCTGCTTGCGCCGTATCCCTTCGGCGAGTCGATCCCGGCGGTCGGCGGAGCCCTGCTCACCTGGCGCACGCAACCCATCGACGGCGTCGTCTCCGTGGCGCCGAGAGGATGTGGGCCGGCCCTGATCGCCGAAGCACAGCTTCGGCGCGAGGCCGGCCTTCCGGCCCTCTTCGTCTACAACGACGGCGATCCTATCGACGAGGCCCGGTTGGCGGGCTTCGCCTGGCGGCTCCGCAATCGCCCGCCGCGGCGCGCCCGATCCTGACGAGCCGCCGGCCGGCAGGCGCCGGGAGCCCTGATACACTCGGTCCTCCCATGACCTCGACCCGCGCCGACACGCCGTTCGCCAGCCTTGCCGCCGATGTGTGGCCGCCGGAAGCGATCGAGACGGTCGGCGCCACCTCGCTCGAGCTGCTGGCGCGGATCGGGGTGCAGGTGGACTCGCCGGCGGCGACGGACTTGCTGGCGGCGGCAGGGTGCACTCCCGGTCCGCGGGGCCGGATGCTGCTGCCGCAGGCGACTGTCGCCGCGGCGCTGGAGGCCTGCCGCGGCGACTACACGATGCTCGCACGTGACCCGGTCCGTGACGTGCGGGTAGGGGCGGCACCCGGTCGCGTGCACGTGCACAACATGGGGGAAGCTCCAGACATGGCCGACGCGCGCACCGGCGTGGCCCGTCGCGCCACCTTCGCCGACCAGGTGCGCGCGGCGCGCGTCCTGCACCACGGGCGCTACCCCGACACCATCAACAGCCTGGTCACGCCCGGGGACGTCCCCTCCGCGCTGCATCCTCTCTACTCGTACTTCGCGATCGCCTCGGAGACGGACAAGCCGGTCGGCGGGCCGGGTCAGGACGCCGCCTGGCAGACGCCCGTGCTCGCTCGCATGGCCGGCATCGTGCTTGCCTCTCGCGACACGTCGGAGCCCGGCGCCGTCGCCCTCGACATGGGTTACTCGCCGGTGAGTCCGCTGCATCTCAGCGCTGGGGTCTGCGACGGCATCATCGCGGCGGCGCGGCAAGGCATGGGAGTGCAGCCGCTCACCAATCCCGTCGCCGGCACGACGGCGCCGGCCTCGATGGCCGCCGCGCTCGCCCAGCAGGATGCGGAGATCCTCGCCGGCGTCGTCCTCGCCCAGTCGGCCGCGCCGGGTACGGCCTGCAGCTACGGCGCCCGACTCTCGCTCGCCGACCCGCGCAGCGGGCAGCTGCTCACCGGCGCCGGGGCGTGGGCGGCGGCGTCGATCGGCGCCACTCTTCTGGCGCGACGGCATGGTCTCGCCTGCGACTGCTACGGCCCCGACACGTCCGGTCTGGTCGTCGACGTGCAGACCGGCTATCAGTACGGCGTGCCGGCGACGGCCACGTCCTTGGCCCGACCCTGCTTCATGTCGGGTATCGGCGCCTGGGGAGACACCACCACCTGTCTCGAGCTGCTGGTGATCGGCGATGCGGTGTACCGTCTGGCACTCGACGCTCTGGAGCCGCCGGCGTGGGACGAGGACGCGCTCGACGTCGACGCGATCATCGAGGGCGTCACCTCTCCCTCCGGTTTTCTCGCCACCCGGCACACCCGGCGCTGGGCGCGCCGGGCACGGGCCTCTGAGGAGTTGAGCTGGCGTGGCGGCGAAGGGGAGTGGGTGGCCGCAGGCCGTCTCGACGGCCTCGAGCTGGCGCGGGCGCAGGTCGCGGAGCGGCTGGCGCGCGCTCCTGTCGGTTTGCCTGCCGACGTCGAGGCCGAGCTGTGCCGCCTCATCGACGAGGCGGCGGCACGGCTCGGCCTGTCCGATCACCCGGATCCTCGACGGCTGCTCGAGGAGGCTCGCAGCCGGGCCTGAGCTTCGCCTATCGCATCTCCTCCCCCATCCAGCTGCGCAGTAGCGGGAAGAGCGCAGCGCCGAGCAGGCCGGCGGCGGCGATCGCCACGAACGCGCCGCGTCCGCCGAGCGTGTCCAGGGCCCAGCCGCCGACGAGCGGGCCCAGCGCGTAGCCGCCGATGTACACGAACGTCCACACGCCCATGTAGCGGCCGCGCAGTCGTGCCGGCGCCAGACGGGAGACGACGGTGGACGAGATCGGGATGAGGAGGACGACGCCGACGCTCATCACGACGATGCAGGGGAGGGTCCACGGCCAGGGGAGGAAGGCCGCAAGCCCCATCCCCAAGCCTTGGGCGACGCAGCCGAGCGAGAGGAGCAGCATGGGATCACGGTGGCGCAGCGCGCGGACCACCGGGTACTGCATGACCACCATGCACACGCCGTAGACGCTGAGCGCGATGCTCCACCTCGTGGCGCTCACCGCGTGCAGGTCGGCGAGCATCACCGGCAGTGTGATCAGGATCTGGCCGAAGCCGTACAGCGGGAGCAGCGCGACGAGGCTGAAGACCACCATGCGCCGGTCGCGGAGGACCAGCCCGTAGCCACGGAAGGTGGCCGCGACGGACACGGTCCGCACGTCGTGCGGGCGGCTCTCGCGCAGCAGGACGAGCACCATCACGAAGACGATGCCGCAGACGGCGCCGGACGCCAGGAAGTTGAGCCGAAACGACGGGTCGGCGGCGAGCAGCGGCAGGGCGAGCAGGGGGGCGATCACGGCGCCGGCGTTGAGAGCCACCCGCGAGACGCTGTACGCCTCCGCCCGACCTTCCGGCGGCGTCAGGTCGGCGACCATGGCGTTGCTCGAGGTGATGAACTGCGCCCACCCGAAGGCAGCCTCGAAGGTGATCAGCGCGACGATCACGCCGAGGTCGCGTGTGAGGCCGAGGCCGGTGTACAGCGTCATACTGCCGAGCATGGCTATCAGCAGCACGGCTCGCCGCCCGAGCTTGTCGCACAGGGCCCCGCCGACCACGTGCATCGGCAGCGTCGCGAACATGGTCGCGCCGAGGATGAGCCCGACCGTGGTCATCGACACGTCGAGTCGGCTGTTGAGGTAGAGGGCCTCGTACGGGTAGCTCATGTCGACGCCGATGAGGTACACGAAGATCGCCGCGGCGAGCAGCCAGAACTGCCGCGGCAGGACCTTGAGGTCGGCGACGACTCGCGCGATACGACCTGCGGGCACCGGGCGTCCCCCCTCCGGTCGGCGGTGCCGGCCCATGCTACAGGTGGGCGCACGCGCGGGCGAGCGACACGGCGACGGTTTCCGGACGCCCAGCCCGGGAACGGTGTCGGCACGAGCGTCGATCCGGAGGAGCATGGTATGAGCGAGCACACACGCACGGTCGAGCGGATCGTCGTCCCGCAGCCGGTCATCGAGGGCGCCGGGGTGCGGCTGAAGCGCAGCGTCGCCACCCCGACATTGGACTACGTCGACCCGTTTCTGCTCTTCGACCACTTCGGCTCGCACGACCCCGACGACTACCTGGCGGGGTTTCCCTGGCACCCGCACCGCGGCATCGAGACCGTCACCTACATGCTGGCCGGAGAGGTCGAGCACCGCGACAGCATCGGCAACGCGGGGGTGATCGGCGCCGGGGATGTCCAGTGGATGACGGCCGGCGGCGGCATCATGCACGAAGAGATGCCACGGGCGTCCGCAGACGGCCACATGGAGGGTTTCCAGCTCTGGGTCAACCTGCCGGCCGATCTCAAGATGTCACACCCGCGCTACCAGGATCTGAGCGCCGCGCAGATACCGGAGATCCGGCGCGATGACGGGACGGTGGTCCGCATCGTCGCCGGGGAGGTGGACCACGTGAGCGGCGCGGTCACGGAGATCCGCGCCGAGCCCGAGTATCTCGACGTCTCACTGCCGGCCGGGGCGCACTTCTCGCAGCCGGTGCCGAAGGGACACGCGGCCCTCGCGTACGCCTTCGAGGGCGAGGGCCGCTTCGGCGTCGGCTGCGACCTCGGCTATCGCGGCGACCTCGACGGCGTCTTGCTGGCTGCTCCGCAGATGGCCGTGTTCGGCGACGGCGATGAGGTCCGCGTGGTGGCGGACGACGCCCCGGTGCGCTTTCTGCTCGTGAGCGGCAAGCCGCTGGGCGAGCCGATCGCCCGGTACGGGCCGTTCGTGATGAACACCCGCGAGGAGCTGCGCATCGCGCTGCGCGATCTGCAGGACGACACCTTCGTGTGGCGCGACGACTCCGAATGGGCGGCGAGTCGCCGCCTGTGGTCGCCGGGTCTCCGGGAGCGGTGAGGCGCGGTCTGCGGCGGTCTCAGGGCAGAGACGCCCCGGCGCGCCCGGCGCCGTCGGTCTCCCGGCGAGCCCGTGCCGTCCGCATGCCGACCTCGGCGACCACCGGCCAATGGTCCGAGGGCAGCCGCCCGTTCGGCCGGGTGTGGTCGATGTACGCTTCAAGCACGTCCCAATGGCCGTCCGTGAGGACGTAGTCGATGCGCGTGCCCGCGGTGGAGCCGTCCCAGGGATGGTGCGTCGCGGCCAGCGGCCCGCGCTCGCCCAGCTCGGCGAGTGTGTCGCGCAGGCCGGCGGCGACCAGGCGCGCGACGGCCGGGTCTGCGGCCGTCGCGTTGAGGTCGCCGAGCACGATCCACGGCAGCGCCGGATCGAGCCAGCCGAGCAACGCGTTGGCGCTGCGCAGCCGGGACACGGCGGAAGCGCCGTCCCAGTGCGCGTTGGCGACCCCGAAGCGATCTCCCGTGCGCAGGTCCGAGAACCGGCAGAGCGTGACGAGGCGGGTGATCGGGTTGCCCCATGAGCGCGAGCCCGGCGTGGACGGCGCGTCCGAGAACCAGCGGACCGTCCACGCTTCGAGACGCAGCCGGGAGCTGAGATACGCGACCGTGCAGCGTTCGCCTCGGCGGCGTCCGTCGGTGCGGCCGACGCCGACGCCGGCGTACCCGGGCAGCCGGCGCGCCAATCCATGCTCCTGGAAGCCGCGGACCTCCTGGAGGCCGACCACGTCGGCGGCGAGCGCGGCGATGGCTGCGGCGCAGGTGCCGGCCCGGAACGGCCAAGAGCGGCGCCCGTCCCAGCCGAGGCCCGTGCGCACGTTGAAGGTCGCGACGCGCAGGGGACCGGGCGATCGCGATCGCCCGGTCCCCTGCGCGTCGCGTGCCGCCAGGCTCACGTCGGGAAGTGATGTCGCCAGAAGGTCGTGTCGTTCTCGCTGCTGAGGCGTACGTGGCGCGGGGGGTCACCCTTGCGGCCGGCCTCGTGCTCCAGGGCCGTCTTCTCAGCGTCTGTCGGCGTTCTGTGCGGGCCGGTGCGTTCGACGTAGTCCTTGAAGACAACGAGATCGTGGCTGATCCGACGCTTGAGCTCCTGCGGCGCCGGACCCCCTGGGACTTCCTCAAGGCGGAACGTGACGGTGGTCCTGCCGTTCGCGGCCGGTTGAAAACTGACGAGGCCGGATCGAACGGCGTCGACACAGGCGAACTCGTGGCAAAGCAGGTGCCCGGGCCCAGCGTTGGCCCAACGGACGAACCGGCTCCACGTGGCTTTCACGTCTTCTCGCTTCGCGTCTACCCGGATCTGCTGTTGAATGGTGGCCATAAGGCAACGCTCCGTCTGCTGCGCGCGTGGCACATGCGCTAGGCTTAAATACCCGCGGAGGGTGCACGGGAACCCGGCCGGATCGGATCGGGAAGCGTGCTTCTGGGTGAGCCGCCGGACCGGGCAGGGTTTGGCCATACCGCTCCGCGGTCACCGTACTGCCAGAGAAGGGAAGGCCCGGCAGCGAGGCCATGAAGCATATCGCCGACCCGTCGGCAGGACGGACCCCGAGACCGATGCAGACGCGACCCGCCCGCGCGGGCGGGAGGGTCACGGACGTACGCGTCACGTTCCTCGGGCACGCGTCGACGGTCATCGAGATGGACGGCGTGCGCCTCGTTACCGACCCGGTGCTGCGCCGGACCGTCGGTCCACTCTACCGGCGCGTCCCGCAGCCGCTCACCGAGCCGGTCAACGATCCGGACGTCATCCTGATCTCGCACCTCCACCTCGACCACTACGACCCGCGGTCGCTGCGGCTCTTCCGCCGCGACACCCCGATCCTCGCACCGGTCGGAGCCGGGCTCTCGTTGCATTGGCGCGGGTTTCGCGACATCCACGAGATCGCACCCGGCGAGCGGGTGAGCATCGGGTCCGTGGAGGTGGTCGGCACGGACGCGAAGCACAAGGGCACGCGGCATCCTCTGGCGGCGCGTACGCCCAGCCTGGGCTATGTGGTGTCCGGCACGAGGAGCATCTACTTCGCCGGCGACACGGGGTTCTTCTCGGGCATCGCCGGCGTATGGCCGGAGCGGCTCGACCTCGCCATGCTGCCGATCGCCGGCATCGGCCCGCTCATGCCGGAGTTCAAGCACATGAGTCCCCGGCATGCGGTCATGGCGATGGAACTGCTGCGGCCGCGCCTCGTCGTGCCCATCCACTGGGGGACCTATCATCTGCCGGGCACGGCGCTCTTCCGGATGAGGCCCGACTTCCACAGACGGGCGCCCTACCTGTTCATGGCGCAGGCCGCCGCGCTCGAGCCCGACGTGCACACGGTCGTGTTGCGGCCCGGCGAGAGGCTCCTCCTGGAAGAGGCGCTCGCCGCGCACGCAGGCCGCGCTGAACGCGACGCGGCGCATCTGCAGGAGCCCGCCGGGCCCACGGGGACGGCCGGCCCCGGCGGCAGATTCCAGTGAAGCCCGGCGACCACTGGCGTGCAAGCCCGGACGGGTGGATGATAGACGTCCTGACAGGCGTTCGCACGGAGTCCCGAGGAGGGTGATGACGAAGTCGCGTGAGGATGTGCGCATCGGCGTGATCTCCGATACGCACGGCTATCTCGATCCGCAGGTCCTTGAGGCGTTCGCCGGCGTCGACCACATCATCCATGCCGGTGACATCATGGATGCCGCGACCCTCGAGGCGTTGGCCGTCGTCGCGCCGGTGACCGCCGTGTCCGGCAACATGGACGACGGCAAGCTGGGCAAGCTGCCGCGAGAGGTCGCGGGCAAGGTCGGCAGCGTGCGTTTCGTCGTCGGTCACAAGCGCAAGCGCCTGCTCAAGCGCCTTTCGCTCGGCAAGGTCGAGGGGGTCGCCAAGCACGACATGCCGGATCTCGTCGTCTGCGGGCACGACCACCTGCCGGCCGTCGAGTGGGTGGACGGCGCGCTCTTCCTGAATCCGGGGTCGGCCAGCGCTCCGCACGAGGAGGACGACGACCCGACGATCGCCGTCGTTGAGCCCGGCCCCGCGGGCCTCGGCGTGCGGTTCATCCGTCTGGCCCACCGCCACGGGGACGAGAGCTGAGGCTCGCGTGACGACACACACCGTCTACAAGACCTTCCACGTCGAGCGGCGACGCGCGTTCGTGCGGATCACCGAGGACGTGCAGCAGGCAGTCGACGACAGCGGCATCAGTGAGGGCATGGTGCTGGTCGCGGCGATGCACATCACCGCGGGCGTATGGATCAACGACGACGAGCCCGGCCTGCAGGAAGATGCGCTCGAGTGGCTGGACAAGCTGGCGCCGCCGTCATGGCAGCCACCCGACGGCGAGGTGGCGCGGCAGCTGCTCCCGGACGGCGGCGACTACAGGCACCACCGCGGCGGCGAGGACAACGGCGACGCGCATCTCAAGAACCTGCTGGTGCACCACCAGGTCATCGTCCCGGTGACCGGGGGGCGCCTGGACCTCGGGCCGTGGCAGGCGGTCTTCTACTGCGAGTTCGATGGGCGGCGCGACAAGAGACTGATCATCAAGGTGCTCGGGGAATAAGCCCCGGGCGAAGGCCACCGACAGCTACGAGATAGAGGGAGACACAGATGAACGAGCAAGGGAGCGATCCCGGACGACCGCGTCCCGAGGTCCTGAGCGAGACAGTGGTGGTGGTCGGCGGCTCCGGCCAGTTGGCGCACCGGGTCTGGGGCCTCGTGCTGGCCGTGGGCGTCATCGCCGTGGTCTTCGGCATCATCGTCCTCGCCAACATCTGGGCCAGCGTGCACCTTGTGGCGATCTTCGCCGGGCTGTTCCTGCTCTTCGCCGGCATCCTGCAGTTCTTCGCCGGCGGGGGCAGCCGCGGCGGCCGCATCGTCGCCGGCGTCGTGGCGATCATCGCCGGCATCATGCTCATCGTCTGGCCCGAAGCCTCCATCAAGACCGTCGCGGTGATCGTCGGTCTCTCGTTCCTGTTCTCGGGCATCGCCGTCGCCGTCGCGGCAATCGCCGGGCGCCGCGAGGGCTATGGCGTGGTGACCGGCTTCGGTTTCATCCTCGCCGTCGTCGGCATCGTCTTCATCGCCTGGCCGGGTCCGACAGTCACGCTGCTCATGGTCCTGGTCGGCCTGAGCGCGATCCTGTTCGGCATCTCGGCCATCGTCCAGGGTCTTGCACTGCGCAAAGCGTGACCGTGCGCCGGGGCCTGGGAAGTCGAGTGCCGGCGCAGGCGTCCCCCAGCTCAACCACGTACTAGTGCGAAGAGCACGCTGGCGGTGACCACGAGCACGCCGATCAAGAGCACGACGCGGGTCGTGTGGACATGTCGCATGGGCTTCGACCCCCTCAGACCATGGTGAATCGTTCGGTGTAGATCCTTGGCCACGGTACGCCTGCGCGGCGCAGCGATTGTTCCACCCCCTCCATCATCGGCGGGGGGCCGCAGATGAAGTACAGCCTCTCGGCCCGATCCTGCGGCAGATGGCGCTCGAGCAGCTCGAAGCTGATCCTGCCGCGTTCGCCGGGCCAGTCGTACGGCGGCTCGGAGAGGACGTAGACGAGCCGCAGGTCGAGCCGTTCGCGCAGCGCTTCGAGCTCGTCCCGAAACGTCACGTCATCCCACGACCGCGCGCCGTAGACGAGGAGCTGCGGGCGTGGGTCGCGGCGGTCGGCGAGCGTGCGCAGCATGCTCATGATGGGGGTTATCCCGACGCCCCCGGCAACGAACACGCAGCCGGGTCCGGGGTAGCGGTCGATGCTGAAGGCGCCGTGCGGCCCCTCCACGTAGGCGGTCGTGCCCGGTTGCACATCACCCAGGGTGCGGGTGAAGTCGCCCAGGGCTTTGATGGTGAACGCGAGGCGATAGGTATCTTCCGCGCGCCGACCTGATCGTGGAATCGCTCACGTTCTATGTCAGGTGGAGGCTCTTGAGCCCGTTCCCTCCGAAGACGATACTGCCCAACGAGGGCCAACGTCCAAAGGAGGGGCCGTGACGATCATGCCCGGGATGCGGTGTCGTCACCGACGACAGTGCCAAGCGGTTCTGCGGTCAGTGTGGAGCGCCATTGCGGGGGCAGCCTCCGCCGGTAGACACTTATCAGACTCTCGCCAGCAAGGAAGCGAACGCTCGCCTTGATGCGGGCAAGCGGCTCCGTACAGAGGACCGGGCTGTACTCATGCGCGAGGCGGAGGCGCGCGGCGAGAAGGTGAGTACTGTCGACAAGGTCGGCGTGGGCCTGTCGCTCATCGGCCAGCTTGGCTGCTCCGTTATCGTACTCATCTTCTGCGTCCTCATGCTTTACTCGTGCGCCGCCTCATCCTGCTAGACGGACGTCAATGACACATCGGCCGCAGCGAGAAACGCGAAAGCCCGGCCCCATAGCGGCGAGCCGGGCCGTGCGTAGCAGTTACGCCTTCGGCCAGGCGCCGAGCGCCTTTGTCCACTCAGCATCCTTGAAGACGACCCGGTACCAGACGGTCGCCTAGGTCCAGATGAGGCCGCCGAAGACGAGCACCGACTGGGCGCTCAGGTCGCCCCAGGCGTCGATGATGCCCCCAACGTCGCCGTTCAGCCACGCCGTGGCGAGCCCGAACAGGGCCGTCATGACGAGCGAGAGCACGAGCTTCACCCACGCCGGCCAGGCGGCCTGCTTGACCAACTGCGTCGCGAGGAAGGTGAGGAACCCTCCGACGAGCACGGCTGCTCGCCATCCTCATGGCGGCGGTCATCGTCTTCGGTGTCGCGGACGTCTGCTACGTGCTCTGCAAGCGTCTCCTGGCAGAGCCGTCCGGCCTGCTCGAGATCACCGACATCCTGGCGACCTTCGGCGCCTTCATGGCCGTCCTCATCGCGATCGAGATCTTCGTCAACATCGTCAGCTACCTGCGCGACGACGTGATCCATGTGCGCATCGTGCTGGCGACGGCCCTCATGGCGATCGCCCGGAAAGTCATCATCCTCGACTACACGACGACGCCGTCCGAGTACGTCTACGCGACCGCGGCCGTCGTTGCGGCCATGGCGCTCGCATACTGGCTCGTCATGAAGACGCCCAAAGCGGACGCCGAAGACGTCGACCCCGGGGCGATGTGAGCCGCTGAGCGCGCCGCGAACGACAGGAGGGCGCAGGGGCGAGCCACAACGCCTGCGTCAGCGGTTTGCCGCTTCCCCTTCGCCCGCGTCGGCGTCGCCTTGGTCGGCCGGACCTGCGTACCCCGCGATGTCTTGCCGGCCCTCGGACAACTCCTCCTCCATGCGGCGGCTGAGGCGGCTCTGCTGGCCGAGGTTCTGGACCACCAGCGCGACGACGGTGATGAGGTAGAGCTGACCGAAGATCGCCTCGAGGATCGCCAGCATGCGGCCGACGCCGGTCGCGGCGGTCAGATCGCCGTAGCCTGTCGTCGTGATGGTCACGAAGCTGAAGTACAGGTAGTCGACGATGGGCGTGGTCGCGGGCGTCATGGTGAGCTCGGCGAAGAACTGCTCTCCGCTGACGAGCGCGATCAGGCCGTAGGCGCTGGCGAACAGCATCGCGATCAGCAGGTAGACGCATACCGCGCCGTAGAACGTGTTCAGGCTGATGACGGGGTGTGCGACCAGACGCTTGAGGATCGCGATGGGGGCGACGACCACGAGCAGGATGATGACTGCCTTGGTGACGATGGTCGCACTATCGTCGTCGCCGGTGAGTACGAGCACGATGGCGATGATCGTCATCAACGGGATGAGAGCCAGGGCGAGACGCAGGATGCGGCGCTGTACCTGCGCGGCGCGGAGGGCCAGCCAGGTGGTCGCGGCGAAGATGATCATGGAGACGATGCGGCCGGCGTCGCCGTCTCCGGCTGCGGCGATCACGAAGTAGCTGACGATGAGCAGCAGCAGGACGAGACCGAAGCTGTCGGCGAACCGTGGGGAGTCCTCGAGCAGACGGTGGCGACGCCGGCGGCGTGGGTCTTCGGCCGTGTTCATCTTCTCGTCCATCATCAGTACGGACTGTATCCCACTGCGGCGTGCCCGGCACCACTTGCCGGACGCCGCCTGCTTCGCCCGGCACCGCAGGTGGCCGGCGGTCTGGCGCGAAGCCCCTTGCTGTACACTCGCCGACAAGCACGGTCAGAAATGCGAAACGGCAACTACACGACATACTCTTCGCGCTCAGACGCGGGCCGGCGCCGGCGCAAGCAGCAGACCCGGCGGCGGCGCCTGCTCTTGCTCGTCTTCGTGGTCGTGGTCGCCGGAGCGGTCGTCGCCACGGTCTTCGTGGCACGCGGGCGCGCCGACGACGGGGCGAGCGGCGACGGCGGACCGGGCGCCGAGGCGGCCGTTTCCGGCAGCCCGAGCCCGTCGCCGACCCCGCCGCCCGAGGTGTGGGCGGCCGGCAAGGCGGACCCCGTCCGCGTCTGGGTCGGCGGCGACTCGATGGGCGGCGAGCTGGGATTCGCTCTCGAGCCTGTCCTCGAGCAGACCAAGGGCTTCAAGACCATCACCTACTACAAGGAGTCGACCGGCATCTGTCGCTATGACTTCTTCGATTGGGGCGGGCAGATCAAGAGCATGATGAAGACCGCCGAGCCTGATGCGACGGTCATCATGATCGGGACCAACGACACCCAGTCGGTCTGGAAGGGCGGGAAGTGGATCGCGTACGGCACGTCGGCCTGGAAGCGGGCGTACGAGGATCGCGTCGGCGAGATCATGGACACCATGCTCGAGGGGGGCGCTCGGCGCGTGTACTGGGTGGGCATGCCGATCATGGGCGAGGGCTGGCGCAACTCGCGCATGAGACTCATCAACAGGATCTTCCGGAAGCAGGCGGAGGAGCGGCCCGGCGCCGAGTTCATCGACATCTGGGGGCTCTACGCCCACGCCGACGGATCGTTCGACCCCTCCCTGCGCCTCGGTGACCGGGTGCACTTCACGATCGCGGGTCAGGGACTGCTTGCGGATGCCGTCTACGAGGCGATCAAGCAGGACTGGTTGCCGGACGGCTCGGCCGCTCCGGGCTCGCCGTCGCCGGCGAGCCCCTCGGCGTCGGCCTCCTCGATCTGACGCCGCGCGAGACGCGCGATGAGCCGGCGCCCGTCGTGCTTCGCCGGTGCGGTAGCGTCGCATCGCCGTGAGAGGATAATGGGAGCATCATGATCCTGTACCTCGCCGCCATCCCCGGGCACGTGTTCGACGACGCCAAGCGGCCGCTGTTCGCGCTGCTCGTGGGGTTCCTCCTGACGTTTCTGGTCGCCCGGCTGAACACGCGCCTCACGCGGCGTCACGGCCGTTCACACCTCCGCATCGGCAGCGTGGTGACGCCGGGCGGGATCCACATCCACCACTCCGTCTTCGGCATCATCGGCATGGTCGTCGCCGGCATCCTGACCTTCGCGATGCAACCGAGCAGCCCGTTGCTCGAGCTCCTGGCGCTCGTGTTCGGGGGTGGCGTCGCGCTCACCCTGGACGAGTTCGCGCTGATCCTCCACCTCGAGGACGTCTACTGGACGGGCGAGGGGCGCAAGAGCATCGACGCGGTGATCCTCGGCCTCACGTTCATCACGTTGCTGCTCACCGGTCTGTTGCCGCGCAGCATCAGTGAGGTCGGCGACTACGTCACCATCTCGCGCTGGGTCGGGTTCTCGCTCATCCTGAGTGGTACCGCGTTCGTCGTCGTCTGCTACCTCAAAGGGAAGTTGTTCGTCGGCACTGTGGGCATCTTCGCGCCGCCGGTCGCCCTGATCGGGGCGTTCCGCCTGGCCAAGCCCGGATCACTGTGGGCGCGCCGGCGGTACGCCGGCAATCCTCTCAAACTGGGACGGGCTCGGCGTCGCGATGAAGGGTTCAACCAGACGTGGGAGCGGCGCAAACACCGGCTCTGGGACATGATCGGCGGCAAGCCGGTCCTCAGCCTCCCGCATCGAGACAGGGGTCGTGGCGACAGCCAGGGCCGCGGACCTCGCGCAGGCTCGCGCCAGTCGCACGTGTAGGCGGCGCGACGCGCGGGGGCGCCTCAGCGGTCGCGAGGCGCAGCTTCGGCGACGGCTGCTCCAAGGCGGCTCGCGCCCTCGACGAGGCTTGCCTCGTCGTACAGGCTGAAGGCGAGTCGCAGGCCCTGGTCGGCGCCGTCGGCGCAGAATCGCCGGCCCGGCGCGAACGCGACGTCGTGCCGCTCCGCCACCGGCAGGAGTTCGGAGGCGCAGAGGCCGGGCGGGAGCGTGACCCAGAGGAAGAAGCCACCGGCCGGCACCGTGAAGCCGCAGCCGGCCGGCAGGTGCTCGCGCAGCGCCGCTGCGAGCGCGTCGCGGCGCGCGGCGTAGGCGCGGCGCAACGCGCTGACGTGGGCATCGTAGGCGCCGCTCTCGAGGACCGCGGCGACCACGTGCGCCGGGAACTGGCTGACGCAGCCGCCGCTCTCGAGTACGCCGGCGCCGGCCAGGTGCTCGCGCAGCGCGATTGGGGCATCGGCCCAGCCTACGCGCAGCCCCGGCGCCAACGACTTGGAGAACGAGCCGAGCCGCACGACGGGAGCCCCCGGGTCGAGTGTGCGCAGCGCCGGGGGCGGCGCGCCCGCATAGACGAGCTCGCGGTACGCGTCGTCCTCCACGATGACGAGATCGTGACGCCGCGCGATCTCCAGCAGGCGCTCGCGTCGAGAGACTGAGAGGCTGATGCCGGCGGGGTTGTGGAAGGTCGGGATGGTGTAGACGAGGCGCGGCCGGCGGCCTGCCTCGCGGACGGCCAGCACCGCCGCCTCCAGCGCCTCCACGTCGAGTCCCTGGTCGTCGAGCGCGATCCCGGAGATCGTCACCGCGTGGTCGGCGATGATACCGAGAGCCAGGTTGTACGTGGGGCATTCGACGAAGACCACGTCTCCCGGCTCCGTGAGCATCGTCATCACCTGGTCGAGCGCCTGTGATATGCCGCCGGTAACGAGGATGTCCTCGGCGACGACGACACGTCCTTCGTGCGTGGTCGCTCGTCGTGCGATCGCCGCGCGCAACTGGGCCGGCCCGGCCGGCGAACCGTACGCGAGCGCGCCCTGACCCCCGGCGCCGAGCGCTTCGGCCGCCGCGTCGTGGATCAGCCCGACCGGCAGCAGTGCCGGGTCGGGCTCACCGAAGGCGAGCTCGACCACACCGGCGCGGAGCGTGTTCTGGGTTACCTGGGGTGAGTCGGCCACACCGGCATGATACGCGAAGAAGAGCAGGACGCGGCTGCGACGCGGCGAACCTCGGCTGGTAGCCGGTCGTCCCTTTCCCTAGACTGGGCTCGAGAAGCACCCCATGCTGTTCCCGACCATCACATTCGCCGTCTTCTTCGTGCTCGTCTTCGTCGGGAACTGGATGCTCATGCCCCGACAGCGGCTCTGGAAGCCGTTCATGCTGGTCGTCAGCCTCGTCTTCTACGGCTGGTGGGACTGGCGCTTCGTGGTGCTGCTGGCGCTCAGCGCTCTCGCCAACCAGTCCTTCGCCCTGTGGATCGCGGGGATGCCGCGCGGGTCGGGACGCAAGTGGGCGCTCGCCGCGGCCGTCGCCGCCAACCTCGGCGTGCTCGGGGTGTTCAAGTACTACGGCTTCTTCGTCACCTCGGTCGTGAACTTCCTGGGCGCGTTCAACCTCAACGCCGACCTGCCGCTTCTGCGCATCCTGCTGCCGATCGGCATCTCGTTCCTCACCTTCCGCGTCCTCAGCTACGTGATCGACGTCTACCGCGGCACGCTGCGGCCGGCCTCGCTGCTGGACTTCTCCGTCTACGTCGCCTTCTTCCCGTACCTCGCCGCCGGCCCGATCGCCCGTGCGTCGGAGTTCCTGCCGCAGCTCAGGGGGCCGCGCGACCCCCGCAACGTGGACACGGCGCGCGCCTTCGCACTCATCTTCGGCGGTCTCGTCAAGAAGATGCTGATCGCCGACTTCCTCGCCACGCGGCTCGTCGACGGCGTCTTCACGACGCCTGGTCAGTACTCGTCGCTCGAGGTGCTGGTGGGCATCGTCGGTTACTCGGTGCAGATCTACTGCGACTTCAGCGCCTATGCCGACATCGCCATCGGGGTCTCATTGCTCCTCGGGTTCGAGCTCCCGGACAACTTCAACGCGCCGTACACGGCCGTCTCGGTGCAGGACTTCTGGCGACGCTGGCACATGACGCTCTCGCGCTGGCTGCGCGACTACCTGTACATCCCTCTCGGCGGCAACCGCAAGGGTCGGACGCGCACGTACGTGAACCTGATGCTCACGATGGTGCTCGGCGGCCTTTGGCACGGAGCCGGCTGGACCTTCGTCTTCTGGGGCTTTCTGTACGGCGCCGCGCTCGTCGTCGAGCACATGCGCCTGGACCGGCGCAAGGACCGCGCGTTGGTGGTGCGGCGGCAGCGCCTGGAGCTTGCGGCGGCTCTCCAGGGCCTGGCCGACGGCGCGCCCCCGCCGGAGGGCCCGGGCGCGCCGGTCGCGCCGGCGGCCGCCGGCGGTCCGGCGCTCGAGTACGACCGCCGGCCGTGGCACGGGAGCGTGCTGCCGCGCATCGGCGTGTTCGCCTTCGTCACCTTCGCCTGGGTCTTCTTCCGCTCCGACACGTTCGGGGCCGCGGCGAGCGTGATCGCACGGCTGTTCCAGGGCTGGGGCTCCGTCGGCGCCGCCGTCACCCCCGGCGTCATCCTCGCCATCGCCGTCGGGATCGGCGTGCAGTACGTGCCGCGTTC
Source organism: uncultured Thermoleophilia bacterium (assembly GCA_964545565.1). Taxonomy (GTDB): domain Bacteria; phylum Actinomycetota; class Thermoleophilia; order UBA2241; family UBA2241; genus CAIXSE01. The sequence continues at coordinate 16,782 of CAZJGT010000002.1, forward strand.
GTTCTGGGAGCGCGGCGAGGCGCGGCTCTCGGTACTCAACCCGGCGCTGCAGGGAATCCTCCTGGCGGCGGGCTTCATGCTCCTCGACGTCCTCGGCCCTGCCGGTCCGGCGGCCTTCCTCTACTTTCAGTTCTGATGGCGGACGGCCGCTCACCGACGACAGACCATCGCGCCCCCGGGGCGGGTTCGCCCGCGCCCGTCGGAGCCGGCCGGACGCTCGCGCCCGGCCGAGTCGGGCACGGGGACGATCGTGACGGTTCGGGCCTGCCGTACGGTCGCCGCCGGCGTACTGCCGCGAGCGCCCTGGTGGCGATGGCGGTCGCTCTCGCGCTCGGCGCGCTCCTCAACGCGCCGGCGATGCAGAAGACGGCACGCGAGCTGCCCTTCGGGGGCGAACGCAGCTTCCGGCTCGCCCTCGTCGATCCTCTCGCGACGGTGAGTCACCGGCTCTTCCTCGACCGCCCGGCCGGACTCACCGCCGGGGCGCTGGGAAGACCAGACCCCGGCCCGACCGACACGCGGGCCCTCGCGATCGCCACTGCGTCGCCAGAGCCGACCGGGGCGGGGGACGACGACGCAGCGACGAAGCCCTCGCAGGAGAAGCCGCTGCGGCGCCCCTACAAGGGACACCCGATACACCTCTACATCGCCGGCGATTCGATGATGGGCCTGCCGGGGATGGCGCTCACCAATCTGGCGATCAAGACGAAGCTGATCAAGCCGCTGCTCGACTACAGGATCTCCACCGGGCTCGTCCGCCCGGACGCCTTCGATTGGCCGGCCCGACTGCGGTCCAAGGTGCGGGAGTTCGACGCCGGCGCCGTGGCCGTCATGTTCGGCGCCAACGACAACCAGCCCGTGCAGACGTCGTCGGGCAAGGTCCACCAGTTCGCCAGCGACGGCTGGAAGAAGGAATACCGCCGACGGGTGCAGGACACCGTCGATCTGCTGTTTGAGGAGGGGGCCCGGCGCGTGTACTGGATCGGGCAGCCGGTGATGCCGGAAGCGCCGTTCAACGACCAGATCAGGCTGATGAACGACATCTACGCGAGCGTGGCCGAGTCGACGCCGGGGGTCGTGTACATCGACGCGTACAAGCTGCTCACCAATCGCAGCGGGCGGTACTCGCAGTACTTGCCGGACGCCGGCGGGACGATGCAGCAGGTCCGGGAGCTGGACGGCGAGCACCTCACCTACGCCGGCGGTCTGCGCGTCGCCGAGGCGGTGATCGACGCGATCAAGCAGGAGTGGTTCCCCAAGAAGGCGGAGGCCGGCGCAGCATCGCCGAAGGCGTCGACGAAGGCCTCACCCTCGCCCTGACGGAGGCGGTCCGATCGCGGGGACCCTGAGTCGCCGGGCGCCGCGGGAAGAGCTTCGTTGCCCGCGCTCCACTGGTGTAGCATCCCCGCAGGCAGGCGGGACCGATGCCGGGCCCGTGCACTGGTGACCGACAGGCGGCTGCGTGCTCTTCCCCACGATCACGTTCGCGCTCTTCTTCCTCGTCGTGTACGTGGCCAACTGGTTGCTGATGCCGCGGTTGCGCCTCTGGAAGTGGTTCATCATCGGCGCCAGCTACGTGTTCTACGGCTGGTGGGACTGGCGCCTCGTCTTCCTGCTGACCGGCGCCACACTCGTGAACCAGGCGCTCGGCGTGCGCGTCTTCCGGGCGCGAGGACGGCGCGACGGCACGTCCGCACGGCGCTGGCTGGTCCTCGCCGTCGCCGCCAACCTTGTGACGCTCGGCGTCTTCAAGTACTTCGACTTCTTCGCCGTGAGTCTCAACGACGTGCTCGGCGCTCTCAGTCTGGGCGCCCCCCTCCCGCTGCTGCGCATCCTTCTGCCGGTCGGCATCTCGTTCCTCGTGTTCCGCATGCTGACGTACGTGATCGACATCTACCGCGGGCAGCTCGCGCCGGCGCCGGCGCTGGATTTCGCCGTGTACACGGCCTTCTTCCCGTATCTCCTCGCAGGTCCCATCGCCCGCGCCCGCGAGTTCCTCCCGCAGCTCACCTCGCCGAGGGATCCCCGCGCCGTGGACTCGTCACGCGCGTTCGCGCTCATCCTCGGCGGACTCGCCAAGAAGATGTTGATCGCCGACTACCTCGCGACGCACATCGTGAACGGGCTGTTCGCGTCTCCGCAGACCTACTCGTCGTGGGAGACGCTGTGGGGGATCCTGGCGTACTCGGTCCAGATCTACTGCGACTTCAGCGCCTACGCCGACATCGCCATCGGCGTCTCGCTACTTCTCGGGTTCGAGCTGCCGGACAACTTCGACGCGCCGTACACGGCTCGCACCATCCAGGACTTCTGGCGCCGCTGGCACATCACCCTGTCGAGCTGGCTGCGCGACTACCTGTACATCCCGCTGGGCGGCAATCGCAAGGGTCGGGGCCGCACGTATGCGAACCTCGTGATCACCTTCCTGCTCGGCGGCCTGTGGCACGGAGCGGGCTGGACGTTCGTCTTCTGGGGGCTCATGCACGGCACGGGCCTCGCGCTCGAACGGGCGCGCGCCGACGCGCGTCACTCCAGAGGCCTGCGCGCCCCGGGCGCCACGGCGGGCGCGAGGGCGCTTCAGCGGCTCTGGGTGTTCGCCTTCGTCAGTGTGGCATGGGTGTTCTTCCGCGCAGAGTCGATGGGCAACGCCTTAGCGGTGCTCTGGCGGCTGATCGCCGGGCTCGGGTCGGTCGGCTCTGCGGCGACCCCGGCGGTGGTGGGCCTCGTGGCCCTCGGCATCGCCATCCAGTACGTGCCGCGGCGCACGATCCGGGGTCTCGAGGCCGGCTTCAGCCGCGTCGGCTGGGTGGGCCAGGGGCTCATGCTGGCGCTGGCCCTGTTCCTGATCGACGTGTTGGGGCCGGCCGGTCCGGCCGAGTTCCTGTACTTCAAGTTCTAGCGAGTTAATCGAAACGATGACGCACGATGCGCGATACGGAGGCGGGACCAGGCGGGGCGACCGGTGGCGCCGTGAGGAGGGCGCCGACATCCGCCCGCGCCGCTCGGCGGACGACTGGCGCAGGCCGGAGTACCCTGCGGGCGCGGCGCCGCGATCGCGGGCGCGCGACGGTGGCTACGAGCTCGAGGAGGAGTGGGAGGAGTGGCTCGAGCCTGAGGCGCCGCATAGGCCTGAGACCGGCGGGCCGCCTCCGGACCGCGGTCCCGGACCACGCCGGCGTCGGTCCTCGGCCGGCGCGGTACTCCTCGCCATGCTGCTCGGCTTCTTCCTCGCCGGCCTGCTCGACGCGGGCAACATCCGCAAGGACGTCGAGGGGAGGCCGTACGGTGTGCTCCGCTCGGTCCAGCTTGCGATGCTGGCGCCGATGACGGGGCTGAGCGGCGCGCTCCGCGCCGACGACCTCGGGTCCGCGATCGCCGGCGTGCTGGGTCGCGGCGAGGAAGTGCACCACACCCTCGCCGAGGTGGGGGGGAGCAAGACGCCGCTTTGGCCACGCGCGATCACGGAGAAGAAACCGCTGCGGCTGTACATCGCCGGCGATTCCATGAACCAGGTCTTCGGCTCGTCGCTCGTCAACTTGGCGGAGGCCACCGCGCTGGTGAAGGCCAGGAACGACTACCACGTCTCGAGTGGGCTCAGCCGGCCCGACTTCTACGACTGGCCGCAGCGTCTGGTCGACCAGCTCGTCGACTTCAGGCCCGACGCGGCCGTCGTCCTCTTCGGAGCCAACGATGGCCAGAACGTCCTCTACGAAGGTAAGGTGCTGAAGGTCGGCACCAAGGCCTGGCAGGAGGTCTACGCCCGGCGGGTCGGCGAGGCGATGGACATCCTCACCAAGGGCGGTCGTCGCGTCTACTGGGTGGGCAATCCCATCATGAAGCGGTCCGCCTACCGCGAGCGCATCGCGATGATGAACCACCTCTACGCGGCGGAGGCCGGCAAGCGTCCCGGCGTCGCCTTCGTGAGTACGTGGACGGCGCTGGCCGATGAGAACGGCTCCTACGCGGAGTACCTCGAGGACGAGAACGGCGACATGACCCTGATGCGGGCGTCGGACGGCATCCATCTGACGCGCGCCGGCGGCGATCGCATGGCGGGCGTCGTGCTCGACGTGATCCTGAAGGACTGGGGTATCACGGGGACGCCTTCCCCCGTCCCGGACCCCTGATCTCTCGATTGCGGGCGCGGCGCGGTCTCCCCGCCGGGCGCCGCGGACGATCGACGCGACGCGAGCCGTCAGGCGGCGATGAGGGCGACGCCGGCGAGCGCCGCGGCGGCGCCGGCCATCTGGTGCGGCGCGATCCGCTCGCGCAGCACGCCGAAGGCGAGGAGCACCGTGACGACGGGGTACAGCGTCCCCAGCACGGCGGTGAGGCTGAGGTAGCCGTGGGTGGTCGCCAGCGCGAACAGCCCGTTGGCACTGGTGTCGAGGATGCCGACCGCGACGATGAAGGGCACAGCCGCACGTCGCACGGTGACGTGCGGCCGCAGCGCGAGAAAGAGCATCGCGAAGATCGTGGCGGAGGAGAGACGCCCGGCCAGCATGGCCCACAGGGGGTCGTAGCGGGCCGTCGCGTCGTAGCCGATGAGGACGAGCCCGATGCAGACCGCCGCGGTCAGGGCGAGGAGGATCGCCCGCTGCTGATCGCGGCGTGCGGGGCGCGGGGCGTGAAGGGACCGTGCCGGTCCCTCTGGTGGACCGGTTTGGCCTGCGCTCTCCACGGCGCCGAAGAGCGCCGCGGCGCCGGCCGGCTCGACGGCCGGCTCGCCGGGTAGCGCCGCGACCCCGATCCTCTCGCCGGTGCGCGCCGGCTCCACGGCGACGAGGACGACGCCGACGGCGGCGAGCGCGACGCCGCTCAACTGCACGCTTGTCGGCCGCTCGCCCGCGGCGATGCCGACGGCGAAGGGGATGAGCGCGTTCATCGCGCTGATGGGCGCCACGACGCTCATCGTGCCGATCGCGAGCGCTTTGTAGAAACAGGAGATGGCGACGACGCTGGCAAGGCCCCCGAGCATGACCGGCCAGACTGCATGCAGGCCCGGCCATCCGTGGCCGGTCCCCAAGGTCACCAGCGCCGCTCCCGCGAGGCCCACCGCCTGGCTGCCGATGATGACCGCCCACAGACTCGCGCGCCTGGTGCTGAGACCGCCCAGGAAGTCGCCGGATCCCCAGCAGATGGACGCGCCGAGGGCGAGGGCGATGCCGAGCATGTCCAGAGGCTATCACGGCGCGGTGATACGCTTGTGCGGCGTCACCGGGCGCCCCGAAGAGACACGCCGTGATCCAGCCCATCGACATCCCCGAGAGCGACGAGGCCCTCCTCGCCGAGTGCGAGGTGCAGACCTTCCGCGCCGGCGGGCCCGGGGGCCAACACCAGAACGTCACCGACAGCGCGGTGCGCCTGGTCCATCGGCCCACGGGCGTGACGGTGACCTGCCGGGCGCAGCGCAGCCAGTATCTGAACAAGACGGACGCGCTGCGCCGCTTGCGGCTCAAGCTCAAGAAGCTGAACGAGCCGCCACCTCCGCCGCGCCGGCCCACCCGGCCGTCGCGGGCGGCGCGGGAGCGGCGCCTCGTCGAGAAGACGCGCCGCGGCGCCGCCAAGCGCCTGCGGCGTCCGCCCTCCACCGACGAATAGCGCCGATGGCGGTCATGGCCGGCATCCTCCTGGTGGCTTTCGTTGCCGGCGTGTTCGGCAGCATGCTGGGCGTGGGCGGCGGCGTGATCATGGTCCCCGTCCTCAGTCTCGCCTTCGGCGTTCCCATCAAGACGGCGATCGCGACCAGCATCGTCTGCGTGATCGCCACGTCGTCGATGGCGCAGACGACCTTTGCTGCGCGTGGCATGACCAACATGCGCCTCGGCATGTTCCTCGAGGTGGCGACCACGGTCGGTGCGATCGCCGGCGGTGTGACCGCGGTCCTCATCGACGGCCGCATCCTGCAGGGCTGCTTCGCCGTCGTGCTCTTCTACGTCGCCTGGCAGATGGGTCGCCGGCGCGCCGGCGACCAGCCGGTCGAGACGGGGGTGATGCCGTCGCGCTACTACGACCCGGCCTCGTCCCGCGAAGTCAGCTACGGAGTCCGCGGCTTGCTGCCGGGCTTCGTCCTCTCTGTGGCGGCCGGCAACGTGTCCGGCCTCCTGGGCGTCGGCGGCGGCGCCTTCAAGGTGCCGATCATGAGGCTGCTCATGGGCGTGCCGCTCAAGGCGACGATCGCGACCAGCAACCTCATGATCGGCGTCACCGCCGCCACGGGCGCCGCGATCTTCTACGGCCGCGGCTACATGGACCCGTACTGGGCCGTCCCGGCCGTGCTCGGCATTCTCGCCGGGGCGTTGGTCGGCCCGCACCTGGCCATCCGGCTCCAGACGCGGATCCTCGTCGTGGTCTTCGAGGGCGCCCTCGTCGTCTTCGGCGTGCTGATGGCGTTGCAGGCGCTTGGAGTGGGGCTGTGAACGGCGAGCATCCCGCGCGCGGGAAGCCGCCTCGTGACGGCGCCGGCCAAGCCGACGCGCCGCGCACCCCCCCACGGCATGTCATGGACCTGGTCGAACGTATGGTGCGGCGCGTCCTTCTCGTGGGGATCGCCCTGAGCGTCACGCTCATGGCGGTCGGACTCATCCTCGGCGCCCTCGGGGGAGACGGTCTGCCTTCCGGCGTCGTCCCCCTCACGGGCATGCCGTCCAGGCTGGCCGAGCTCGACGCCGCCGCCTTCCTGTCGCTGGGCCTGATCGTACTCATCGCCACGCCGTTCGTGCGCGTCGGCGGGTCGATCATCGCGTTCGCAAGCGAAGGCGAGCGGCGCTACGTGCTGATCACGGCGGTCGTGCTGGCCGTCATGTGCGTGAGCGTCGTCCTCGGCAAGGCCTGAGGGGCAGATGCCGCGACGCGACCGACGCACGGCGGGGGGGTCGCGGCGACGTCAAAGGGCGCAGTCCGGACCCGCGTCGAGGCCGCGGACCGCGGCCGCGGCGCGCCGGCCGGAGACCATCGCTCCCTGGATCGACGCCGTGGCCCGGTGGTCGCCGCACACGAACAGGCCGTCCCTCAGACGCGCCGGCCGTTCCGGCCCGGCGAGGACCGGGGGCGGTTGCGCCGGAAGCGCGAAGGGGATGCGGCGAACGCGCAGAAGTCGCCACGCCCGCACCTGCATGCCGAACCAGTCGTGCAACTGGTCCCGGACGGCGCCGTCGAGCGCGTCGTCCGAGAGGACCGGGAGACCGAGCACGGTGGCCGAGACCAGCGCCGCTCCAGGCGGCGCATAGCTCGGCGCGACGTCACTCGGCACGCAGAGGTCGTTGACCGGGCCGCGCCCGTCCCCATCGAGCACGAGGACCGGCTCGCCGACGGGCGAGCGCTCGGCCGCGTAGTGGATGGTGGTCACGGCCCGGGGAGCCGGCGCCTCGACGGCGCCGGTGAGCCGGGCCGCCTCGGGCCCGTCCGCCGCGACCACCACGGATGGGGCGGTGAGCCGCTCGCCGCTGGCGAGGATGACCTCTCCCGGTCCGGCGGATCCGACCGTCGCGCCGAGGTGTAGCGTCGCCTCCGGCAGGCCGTCGGCCAGCTGGTGCGGGATGGCCTGCATGCCGGCCGCGGGGAGCGCGGCTTCTCCCTCCGCGAAGAGCTTGAAGATGAAGGCGAAGAGGCGGCTCGACGTCTCCAGGCACGCGTCGAGGAAGATGCCGCCGAAAAACGGCCGGAAGAAGGAGTCGACGAACTCGGCCGAGAAGCCCTCGCGGCGCAGCGCCTCGGCGGTGGTGACCTGCGGGGCGGTGAGCATCTCGTTCAGCGAGTGGCGTGAGAGCCTGGACCGAAGTCGCACGACGCGAAGCATGTCGACGATGCTGCCGGGGGAGTCGAGCAGGCTCTCGAGTCCTTTGAGCGGGTGCCGGGAGGGGTCCGCGACGCGCGTGAAGCGTCGGCCGTGGCGGATCAGCGCGCCGCTCTCGAACGGACGAAGCCGGAGGCGTTCATAGTCGAGAACCCGGCGCGCTTCGGGGTACGCGGTGAGGAGTACCTGGAAGCCGCGGTCCAGCAGGAAGCCCTCGACGTTGTCGGTGCGCACGCGCCCTCCGGGAGCGTCGCCCCGCTCGAGGACGAGTACGTCGAGCCCGGCGGCGTGGAGCTCGCGGGCGCAGCAAAGGCCGGCGAGTCCGGCGCCGACGACGATGACGTCAGGCATGGGTGGCGCCTCCGTCGGTCATCTGTCGCCGTCCGCTCACGATCCACTCCTTGTGCCGTTGCCACGGCAGTATACGCGAGCCGTCAGTTCATGACCCGCTCGCGCACACCGGCTCCCCAGAGCACGACCATGTCGCGGCCGTCGGCCTTGGCCCGGTAGAGCGCTTTGTCGGCCAGCTCCATGAGCTCGTCGAACACGGTCGCGTCGCGCGGACAGGTGGCGACGCCGACGCTGATCGTGATGTTGACCTCAGGCGGCAGCCCGAGGCCTGTGTACCGCGTGCCGCTGAGCGTGCGGCGCACGCGGTCGGCCACGGAGTAGGCGGCGTCGCCCGGCGTGTTGGGCAGAAGGACGGCGAATTCCTCGCCACCGTGCCTCGAACAGATGTCGGCGTTACGCAGCGCGTTCTTCATCGCTCTCGCCACCGTCTGCAGGACGCGGTCGCCGGTGGCGTGGCCATAGGTGTCGTTGAACCGCTTGAAGTGATCGATGTCCACCATGAGCACGCTCAGGGGCTCCTGGTGTCGCAGGCTCCGCTCGATCTCCTCGCCGGCGCGGTTCGTGAAGAAACGCCGGTTGTACAGCCCCGTCAGGTGGTCGGTGACGACCTGGCGACGAATGGCGTCGTACTTGTGGGCATTGGTGAGGGCGCTCTGGATGTGGTTCTGAAGAGCGCCGAGGATGTCGTCCGTCAGCACGTCGGCGTACTCGCCGCTGGTCGACGCGACGAGCAGCGCCATGTCGCCCACGTGCTCTACCTTGACGGGGATCACCAGCTGATGGGTCATGGTGTGCGGGTAGAGCGTGCAGACGTGGTCCTTCGCCCGCGTCACCTGCTCCGACGTGACCGCCTCCCGGACCGGGCAGTCCGGGGTGGATGCGCAGCATTCGGCCGAGAGCGTCGGCGTGAGCACGCCCTGCGCACCCTCGAGCGTGAAGTCACGCGCCTCGGCATCGAGCAGCAGCAGCGCCGCGAAATCCGCGTGCAGGAAGGATCTGCTGCGCGAGAGAACACGCTCGACCGTCTCTCGATACGGCAGAGCGGCGTTCATCTCCCGCCCCAACACACCGACGTCCATGAGCTGGCGGTTGAGCGCCTGGGCGCGCAGGAGGTCCTCTTTGATGCTCTGGGAGACCCACTCCTTGTCTTCGGCGGCGGTGAACACGGCGATGAGCGTGCCGACGAGGTGGCCGAGCTCGCGGATCTCGTCGCGGTAGAAGGGATCGTCGCCCTCGTGGTCGCCGCCGAGTCGCCGGCGCGAACGGTGGATCAGGCCGCTGACCGGCCGGTAGACCCAGAGGTCGAACGTCACCGCGATGACGGCGAAGAGGCCGAGGAGCACGACGGCGATCTGCCACATCGAGTGCGGGTCGACGACCGAGACGAGCGCGACGAAGGCCGCAGCGAGCGCCAGGGCCACCACGGCGCACGTCTTCAGTTCGAGGCTGACGCCTCGTCGCTGTCCGAGGCTTCCGCCTCGCTTCTGATCGTCGGGAGTGGCCGTGGTCGGCCTCGATTCGTGAGCCTGTGCTACCTGCTCACGGTATCGGCAGATGCGTGCAGAGCATGATAGAAGCGCCCGCCTCGTCGAGGCGTTTCGGTCGTGCCGGAGAGGCAGGCGCTGCGCCGGAGCGGCGCCGTTCAGCCCTTGAAACGGTTGAGGATGCGTCTGTCCAGGGTGGGACGGTGCACGGCGCGTCGCTCGCCGATGCGCCGGTCCCGCAGATAGTACGGGCAGACGGCGCAGTAGCAACTGCAGCTGAGGCGCGTGTCGACGTCGGCGACGCAGATCAGCGGCGGCTGGGGCACGGTGCTCGGCCTGTGGGTCACGGGATCACCAGGTGCGTTCTACGCCGCCGACGCGCCGGCTCCTGCCTGCAGCAGTCCTGACGGCCATCCGCTTCGGATGCCGATCCTACCGGGTCAGGTAGGTCTCCACTGCGGCGAGGACCTGGGCGATGCGGAACGGCTTCGTGATGTAGCCGTCTATCCCCGCGTGCGTGGCACGCTCCATGTCGGTCGCCATGGCCTTGGCGGACAGGCCGACGATGACGATGTCCTTCGTCTCCGCGTCGGCCTTGAGCTCGCCGACCGCCTCGTAGCCGCTGACGACGGGCATCATCATGTCCATGAGGATGAGGTCCGGGCGGTGCTGTCTCGCGAGGTCGACGGCTTCTCGCCCGTTCTCCGCCTTGTACACGGTGTAGCCCTGGGTCTCCAGGGACATCGAAACGATGCTCAGGATGTCTGGGTCGTCGTCGGCGACCAGGATGGCAGTGGCCACGCCGCACACCTCCCGTTAGCTGATCTTGCCCGCCGCCAGTGGATCCACCGGCTTGCTTGATATCGGCATGGTGAAGATGAAGCTGGAGCCTTTTCCGAGCTTGCTCTGCACGCGGATGGTGCCGCCGTGCAGATCCACCAGCTCGCGCACGATCGCCAGCCCCAAACCCGTGCCGCCCTGTGAACGCGTGGCCGACGAGTCGATCTGCGTGAACCGCTGGAACACCTTGTCCCGGTCTTCGCCGGCGATGCCGATGCCGGTGTCGTTGATCCAGATCTCGACGAACCCCTCCAGCGTGCGCGCCTCGACGCTGACGGTGCCGTTCTCGTGCGTGTACTTGACACCGTTGGTGATGAGGTTCAGCAGGATCTGGTTGAGCTTGCTGGCATCGGCCCACACGAGCGGCAGGTCGGTGGGCAGAAACGTGGAGAGGCGGATGCGCTTGTCCTGGGCGCGTGGCTTGACTACAGGCAGGACGCCGAGGAGGGCCGCCCGCAGATCGACCGCTTCGCGGTTGAGCTCCAGGCGGCCCGCCTCGATCTTGGTGAGGTCGAGCACGTCGTTGATGAGATTGAGCAGCGCCTCGCCGCCCTTGAGGATGCTGTCGACGAACGCCGATTGCTTCTCGTTGAGCTCGCCGGTCATACCGCTGAGCATCATGTCGCTGTAGCCGATGATGGAGGTGAGCGGCGTGCGCAGCTCGTGGCTCATCGTCGCCATGAAATCGCTCTTGAGCTGGTCGAGATGGGTGAGTTCCTCGTTCTTGCGCGCGAGTTCTTCGTTGTACTGGATGTTGCGCAGCACCAGGGCCACCTGGTCGCTGAGCGCGCGCAGCGTCGGCACCGCCGCCTCGGGGACCGTCTCGTCGAGGCGGTTCAGCAGGCACACCACGCCGAGCAGTTCGTGCTTCGCCTCAAGGGGCGCCACGAGGAGGCCGTGGTAACCGTCCTTCTCCGCGGCCTTGAGCAGGCGTCTCACCTGCGGGTCGGTGACCGTCACGTATCGGGCCGCCCCGGCGCGCGCCACGTCCACGATGCCGAGCGCCTTGTAGCGCTGCGCGGAGTCGGCGGGCAGGCCTCCCGCGAGCGCCCGTTCCTCGTAGTCGCCGGTCTTGTGATTGAGGATGAGCGCGAAACCGCCGCGCACGCCCGTCGCGCCGGCCATCTGCGCGAGTGCGTCGGGGATGAGGCCGGCGGCGTCCTGGTGCCGGAGGAAGACGCGGCTGCTCTCGCTCATGACGCGCAGCTGCTCGTTGGTCGCCCGCATGCGGCACAGCTGTTCGTCGGTGTCGGCCTTGGCCTTCGTGAGCTGGACCGTCGTGCGCACCAGTGCTTGGGCGAGGCGACCGGCGAGCAGGGCGATGAGCAGAAACGCCGCGGCGTGCAGGCTCACGGCGATCAGCATCCAGCTGGACGGCACGCCCTCGCCGGTGACGAGCGCCGTCACCGCGATGAGATCGGCGCGCTGCAGGAGCCAGATCGCGCCGTACGCCCCCGCCGCGGCGACGGCGGCCGCGTAGGGCACCCACGCCGGCAGGAAGACGCTGCTGAACACGATCGGCCAGACGTAGAACACGGCGGTCGGGCTCAGCGCGCCGCCGCTGTAGACGACGCCGGCCGTGACGAGGGCGATGTCGACGATGACGATCGCCGCGGCCACGGTGCGCGTCGCGGTCCAGCGCTCGAGGAAGAAGAACGGTACGTTGGCGGCCACGACGAGGCCGATGAGGACCTCGAGCTCCAGCGGCGTCATGCCGTGGTGGTCGACCTGCACCCAGAGCACAGCCGTGAAGACGGCGAGTGTGAAGAGCACGCGAGCGTACAGGGCGTCGTGCAGTTGTCGGCGCAGGTCCATCCGGTCCACCCGTCCTTTGAAACGCTGGTAGGGTATTCTATCCGAGCCCTCGGAATCCGCTCTCGAGCGTCCGGCCCGCCGGCCGTACACGGAGTCCGCCGGCCCAAAGGAGGACTCCGCCATGTCCGTCCCTCGCCTGGTCGTCTGCGGGCTTGAGCCCGGTCCCGCTCTGGCGCTCGCTTCCGGCGCGCTGCTGGCGGCGTTCGCCCCGCAGCGCGCCGTCCGTCCGGTCATGGTCGGCGTCGACCTGCCCTTGTGGCGTTTGCTCCACGCGGGGTCGACGCGTGCGCCGCGGGTCCTCGATCCAAGCTTGCTCGACGACGCCGTCGCCGGCGAGCTGTACGACTCCTGGGCGGCCGACACCGACCTCATGGCGCTTGTGGTCGTCGAACCGGTTCTCGATCGCTGGCAGGGCGTGAAGGGCTCGCGTGCCGTCGACGTGGCGGTGGCGCTGGACGCCCCGCTCGTGCTCGTCGTCGACGCCCGCGAGCGCGGGCCGACCGCAGCCGCGGCGGCATGTGGCGCCACGATGCTGGCGGAGCACGCGGAGTTCGCCGGGGTCATCGTGATCGGCGGCGATGAACGCGGCTCGGCCTCGGGCCTGCGCCAGGTGCTCGAGGAGACGGGCGGGCTGCCCGTGCTCGGTTGGGTGCCTCCCCAGTTGAGCGACCGGTTCCGGCGCCGGTGCGGCGCCGGTCAAGGGGTGATCGGCCAGATCGGCACGCCGCCGGCCAGGGAAGACGAGGTGGCGCTTTGCCGCGAGGCGGGCACCTACCTCGATCGAGAGGGTCTCGAAGCGGCGGCCGCGCGCCGCGGCTTCCTCCCGGTGCGACCGCGACGCCTCCTGACGCCGCGTCCGGAGGCCGCCGGGCTCACGCTCGCCGTCGGCTGGGGGCCTCCGTTGGAGCCGTTCGCCCTCGAGGCCCTGGACCTGCTGAAGGCCGCCGGCCTCTCACTGGCGCCGTTGCACATCGGACGCGACCATGAGCTTCCCCGCGGCGCCCGCGGCCTGTTGCTGGCCGGTCTTCTCGATGAGGAGGGACTTCCGGCCTTCGCCGGCAACGACGAGCTCAAGTCGGGCATCGCCGCGGCCGTGGCTGCGGGTCTCCCCACGCTGGCCCTTGGTGGTGGCGCCCTTCTTCTCCTCCGCCGGCTCGCGGACCGCCGCGGGCGCACGCACGAGCTGGCCGGCGTGCTGCCCGCCGAGGCCGAACTGCTCGAGTGGTACGAGCGCCCCCGCTACGTGCACGCCGTGGCGACGCGCGACAACCCCTACGACGAGGGTCATACCGTGCTGTACGAGCTCTTCGACCTCGAGTTCCTGACGCTGCAGCAGGAGGCGTTCGCGTACCGCGTCGGTGAGGCCGGGGAGGAGGGACAGGTCGAGGGCTTCGTCCACGAACGTTGCCTCGCCACCACGCTTGTCCCGTGCCTGCCGGCGGCGCCGCACCTTGCCGCCGGTCTCATCGCTGCGATGCGGATGGCGACGCGGGGCGGATGAACGCGCCGAGCCTCCGCCTTCGCCGCCCGCGCGGACCGTCTCCGTGACGCTGTCCGCGATCGAGGCCTGGCTGCGGACGCGTCGCGGCCTGGTGACCTTGTGGCTGGTGTCGACCGCCGCCGTCGCGCTGGTCACCCTGCTCATGCAGCGAGGCGGCGTGCCCGGCTGGGACGACGCCGCCCATGAGTACAAGATCCTCCTGCTGCGCGGCGGGGATTCCATCTTCTGGGACAACCACTGGTACGGGGGCGGCTACGGCGCCGTCACCTATGGCTTCGTGTTCTACTGGCTCGCCCAGTACATACCGGGTGCGGCGATCGTCATCGTCGCGACCGGGACGATCCCCATCACGTTTTACCTGTACATACGTGACCTGTGGGGGATCGCCGACGTGTGGCCCGCCTGGGGCTTCGCGCTCGTCGTGACGCTCTACCAGGCGCATGGCCAGGATCCCTTCGTGCTTGCGCTGGCCCTCACGATGGCCGGACTGGCGCTCCTCGCCCGCCGTCACCCGCTGTGGGCGGCGTTGCCTGTCGCCGTCGGGATCTTCTCCAATCCGATGGGGCTCGTCGTCGCGAGCCCGTTCATCGTGACCGATCTCATCGTGCGTCCGGCGGCACGGCGGCGCTATCTCCTGTTCGCCGCCGCGCTCGCGCCGGCCGTCGTCGGCCGGTTCCTGCTCGGGTGGGCGTTCTCCGAGCCCGGCGCCTACCTCAACGAGACGTCGCAGCTCATGGTCTTCCTCGGTTTCGCGCTGGTCGGGGTCGCCTTGGCCGGCGTGAATGCGGTCCACCCGCGCCGGCCCTTCGTCGTGCTCTTCCTCGTCTACGCCTCCCTGTGCGTGGGCTCGTTCGTCACGCCCGGAAGCCCGTTGGGCAACAACATCGGCCGCTTCTTCATGGTCTTCGGGTTGCCGCTCCTGCTGCTCCTGCGACACACACGGCTGCGACGGCCGTTCCCCTACGGCGAGCTGGCGATCATCCCCATCGTGCTCTTCGCCCTGCTGCAGTTCGGGACCGTCACCAGCCACTTCCTCAACGCCGTGGAGCGTCCCCAGACCACGCGAGCCTTCTTCGCCCCCGCGCTGGATGCGGCCGCCGAACTCCACGACCCGGACTACCGGATCCATGTCGTCGCCCTTCGCCGGCACTGGGAGGCCCTGTACTTCCCGGAGGCCGGTTACCCGATCACGCGCGGCTGGTACCGCCAGGCCGACGCCGTCCACAACAGCCTCTTCTACACAGCCTACGACGCGACCGACTACGTCCGCTGGCTGCAAAGCATGGGCGTGCAGTACGTCTTCGCGCCGAAGGAGGTGCCGCTGGATCCGTGGAGCAGGCGGGAGGCCAGGCTCGTGGAGAGTTCGCCGGCGTTCACCTTCGTCGAGCAGACCGGCGCCTGGCGGATCTTCCGCTTGCGTGACGCTCGGCCGCTGCTCGTCCCGCAGCCCGAGGCGCCCGGCGCCGGAAGCGGGACCATCCGCGCCGTCGGCCACCGGCGGATCGTCTTCACGGTGACCTCGCCGGGCACGTACTGGCTCAAGTTCACCTCCTCGCCGTATTGGGTGCTCGAGGGAGGCCCGGGGAAGGTGCTGCCGCGGTCCGACCGCTTCATGGACCTCGACCTCACGAGGGCCGGCACGTACACACTGCGCCTCGAGGTCACGCCCGCCAGGGTCCTCGACACCGCCGCGGGCAGGTTCGGTCTGTAGTCTTCGCCCTCGGCGCAGGTAGAATACGTCCATGGCGCGCTCACGCCTCGCTCCCGACGTCTTCGCTCTGCCCGTCGAACGCATCCGCGAGGGGTATTACTCGGACGCGTACTTCAATGCGTCGAAGCGTGTGCTCGAGGCCAAGGGACTGCACCCCCACGTGACCATGCAGGTGTTCCAGAAGACCGACGGCGCCGTCCTCGGCGGTATGGACGAGGCGCTGGCGACGCTGCGCCTGTGCGCCGGTCACTTCGAGGGAGGCGATCGCACACGCCCGTGGCGGCGCGGGTGGGACGAGCTCGTCGTGCACGCTCTCTACGACGGCGACGAGCTCTCAGCCTGGGAGACGGTGCTCACGATCGAAGGAGACTACAGCCTCTTCGCCCACCTCGAGACCGTGTATCTCGGCGTGCTCTCGCGGCGCACCCTGATCAGCACCAACGTGCGCCGCGTCGTCGACGCGGCGCGGGGCAAGCCCATCCTCTTCTTCCCGGCCCGCTTCGATCACTACCGCGTGCAGACCGGCGACGGCTACGCGGCGCACGTCGCGGGCGCCATCGGCGTCAGCACCGACGCGCAGGCGTCGTGGTGGGGCGGCAAGGGCATCGGCACCGTCCCGCATGGTCTCATCGCGGCATACGGCGGCGACACGGTGGCCGCGACCCGGGCCTTCGCCGACCTGTATCACCCCGAGATCAACGTCACTGCGCTGGTCGACTGGGACAACGACTGTGTCGCCACCAGCCTCGCGTGCGCCCGCGCGCTCGAGGAGCGGCTCTGGGGCGTCCGTCTCGACACGAGCGAGACCATGATCGACCGGTCGCTCTGGCACGAGATGGGCACTTCTCGGCCCAACGGGGTGGCGCCGGAGCTCGTCTGGGCCGTCCGTCGGGCGCTCGATGATGAGGGGTTCCGGCACGTCCACATCGTCGTCAGCGGCGGCTTCGACGCGGAGCGCATCAGCCGCTTCGAAGCCGCCGGCGTGCCGGCCGATGCGTACGGGGTCGGCAGCAGTCTGCTGCGCGGCAACGCCGATTTCACCGCGGACGTGGTCCTCGTCGGGGGTGAGGCTTGCGCCAAGGCGGGCCGGCGTCATCGGCCCAACCCCCGGCTCGAGCGTGTGACGTGACCGCCCCGATGGGTATGGCATGGACATGAATCCGGCCTCCCCAACGCCGCGTCGCGCCGTCATCGTCATCGACATGCTCGTCGGCTTCTGCCGCCGGGGCAGCCTGTACAGCCCCCGCTACGATCGGCTGGTGCCCCGCCTTCACCAACGGCTCGAGTCGGCCGAGGCCGAGGGCGCGCCGATCGTGTTCCTGGTGGATTCGCACGCGCCCGGAGACCCCGAGTTCGATGTCTTCCCGCAGCACTGCGTGGAGGGCTCCGGGGAGGACGAGATCATCCCCGAGCTCAAGGAGTCCGCCGATCGGAACACCGTGGTCCGCAAGCACACGTTCTCGGGCTTCTGGGAGACCGATCTCGAGGCCGTGCTCGAGAGTCTGGCGCCGGAGCTGATCGAGGTGACGGGAGTGTGCACGGACATCTGCGTGCTGCACACCGTCTACGATCTCAGGGTACGCGGTTACGAGGTGCTCGTGCGAAAGGATCTGGTGGAGACGTACGACGCGCCCGGACACGACGCGGAGGAGTTCAACCGCTTCGCGCTCGCCCACGTCCGCGACGTGCTCGGCGCGCGGGTGGAATGATCCGGTTTCCGGGCGCAGCCTACTCGTTCGTCTCGGGCGCGGCCGACTTCTGATCGTTCAGGAGGTCGACGAAGCTCTGCGAGCGTCTCCCCGTCGTGGACTTCGGGTCGAGCCGCGCGGCGGTCTCCCACTCCGCCTTGGCGTCGCCGACGTGACCGGCCGAGAAGAAGAGGATCGCGAGGGAGTAGTGCGCCGCCTGGTCGTCCGGATGGGCGTCGAGTACGGCGCGGAGCATCTCCTCGGCGCGCGCCGAGTCACCCCCCGCATGGGCGACCATGGCGAGGCCGACCTGGGCCGCGGCGTTGCCCGGGTCCTGCTGCTCCGCCTCGGAGTAAGCCTGCCTCGCCTCACGGAGACGCTGGCCCAGGAAGTACGCTTCGCCCAGGTCGAGCAGCACGGCAACGTCGGTGGGGTCCGCGGCCCGTTGTTGCTCGAGGCGGGCGATGGTGTCCTTGACGTCGCCCTCCGGCTCGGGGTCCTCGGTCATGGCGACGCTGGGATGCCCCGAAGGCAGGGTGTCGGCCGCCGGACCGGACGTAGCGGCGGCGGCGCCTGGAGTATCGCCCCCGTCGCCGGCCGTCATTCCGGCCACGACGACCACGGCGGCGACGGCCACCGCAGCGCCGACGGCGATAAGGGCCAAGGATCGTCTCACTCTCGTCCTTCCGTGAAGATCCGCTGGAGCGCTTTCGCAGGATACCATCGCGGTCTGCGGGTCGCGACCGGGTTTTGCCCGCAAAGGAGCACTATCGTCGCGTCCCCGGACGGGTCTCAGCAAAGCTTAACGGGCGCTTAACACGGGGCCGGCGCCGGTTGACCGGGGAGCGCCGACGGCGATAGGCTTCAAGCGGACCGTTTCTGTCCGGTCTGGCGATCAGAGGCGAGGGACCATGGGACTCCAACTCACGCGCGGCGCCGAGTACGCCATCAGGGCGACGACGTATCTCGCGCGCTTTCCCGAGGGCCATGTGGCATCGCTGCATGAGATCGGCGAGGCCCAGGACATCCCGGAGAGCTTTCTCGCCAAGATCCTGCAGAGCCTGGTGCGTGGGGGTCTTGCGGTGTCGCAGCGGGGCGCGCACGGAGGCTTCGCGCTTGCGCGCCCGGCAGCTGAGATCACCATGCAGCAGGTGATCGAGGCCGTCGACGGACCGATCTCCATGAACCGCTGCGTGCTGAGCCCCGAGGAGTGTGAGCGGAGCGCGTCGTGCACCGTGCACGTGGCGTGGGTACGGGCGCAGGGCCAGCTCATGGACGTGCTCGGCTCCATCACGCTCGAATCGCTGGCGCCCGAGCCGACGGCCGTCCCCTGATCGTTCGCTGATCTTTCAGGCGGCCGGGTACCCTCTTGGGTGGCGGCGCATCCATGCCCACGCGTCCGCGACGGCGTCGCCCAGGCTGCGGCGCGGACGCCAGCCGAGCTCCTTCAGTGCCCGCCCGTTGCCGGCTACGAGGACGGGAGGGTCTCCGGCGCGCCGGGATGCACTCTCGCGTCGCAGCGACAGCCCCGTGACCTCCTCGACCGTCTTGAGGACCTCATGGACGGAGTCCCCCCGCCCGGTCCCGAGATTGAACGCACCCTGGACGCGGGGAAGCGCCTCCAGTGCGGCGATGTGCGCGTCCGCGAGGTCGGCGACGTGGACGTAGTCGCGCACGCACGTGCCGTCGGGTGTCGGGTAGTCGGCGCCGAACACGCGGATCGCCGTGTCGTCCCGCGCGGCCCTGAGCGCGAGCGGGATGAGGTGCGATTCGGGGTCGTGGTCTTCGCCGTGCTCGCCGTCGGCGCCGCAGGCGTTGAAGTAGCGCAGGGCCGTGGAGGCGAGTCCGCCGCGAGATCGCGCCCGTTCCAGGAGGCGCTCGCAGGCGAGCTTGGTCGCGCCGTAGGGGTTGGCGGGAGCGAGCGCGTCGCCTTCCTCGATGGGCGTGCGCTCCGGCGCCCCGTAGACGGCCGCGGTCGAGCTGAAGACGAGACGGGCGACGCCGGCGGCGGCGGCCGCCTCGATCACCGCGGCCGTCCCGTCCACGTTGACGCTGTGGTAGAGCTCGGGCTCGACGACCGACTCGGCGACCTCCGCGAGCGCCGCCATATGGACCACGGCGTCGCGGCCCGTGGTGGTCATGACCTCCTGGAGACGGGCGCCGTCCCGCACGTCACCGCGTGCGAGAGACGCGCCGGCGGCGACTGCTGCCGCGTGCCCGCGGGAGAGGTCGTCGTAGACCACCACATCGTGCTCCCGCGCCGCGAGGCGCGCGACGATCACGCTGCCGATGTAGCCGGCTCCGCCCGTGACAAGGACGCGCATGTGTCGCTCCCATCAGGACCGGTCGCGGGAGAGGCTGCCCCCGCTCCGGCTCACTTCTTGTTGTCGACCCAGATCGTCATCGTCGTGGGGCCCATTGACTTGACCCTGATGCGCACGCCGAGGTTCCTGGGGATCTTGACCCCGGCCTCGGGCGCCTCCGCGTACCAGTAGGTCCTGCCGTCGTTGAACCACCGCTGGGCGGCCCTGCTGGGGACCGTGCGTTCGCCGACGCCGAGGCCCCGGTCGTAGTCGACGAAGTAGACGCTCTGCGTCTTCGTGGGCTCCGTTCCGAACGACGCGTCGCGTACCTGGATGCGCGGCCGCCAGTAGCCAAGGGCGTCGGTCGCTCCGTCCGTGTACGCGACGCCGTGCGGCTTGGGGCGCGCGTCCACGACCATCCAGCCGCCGCGCCCGAGGTGCGTGGCCACGTCGTTGTCCATGTAGAACGTGTCGCGGTAGATGAGGTGCAGGCCGCGGTTGTAGCTGAACCAGTCCACCCAGCTGGCGTAGTCGTAGTTCCACTGGTAGCAGTCCTTGAGGCTTTCGTCGAACCCGTGGTAGGTGCGGTACTCGGCGATGTAGTAGCGCGCCGTCAGCCGCGCCCATTCGCCGTCCACCCTGATCCAGTCGTCGCTCCGGAACGCGGAGACCGGCAGGGCGACCCCGCCCACCTTGACGTCCGTGATCTCCCAGCCCTTCAGGGCCACGCCGCCGTCCGTGAGGTACTCGAAACGGATGAGGATGCGCCGGCCTTCGTAGGGGGCGAGGTCCACCGTGACCGTGTCGGCCCAGTGGTCCATGTCGCTGCCGGTGAACTCGTCGAGGGTGTCCCAGGAGGCGCCGCCGTCGTCCGACACGGAGACGAACCCGAAGTCGTACCCCTCTTCGATGTCGTACCAGGTGCGGAAGGTGAGATCGCCGCCCGCGGGCACCGCGACCTCGTCCTTCGTCTCAAGCGAGACGTCGAGATCGTTGCCCATCGTCGAGTACCATTCGGCAGGACCGTCCTTGCCGCTCAGCCGGATGCGGTGCCTGGCCTTGGGCAGGGGGATCTTGACGGCGGTGGAATCGGAACGGCCCACGGCCGCCGCCTGCAGCTTGACCGTCGCGGTACGGCCGCGCTTGACGACCTTGGGCTGGACGAAGCCGAGATACGCCTTGTCGTCGGCGTTCATGGCGGCGGGCTTGGTGCCGATGCCCCATTGACGACCCAGCCAGGAGCCGCCGGCCATGATGGTCCAGAAGCCGCT
This sequence comes from uncultured Thermoleophilia bacterium, assembly GCA_964545565.1. Taxonomy (GTDB): domain Bacteria; phylum Actinomycetota; class Thermoleophilia; order UBA2241; family UBA2241; genus CAIXSE01. The sequence goes on from CAZJGT010000002.1 coordinate 37,541, forward strand.
GCTGGCGTCGCCCGTGGCGCTCGTGTAGTCGTATTCGTCGGAGAGGCCGAGGTCGTGGCCGAACTCGTGGCAGAACACGCCGACGTCGCCGTCCTCGGGGTCGATCGTGTAGTTGTAGGCCCAGATGCCGAGGCCCTGCGGGCCCTGGCCCTCGGTGCCCGGGATCATCATGCCCGGGCCGTCGCCGGGGCCGCCGTTGTAGTTCTCGTAGATGCCCCAGGAGTGCGCCCAGATGGCGTCCGACTCCTGGGCGCCGCCGCCGGCCGACTGGTCGCTGCCGGCGTGGATGAGGATCAGGTGGTCGAGGTAGCCGTCGGGGCGGTCGAAGCGTGAACCCGCGATGCCCCACGGGTTCTCACGGTCGTACTGCGACCAATCCCAGCCGGGGTTGTCCTCCGCGAACTTGAGGATCGCGTCGCGCGCCACTCGCCAGACCGGACCGGTGAGGTCGTCGGTCCAGTTCCAGGGGTCGCTGTCGGCGCCGTACCATGACTCCGGGAGGTCGAGCCTGACCCAGTCGCCGACGTCGCCGGTGACCGTGTAGGCGCCGTGTGACTGCTCGAGGTAGTAGTTGCGCATCGTGTCGTCACTGGCGCCGCGGACCTGCGTCGCGAACGGCAGTCCGTTGCGGCCTGCGGCCTTGACTGCCGCCTGGTCGCCCTTCTCCCGGGCGAGGCCCAAGGCGCCGTAGATCGGATACGAGTTGCCGAAGAGCATCTGCTTGTAGTGCATGGGGCTGAAGTCGCCCGGCCAGAAGGTGGCGTTGTCGTCCGCCGCCGGCGGCGGGATCTGACCGTGAGTCGGGCCCTCGGCGTGGTGGCCCGTCGAGTCTCCCTCGGGCCACGGGGCGGCGCCGAACTCGACCAGCAGCACCAAGGTATTGCTGGCGTAGGTCGCGGCGCCGCGACCCTCGACCACGCGAGCGGACAGATGGCGGCCGAGCGCCTTGCTCGGCGCGACGGTGCCGGCGGCGGGCTTGACGGGATACTGCGTGCCCGTGGCTTCGAGCGCCTGCGCGGCGGCTCGGGCCATGGCCGGCGTCGCGTAGCCCGGCACGATGCCGAGCCGCTTGAGGTTCTTGGCGATGAGGATCTCGTTGGGCGGCACGGCGCCGGCCGGCGCCGCCACCAGGATGGTGAGGAGCGCCCCAAGCGCCGCTCCGAGCAGGATCTTGCGCACTCTCGGCCCCCTTGTCGCTGACCTTCGCGGAAACGCACCGGTCGCGGTACCTGCCCGCTCCTTCGATGCGCGACTGCGACGAGTCTAACCCGAGCGGCGCGCCGCCGCGAGAGCCGCGAGGTCATCGCGGCGGATCACGAACGAGGCGCCCGGAGGCCGGAACGGCCGCCGGGCGCCTGCGCTGGCCGTTGCCTGGATGGGCAACGGGCTGAGTCGTGCGGCGCGACCGCGCCGCCGGACCTCAGCCTCAGCCGAAGGGGCTGCCGCTCGGGACGGCGCACCCGCCACCCGAGCTGCCGCCGATGTTCTTGAGGAAGCTGGAGAACTTCTGCCGGACGTCGCCGCTGCCGCAGTCGGGACAAGCCTTGTCCTCTTCCTTGAGGAAGCCCTGCCGGAACACCTCGAACTCGAGACCGCACGCGTCACAGACAAGATCGTAGGTCGCCATGACCCTCCATCGCTGGTGGACAATATACCCTAGGGGGTAGTATACGCGCGGCCCGTGGAGGCGCAAACACGGGTCTCGGGGTAAGCTCAGCCGCGTGACGGGACGCGAGGCGCAGCGCCGGCGTCCGGAACAGAAAGGGAAGTCCATGAAGACCAGGACGCTCGTACTCGCGACGCTCGTCGCCACCGCCCTCGCCGCCGTTGTGTTCGCCGGCTGCGGCTCATCCTCGGATACGTCCGTCACCCCGTCTGGCCAAGCGGCCGACATCGAGATCATCCCACCGGGCGACTTCAGCGTGGCCGGCTATGCCGGCGCGCCGCTCGTGGTCAACTTCTTCGGCTCCTGGTGTGGGCCGTGCAACGCGGAGGCTCCGGATCTCGCGGCCTTCGCGACCGGCAACCCGGCCGTGCAGATCGTGGGCATCGCCGTGGACGACTCCGAGGGAGACGCCGTGGGGTTCATGAACGAATACGGACTCGCGTTCCCGCTGGTCATCGACGACAGGAGCCTCGGGGCGGAGTACGGCATCACCGGCGTGCCGACGACGATCTTCTTCGACGCCCAGGGGCAGGAGGTCGACCGTCTCGTGGGGGCGTCCACGCTCGACCAGTTCGACGCCGGTCTGGCGAAGGCCCAATGAGGCGACCGGCGTGACGGTGGCCGCCCGCGTCACCTCCGCATGACCGCCGTCGAGATCACCTCCCTCAGCCTGACGGCCATCGGCCTCGCCTTCGCCGCGGGCCTGCTCTCGTTCGTCTCGCCTTGCGTCCTGCCGCTCCTGCCGGTGTATCTCTCGTTCATCTCCGGCGTGGGCGTCGAGGACCTCGGCCGCGAGCATCGGCGCCTGCTCTGGACGTCGCTCTTGTTCGTCGCCGGGTTCACCGTCGTCTTCGTGCTGATGGGAGCCGGCGCCGGCGGCGTCGGCCGGCTCCTGATCCGTCACCGGCAGGAGTTGACGATCGTCGCCGGGGCGTTCATCGCCGTGAGCGGTCTCGTGGTCGCCGGGGTCATCAAGCTGCCGGAACCGGTGCTCAGGGTGGCGCCCAGGCGCGCCGGCGCCGCCGGCGCCTTCGTCACGGGCGCCGCGCTCGCCATCGGCTGGACTCCGTGCGTCGGCTATGTGCTCGGCGCGATCCTGTCGATGGCCGCCACCAGCCAGAGCGTCATCACCGGCTCGCTGCTCCTCCTGGTCTACTCGATCGGGCTCGGCGTGCCGTTCGTGCTCGCGGCGCTCGCCTTCGATTGGGTGAGCGACCGGCTCGGCTGGGTCAAGCGGCACTATCGCGGTATCCAGGTGACCGCCGGGATGCTCCTCGTGGTCTTCGGCGTGCTCATGATGCTGGGCGTGCTCGAGCGACTCGGCCGCTGGCTGCCGGCGTTCAGCCCGGGCGGCCTCTGAGCCGTCGCGGGCGCCGAAGGACCGGCTCCCCCGACCGGCGGCGAGTCGCAGGCGGGCGCTGCGATATCCTTGGCGCCATGACCGCCCGCCACCGCATCCCTCCGCTCTCCCCGGAAGGGCGCGCCGCCGCGCAGGCGCTCCGCGGCGCGGTCGCCGGCAGGGTCTCGACCACGCCGCTCAGGCGCTGGCTCTACTCCACAGACGCCTCGGGGTACCGGGTCCTGCCCGAGGTGGTCGTCATGGCCGGCGCGCCGGACGATCTCGCGGTCGCGGCGACGGTCGCCGCCGAGACCGGTCTGCCGGTCGTGGCTCGCGGAGCAGCGTCGAGCCTTGCCGGCCAGGCCATCGGTCCCGGCATCGTCGTGGACTGCTTCGGCCTCGACCGCATCCTCGAGCTCGACGGCGACGGCCGCCGCGCCCGCGTCCAGCCCGGCGTCGTCCAGGCGGCGCTCAACGCCGCCGCCGCTCCGTTCGGCCTCGAGTTCGGGCCCGACACCTCGACCGTCGACCAGGCCACCATCGGCGGCATGGTGGGCAACAACTCGTCGGGGTCGCGCTCCATCGTCTACGGCGAGAGCAAGGACAAGGTGCTCCGCGTGGCCGGGGTGCTCGCCGGCGGCGAGGCCGTCGAGCTTCGCGCCTGCACCGGGACGGACCTCGCGAGCGGCATCCGCGGGCCCGCGCGTGCGCGGCTCGCGGAGGAGCTCGCGCGACTGCGCGAGCGCTACCGCGAGCCGATCGCCACCGGATACCCGCGGACCACCCGGTGCACCTCCGGCTACAACCTCCGCGAACTGCTCGCGGTCGAGCCCAGCCTGGGCCGGCTGCTCGCCGGCTCCGAGGGCACGCTGGCGCTGTTCACCGAGCTCGAGGTGGCTCTCGATCCGCGTCCGGCGGTGCGCCTCGGGGCTGCCTTCTCGTTCGCGACGCTGCGCGGCGCCCTGGAGGCCAACGTCGCGATCCTCGAGACGGGGCCGTCCGCCGTGGAGCTCCTCGACCTGGCGCCGCTGCGCCGGGCGCCCAATCTCGGGACCTTCCCGCGCATGGCCGCGCTGGTCGACGGCGAGGATGCGGCGCTGCTCACCGTCGAGTACCAGGGGAGTGACGAGGAGGCCAAGGCCGGCCTCGCACGCCTTCGCGGTGTCGCCGGCGACCTGGGCGCCGGGCAGGCCGCCTGGCTCGAGCGGCCGGATGAGCTGGCGGAGGCGGCGGCCCTGCGCCGCGCCGTCCTGCCCCTGCTCATGGGCGCGCCGGGCGCCGAGCGCCCGGCGTCGTTCGTCGAAGACACCGCCGTGGCGCCTGAGCGCCTGGCCGACTTCGTCGCCGATCTGCAGACGATCGTCGCGTCGCACGGCGGCCGCGCCAGCTTCACCGGCCACGCCTCCGCCGGATGCCTGCACATCCGCCCGTTGCTCGACCTCAAGACGGCGGCCGGCGTGGCCCGCATGGACGCGCTGGCCGGCGAGGTCGGCCGTCTCGTGCTCGACTACCACGGCGCCATCTCCGGCGAGCACGGCTGCGGGCGTTCGCGCAGCTGGTTCCTCCCGACGCTTCTGGGGCCCGACCTGTATGGGGCCATGGTCGCCGTCAAGGACGTCTTCGACCCCCGTCGTCTGCTCAATCCCGGGGTCGTCGTGGACGGCCCTCCGGTCACCGAGGCGTTGCGCTTCGGCGTCGACTACCGCGGCGACGGCGCGTGGGAGCCGCGCCTTTCGTTCGCGGCCGAGGGCGGTTTCGACCTCGCCGTCGAGAAGTGCTTCGGGGCCGGCCTCTGCAAGAAGCTCTCGGGCACGATGTGCCCGCCCGGCCTGGCGACGCGCGACGAGGCGCGCACCACCCGGGCGCGCGCCAACGCCCTGCAGGGGGTCGTCTGCGGCGCCGTGCCGCCGGCGGCGATCGGCGAGGAGGAGTTCCGCGAGGTACTCGGTACCTGCGTCGCCTGCAAGGCGTGCAAGACGGAGTGCCCCGCGGGCGTCGACATGGCGGCGCTGAAGGTCGAGTGGCTCGCGGAGCTGCGCGCTCGCGAAGGCGTGCCCCCGTTGGCGCGCGGCATCGGCGACTTCCGCCGTCTCGCCGCGCTCGCCGCACCGCTGGCGCCGCTGGTCAACGGCCTCGGCCGCACCCGGGCGGTGCGGCTCGTGACGGACCGCCTCGGCGTGGCCCACGAACGGCCGCTCCCGCGCTTCGCCGGTCGGCCACTCACGCGGCGGCTCGCGTCGCGGACGGCTGGCTCACGCGGGGCCGCAGCGGGCGCACCGGGCCGGACGGCGACGCTCTTCGTCGACTGCTTCATCCAGTACCAGGAGCCGGGCGTGGGCGAGGCGTTGGCGCGGCTGCTCGCGGCCGCCGGCGTCCGCTTGAGCCTCGCGGATGTGGGCTGCTGCGGGCGCACCGCGCTCTCCACGGGGCAGATCGACAAGGCGCGCACCGCGGCCCGGCGCGCGCTGGACGGGCTGCACGCGCGTGTCCGGGAGGGCGCCGACGTCCTGTTCGTCGAGCCTTCCTGCCTCTCCATGGCGCGTGACGACTGGGCGCGGCTGCTCCCGGACGATCCCCGCGTCGCCGAGGTCGCCGCGGCGAGCCGTCCGGCGCTGGAGCTCGTCGCCGACCTGGCCGCGGAAGGCCGCCTGCACTTCCGTGCCGGCGGCCGCGCCCTGCTGCACAGCCATTGTCACGAGAAGGCGCTCGGCTTCGCCGCGGCCACGACGAACGCCCTCGCGGCCGTTCCGGGGCTCGAGGTGGAAGACCCGGACGCCGGCTGCTGCGGCATGTCCGGCGTGTTCGGCTACGAGGCCGAGCATTACGACCTCAGTGTGGCCATGGGCGAGCGTGCGCTGCTGCCGGCGGTGCGCGCGGCGCGGCCGGACACGGTCGTGCTGGCGACCGGCACGTCGTGCCGGTCGCAGATCCGCGACCTCAGCGGCCGCGACGCGCGTCACCCGCTCGAGTTCCTGGCCGGGCGTCTTCGCGTCTGATCGCCGGGCGGCCGCAGGCCGTGTACGATGGTCGTCGTGAACTGGGTGGTCCTGATCGCCGGTGTGATGGGGCTGATCGTCGCCGGGTACGGGCTGGTCAGCCTGACCAGGCGGGCGTTGCGGAGGCGGCACCTCCTCGACGTCGCGCTGGCCGTCGCCGTGGCGGTCGCGACGGTGGCTCTGCTGCTGGCGTACGGAGATCGACTCATCCGCTGAGGTCGCACGGGTGGGAGGGAGGCCTCTCGGGTCCCTTCTATGGCGACGCTCTCTAAGGTTCGTCACGGTGGTGCCGATACTGGAAACGCCGGTCGGAGGGAATCGGCGAGGATGCCCGAAACCCCCGGGTGCGGGGCGCGTAGCGCCGTCGTTCGCGGATGGGTAGGGCAGACCGAGACGCTCCGGTGGTGCGATGCGACATCGCGGCTCCCGACCCCGGCATGGCAGGAGAGTGCAGACATGGCCAAGCGCATCCTCGTCGTCGACGACGAGCCCGACATCCGGAGGCTCGTGGCCGAGGCGCTCAGCGTGACCGGTTACGACGCTCACACCGCGGCCGGCGGCGGCGAGGCCTTGCGCGTCGCGTCACTGTACTTGCCCGACCTCGTGCTGCTCGACATCATGATGCCGGACATGGACGGTTTCGCAGTGTACGAGAAGCTGCGCGAGAAGCCGGTAGGATTGTGCTCGCCGATCATCTTCCTGACGGCGCGGCGGGAGATCAACGATAAGCTTCTCGGCTTCGAGAAGGGTGCGGTGGACTACATCACGAAGCCCTTCCACATCAAAGAGCTGCTGGCGCGCGTGAAGGTTCACCTGGGCGAACTCGGGCCACCGCCGAGCGACGCACCCAATCCCATGACCCGCCGTGAGCTCGAGGTGCTGGGGCTCCTCGCCAGCGGCAAGACCTACAAGCAGGTGGCGAGGGCGCTCGACCTCAGCCAGAGCACGGTGCGCAACCACCTCCACAACGTGTATCACAAGCTGAACGTCGTCGACCGCGCCCAGGCGGTCATCGTGAGCAAGGAGAACGGCTGGATCTAGGGGGCGGTCGTCAGGACGCCGAGAACGGCATGTCCGGCAGCGACCACTCCGGGCCCTCGGCGCGGCGGTCGCCGCGACGGCGCTCGGTGAAGGGACCGGATCCGCTGACCCAGCGCGGGCGGCGGCGCTCGCCGGTGCGCCGGTCGACGACGACGTGCACGTCTGTGCGTTCCGCGAACGTGGACGAGAGCCGTTCGTAGAAGAACCCTTCGAGTTGCCGCGGGATCACAATGACTCGCGGCTCGACGCTCTGCGTCGTCCCGGGCATGCCAGACCTCCTCAGACACCCATACGGTACCACTTGGGATGCCCAGACATTCGCCGTTCGCGGGCACTTCTCCTTGGCCGAGCCTGAAGAGCGGCACACCGGCGTTGCCCGGGTTGGCGACGGGGCGGCGTTCGCGCCGCCGGCCGCCCCGTCGCCGACCGTCAGCCCCGGTCCATCCCGGAGGCCGCCTCAGAGCGTCCGCCCTCCGCAGCGGGCGTCGCCGGTATGCCTTCGTCCGGCGCCGGCTCGCCGTCCTCCGCCTCGCTCGCCGCGTCGACATGATTGCGGAGGAGGAGGGCGCAGAGGCCGCCGACGACGGCCAGGATCACGGCCACGACGAAGGTGCCGGCCATGGCGTCCGTGAACCAGCCCCTGAAGATGGTCTCCACCATCGTCTGCGCCGCGGCCGGCATCCCCCCGGCGTCTTTGGGGATGCTCAGCTGCATCGACCCGCTCCCGGCGGCGTCGACGATCTGCCGCTTCACGGCGTCGGGGATGCCCTGCACCGCCTGGATGCCGTCGGTGACGGTCGCGGTCACCCGGTTCTGCAGCACGGCGCCCAGCACGGCGATGCCGAGCAGACTGCCCACCTGGCGCATCGTCGAGAGCACACCCGAGGCGTTGCCGACGCGGTCCCTGGGCGCCGTCGCCATCACCGCCGAGGTCACGGGAGCAACGGCCAGGCCGATGCCGATCCCGGAGATGACGAAGGGGGCTACGAGACTCGCGGGCGTCGTCGCCGCCGAGATCTTGGCGATGCCCGGGATGAGGCCGGCCATCCAGGCGAGGCCGCCGGCCAGCAGGAACATGCCGAGGGCCACGATCCACTTGCTCCCCAGCCGGTCGGAGAGCGAGCCGGCGAGCGGCGCTGCGAAGATGATGACCACCGACATCGGCGCCATCACAAGACCCGCCTTGATGGCGCTGTAGCCGAGCACCGACTGCAGGAAGATCGGGATGATGAAGAAGGCGCCCATCATCGCCGCGCTGAGCAGAAGGCCGGTCGCGTTGCCGGCGGCGAAGTTGAGGCTGCGGAAGAGCGAGAAGTCGATGAGCGGCTGGCTCACGCGATGCTCGCGCCGGTAGAACAGCGCGAAGGCGACGGCGGCGCCCCCGAAGAGGCCGAGGATGGCGGCCGAGGTCCAGCCGTAGTTCTGACCCTCGACGAGGGCGAACGTCAGGCAGAACAGGGCGGCCGAGACGAGGCCGACGCCGGGGAGGTCGAGCGTCTCGACGGCGGTCGGATTCTTGCTCTCGGGTACGAGGCGCAGAGTGAGGAGCACGCCGATCACGCCGATGGGGATGTTGACGAGGAAGATCCACCGCCAGCTGTCGGCGGCCGCCGGCCAGGTGGCGTACTGGACGACGACTCCGCCCAGCGTCGGCCCGATCGCGGTGGCCAGGCCGGACACGCCGCCCCAGACGCCCATGGCGGCGCCGCGCTTCCCCGCGGGGAAGACGGCCGCGATGATGCTGAGCGTCGCCGGCATCATGGCGGCGCCGCCGATGCCCTGCAGCACACGGAAGGCGATGAGGGCGTAGATGGTCGGGGCGAGGCCGCAGGCCAGCGACCCGACGGTGAACAGCGCCATGCCCACCACGAAGAGCTTGCGCCTTCCCCAGAGGTCGCCGAAACGGCCGAGCGTCACCAGCAACACGGCGAACGCGAGGATATAGGCGTTCATGACCCACTCGATGTTGCTGAAGCTCGTGTCGTAGTACGACTGGATGTGCGGGATGGCGATGTTCACGATCGTGCCGTCGAGCAGGATCATGAAGAGGCCGAGGCAGAGCACCGCGAGCACCATCCAGGGATCACGGGCGGTGCCGTCGGTGCGGGCTGTGGCCGGAGCCGTGGTCTGTGGGCTCATGTGGCGGACCGTCCTTTCAGGTGGTCGATGAGCGCGCCGAGAAAGGCGACGAGCGTGTCGGGGTCGATGCCGGGGAAGCGCGCGAAGACGGCGTCGAGGTGCCGGCGCCACTCGTCGTGCGTCTCGTCCGCGTAGCGCTCCGCGCGACCGGCGAGCCGCACGTACACGACGCGCCGATCGCCGCCGTCCTCCTCGCGACGGACGACGCCCTTCTGGGTGAGTCGCGTCACGAGCTCGCTGGCCGCGGCGCGCGAGATCTCGAGGCCGGCGGCGAACTCACCCATGGTCACACGCCGGTAGTGGGAGAGGTATACCACGGCCTCCATCTGGCGGCCCGTCAGCGGCTCCGTGACCTCGTGCCGCGTCGCGCCCTGGTGGTGGGGCGCGGATTCGTAGAGCGCGAGCGCGAGCTCGGGGAGCAATCTCGCCAGCTCGCTGGTGACGTCGTGGGGCGAAGTGTGTGGACGGGCAGACATTTCGGGACCCGAAGTATATGGGCGCCGAGGGATCGTGTCGAGCGGGCGCGCGCGGCCGGCGTTACACTGGGCCGCGCGTGCTCCCCCTTCACGACGACATCCGCATCCGCCGCGTCCCGGTGGTCACGCCGGCGCTCATCGCCGCCAACGTCGCCGTCTTCGTCGTCCAGTTCGCGCTGCCACGCTGGGGCATCACGCTGGAGCATTGGTACTACCTGCTGGGCGCGCGGCCTTGGGAGCTCACGCATCGTGCGGACGTGCCGCCCTTCGGCTGGCTCCCGTGGTGGGCGACGCTGTTCACGTCGCTGTTCGTGCACGGCGGCTGGCTCCACCTGCTCTTCAATATGCTGTATCTCTGGATCTTCGGCAGCAGGGTGGAGGACGTGATGACGAGGGCGCGGTTCGTCGCGTTCTATGTCGTCTGCGGGATGCTGGCGACGGCGGCGCAGGTCCTGGTGGCTCCGCACAGCGACGTGCCGCTCATCGGCGCCAGCGGGGCCGTCGCCGGCGTGCTGGGCGCCTACCTCGTGCTGTTCCCCCGCGCCCGCGTGCTGACCGTGGTGCCGCTCATCGTCGTGTTCCCCGTCTTCGAGGTGCCGGCCTGGATCTTCCTCGCCCTGTGGTTCGCGCTCCAGGCCATGGGCGGCGCCCGCTCGTTCGGAGTGGAGGCCGGGGTCGCCTTCTTCGCTCACCTCGGCGGGTTCGTCGCCGGCCTGCTCCTCGCGCTGGTCTTCGCCCGCCGCCGCACCGCGCCTCCGCGGCGCCCGACCGCGCGACCGCGGCGCCGGGTGTAAGCTTGCCCGCACGGGGGCCCGTACCGACCGTTCGCGGCCACCGGCTCGCCATGATCGCCGACTATCACATCCACACGCGCCTGTGCCGTCACGCGGAGGGTGAGCCACGTGAGTACGTCGAGCGCGCGATCGAGCTCGGCATGACGGAGATGGGTTTCGCCGACCATCTGCCCTTCCTGGGCGGGTGGCAGCCACGGCACGACCTCGCCGACGACTGGGCCATGGGCCTCGACGAGCTGGACGACTACGTCTCCCTCGTCCGGGGGCTTGCCCGGGAGTACGCCCGCGACGTGCGAATCCTCCTGGGCATCGAGGCCGACTTCATCCCCGAGACGATCGACGACACCGCCGCCGTGCTCGGCGAGTATCCCTTCGAGTACGTGATCGGCTCCGTGCACATCGTCGGCGACCGCTTCGGCTTCGACCATCCGGAGATGGAGAGCCGACTGGCCGCGTACGGCCTCGATCGCCTCTACCTCGAGAGCCTGGACCTCGCGAGGCAGGCCGCCGAGAGCGGGCTCTTCGATATCGCCGGCCATCTGGACCACGCGAAGAAGTTCGTCGGCCGGCCGGACGACGACGACGCGGTGGCGGCCGCCGCGTCCGCGGCGCTGCGCGCCGTGGCGGCGGCCGACATGGCCGTCGAGCTCAACACCGGCGGCCTGCGCAAGAAGGCGGCCGAGGCGTTCCCCGGGCCGGCGCTTCTGGCCGAGGCCGGCGCGCTCGGCATCCCGCTCGTCCTCGGCTCGGACGCACACCGGCCCGGTGACGTGGGCCATGCGTTCGCGTCTGCCGTGGAGTCCGCTCGTGAGGCCGGATATGCCGCGGTGCTCCGGCTCTCCACGGGCGTGCAGGAGGCAGTGTGATGAGCGCGTCTCGCCGCCGTCTCGCCGCTATCGTCAATCCCCACTCGGCCGGTGGAGGCTACCGGCGCGACATGCCGCTGATCTTCGAGGCGCTTCGCGGCCTCGGTTACACCGTGGAAGAGCTCGAGACGGCCGGGCCCGGGGACGCGACGCGGCTGGCGCGCGAGGCGGTCGCCGCCGGGTTCGACCGCGTGTGCGCCATCGGCGGCGACGGCACCGTCAACGAGACGATCAACGGCCTCGCGGGCAGCGAGACGCCGCTCGCCATCATCCCGACCGGCACGGTGAACATCCTCGCCATGGAGCTCGGCATCCCGCTGGAGCCGCCGGACGCGGTGCGGCTGCTCGCCACCGGCACGGTGTCGTGGATCGATCTCGGCCTCGCGGGCGATCGCTACTTCGCGCTCATGGCCGGCGTCGGCATGGACGCCGCCGTCGTCGCCGCGCTCAATCCGATGATGAAGAAGGCGCTCAAGGAGGCCGCCTTCGCCGTGCAGGGGGTGGCCACCTATCTCACCCACGAGGACCCGCTGATCCGCGTCTCGAGTGACGAGCGCAGCGTCGACGGCTACTTCGCGGTCTTCGGCAACTCCTCGAACTACGGAGGAGCCTTCGGGATCACGCCGTTGGCCGACATGCGCGACGGCCTGCTCGATGTGTGTGTGCTCAAGGACAAGTCGTTCGTGAGCACGGTCTGGTACTGGACCGCCGCGCTGATCAACGCCCACATCAAGCACCCGAAGGTGGAGTACTTCCACACGGAGCGTGCGTCCATCGCCGCCGTGGAGCAGGGCAAGGAAGTGCTCGTCCAGACCGATGGAGAGGTCGCCGGCAAGCTGCCGATGGAATGCCGCGTGGTACCCCGCGCCCTGCGTGTGGTCGTGCCCTGACTGGCCCGCGGCCGGTCGCCTGGCGCGGGCCCGCGGCTGCGGGCCCGCGAGGCCGGGTCAGAGGCCCATCACCTGCGCCAGGGCGCGCAAGCGATCGAGGTAGTCCTTGCGCGCCTTCGCGTCGCGCGTGCGCAGGTCGGCCGGCGTCGCCACCGGCACGACCTTGAACGACGGGTTGTCGAAGAGCCGCAGCTCGAGCGAGTCGTCGGGCTCGTAGGGCGGGCTCTTGAAGAGCTTGCCGAGCAGGAACCGCGTGGTGTCCTCGCCGACGGTGAGCACGTAGTGCGGCGTGGTGATCGTCAGTTCCCGGGAGAGGTACGGGTAACAGGCCTTGAGCTCGTCGGCCGTGGGGCCGCGCCCGGCGGAGCCGCTGCGCGGCACGCACTTGACGAGCGTGGTCGTGTACACCTGGTCGCGGCTGGTGGTGAGCGCCGGCATGGATTCTGCGAGCTCCTCGAGGATCGCGGCGCCGGCCACTCCCCCTGCTGCTTCGTCGGCCGGAGTCGGCGCGAGCGAGACGAGCATCACCGAGCAGTGCGGGTGCCCGCCGCCGGGTACGGCGCGGAGCCGGCTCGCCACGAGATCGTCGCAGCGGGTGCAGTCGCCGACGCTCCGCGCCAGACTATCGAGCTGTTCGACCGCGTCTTCCATGGGTGTCTCCTTGGTCGGTCCGGCCGGTCGCGCCGGCCGGGCGGTCAGGCGCCTGGCCTGGTGAGGCGATACTCGCAGGCGAGGGCGCTGGGCAGACCTGCGAGCACGAGCATGAGCTCGCCGCCGAAGGGGGCGAGCACCACGTTGAGCCCGTCGAACTCGACGGAGATGTACTTCGCCTCCGGTTGGTCGAGCTCGGCGGCGAGGCGGGCGCCGATGTCGATCACGCCGGCCACCTGGGCGGCCACGGCGTCCGCCCCGAAGTCGGCGTCGGCATCGGCCGCCACGACGAAGCCGTCGCGGGAGATGAGCAACGCCGCGACGATCCCGGGTGTCTCCCGGTAGGGAGCGAGCTGGGCGGCGAGGATATCGGCCTGGTCGGTCATGACGCCTCCAAGGCGGTCTCGAGTTGGGTGCGCACGGCGGCGGCGAACGCTTCGGCGTCGGTCTCGGCGGTGAAGGTGCGCGTGAGCCCGTCACGTCTGCCGGCCAGTTCGCTGAGGAACATGCCGGCGCGGGGGAGAGGAGATCCGTCGGCATCGGGCAGAGCGCCATCGAGCGGCAACTGGATCAGCGTGTCACCGCTCACGAACAGCCTGTTGGTCTCGCGCCCCGTGAGTCGCACCTGGACCTGGACGGTCACGCCTCCGGATACCCGCTGGCTGGTGATGTCGATCTCCACACGCGAAGCCTAGCGAGGCGCATGTGGAGTGGCAAGACGCGGGCCGTGCGGACCCGCCCGATCACTGGGCCGCGGCGAGGGGGACGACGCTCCCGACAACCGCCGTCGGCGCGGCGGCCGGCAGGGCCTCGTCACGGGCGGCTGCGAGGAGGTCGTCGATGGCGCGTACGGTCGGGAACGAGGAGGCGCCGGTCGCGAGCGTCTGCCGGCGCCCGGCGATGAGGCCGCCGCCGACTTCGTGGGCGAGGTCGGCGGCGGCCTGGCGTGCCTCGCCGAGCGACAGGCCGGGGAGGACGAGCACCAGGCTGTCGGGGCCCACGCGGAAGGCGCGCCCGTCGGGGGAGAGCCGCCGTTCCGCGCGCCGCGCTACGCTGCGGACCAGGTCCTCACTGCCGTCCGCGCCGAGGAAGTTGCGGCTGTCCTCGTAGTGATCGAGGCGCACGAAGACGACGCTGAGCGGCCGGTGCTCCTCGAGGGCCGTCGCCGCGTGGCTCTCGAGGAAGGGCGTGAGGCAGGCGGCGGTCGAGAGCCCCGTGCTGACGTCGAACCTGGGCGTGTGCGCGGGCCGGCGCTGCCCGGCGGGGCGCCGGTGCAGTCTCGTCGCCGCGACGCAGCCGCCGCCGACGAGCACGGCGACCTTGGCGACGCCGCCGAGGCGGCTTCCGCCCAGCGATGGGTCGGCGATCGCGAGGACGACGAGCAGCGAGAGCGATGGTCCGACGAGGTAGAGCCACTCGTCGCGGGGGGCTCCGGCGAGCTGGCCCATCGCGAGCAGAGGCACGGCGCCGAGCAGCCAGCTCCCGGCGCCGCCCGAGAAGACCAGCGCCAGACCGAGAAGCAGCCAATCGAGGACGACGAAGGTGTGAGCGAGCTCGGCCGGGCGCCTGCGGGCCACCATGGCCGAGCAGACGCCGAGGAGCGCACCGGCGATCGCCGGTGCGGCCGCGGCGCGCAGCCCGAGCACCACGGCGAGCGCGGCCAGCAGCAGGAAGAAGAGGGTCCGGTAGCGTGCTCGCAGGAGCGCCGGGTTGCGGCGACCGCGAGAAGGACGGCTCACGTGAAGGCCGTCCGCGTCATGCGAGGCGTGAAGGATGCGCGCTTCATGCCGTGGGTATTCTGACAGGGTCCGGGGAATCCTTCAAGGTCAAGTCAAGGGTTCGAGTTCGTGAGGAGCGCGCGAGGACCGGGGTAGGGCCGACGTCGCGAGGCTGGCGTCCATTTTCGCCTCGGCTATAATCGGTCTCCCGTGGAACGCCAGCTCTTCTTCTCCGGAAACGAGGCGATCGCCCACGGCGCCGTGCGCGCCGGGGCGCGTTTTGCATGCGGGTATCCCGGCACGCCCTCCACGGAGATCATCGAGACGACGGCACGCCTCGAGGGCATCCACAGCGAGTGGTGCGTCAACGAGAAGGTCGCCCTCGAGACCGCGGTCGGCGCGTCGCTCGCCGGGGTGCGCAGCATCGTGACCATGAAGCACGTGGGCCTCAACGTCGCCGCCGACCCGTTCATGACGCTCTCCCTCACTGGGGTCAACGCGGGGCTCGTGGTCATCAGCGCCGACGACCCCGGCATGCACTCGTCCCAGAACGAGCAGGACAACCGCAACTACGCGGCGTTCGCCAAGGTGCCCATGCTCGAGCCCTCCGACAGCCAGGAGGCCTACGACTTCGTGGCCGAGGCGTTCGCCCTGTCGGAGGAGTTCGACACGCCGGTGCTCCTGCGCACCACCACGCGCATCTCCCACGGGCGCGGCCAGGTGCTCCCTCGGGTCCCGGTGCAGACGCCGCCGCGCGAGTACGAACGGGACATCGGCAAGTACGTCATGGTCCCGCAGTACGCGCGGCGGCGGAACCGGCTGGTCTGGGAGCGCCTCGAGAGGCTGCGCCGGCGCGCCGATGAGAGCCCGCTCAACGTGCTCGAGGCGGGTACCTCGGACTTCGGCATCATCGCCTCGGGCGTCGCCTACGCTTACGCGCGGGAGGCGTTCCCGAAGGCCTGGTTTCTCAAGCTGGGCCTCTCGCACCCGCTGCCGTACGCCAAGGTCACGCGCCTGTACGAGCACGTCTCACGCGTGGCCGTCGTGGAGGAGCTCGACCCGTTTCTCGAGGATCAGGTACGGGCGCTCGGTCTGCCGGTGATCGGCAAGGAGGCCATCCCCGCAGACGGCGAACTCGACCAGGAGATCGTCTTCCGGGCCCTGGAGCCGCACCTGCTGCGCAAGCCGCCACGGCGCCGGCGTCCGGTGCTGCCGCCGGCGCCGCACATCTCGGATCCCCCACAGCCTGACGCGGGTCTGCCGGTCCGGCCGCCGGTCCTCTGCCCGGGGTGCTCGCATCGCTCCGTGTATGCGGCCCTCCGTCGCCGTAAGCTTGCGCCCATGGGCGACATCGGCTGCTACACGCTCGGCGCCCTGCCGCCACTGCTGGCGCTCGACAGCTGTCTGTGCATGGGTGCCAGCCTCGGCATGATGGCGGGCTTCAACAAGGCGCTCGGGCGCAAGGCGGCAGTCGCCGTGATCGGCGACTCCACCTTCTTCCACTCCGGCATCACGCCGCTCATCGACGCCTTCTACAACCAGGTCGAGGGCATGGTGATGGTGCTCGACAACCGCACGACGGCGATGACCGGACACCAGGGGCATCCGGGCACGGGACTGCGCCCGGACGGCAGCCAGGGCCCCGTCGTCGACATCCAGAGGCTCTGCGAGGGCATCGGCGTGCGCTGCGTCACCGTCGACGCCGGCGACCACACGGCGCTCGACGCCGCCGTCAAGGCCGAGGCCGACGCGTCCGGCCTCGGCGTCATCGTCGCCCAGGCGCCGTGTGTCCTCATGGAGCGGGGCGAGCTGCGCGAGGTCGAGGTGGACGAGGAGCGCTGCAACCTGTGCGGGCTGTGCGTCGACCTGGGCTGCCCGGCGCTTGCTCTCGGCGAGGGAGCCGTGACCATCACCGACACCTGCACCGGTTGCGGCCTCTGCATCGAGGTGTGCCGGCGCGGCGCCCTCAGCTTCGCCGGCGCCGCCGGAGACGCGCCGTGAACGGCGCCACCACCGTCTCTCTCGTGGGGGTGGGAGGCCAGGGGATCCTGCTCGGCGCGGCCATCCTCGCGTCGACCGCGGCTGCCGCCGGCTATGAAGTCAAGGCCAGCGAGGTCAAGGGCATGGCCCAGCGCGGCGGGAGCGTGCTGAGCACCGTGCGCTTCGGCGAGCACGTCTGGTCGCCGGTCGCGCCCCACGCCGACGTGGTCGTGGCCACGGAGGTCCTCGAGGGCATCCGCGGCCTCGGTCTCCTTGGTGGGCGCGGAACGCTCGTCTGCGCGGCCACCACGCGCATCACGCCGGGGAGTGTGCTGCGCCGCGAGGACGCGTACCCGGACGATCTCGCCGCGGCCGCCGCGCTCCGCGGCGTCCGTCTGCTCGCTCTGGACGCCGAGGGGGTCGCCCGGGCGGCCGGGTCGGCGCGCGCCCTCAACGTCGCACTGCTCGGCGCCGCCTCCGTCGTCCTTCCATTCGGAGAGGACCGCTGGCGCCGCGGCCTCGAGGCCGCGGTGCCCACGAAGATCCTCGCAGCCAATCTGCGCGCG
>CAZJGT010000003.1:0-50976 GCA_964545565.1 uncultured Thermoleophilia bacterium
CTCACCGGCATGGGCCCGGTCAAGCTCGACATGAACACCGTCCAGGCGCTTTACAACTCGGCCGAGTACTACACCACGTACCTCGGCATCACCGAGATGGCCAAGTGGATGGACATCCCCAACTGGGGCTACGCGGGCACCAGCGACTCGCAGTGCGTCGACGCCAACGCCGGCATCGACATCACCGAGCTCACGCTGCTCTCCATGCAGGCCGGCTCCAACCTCAACCACGACATCGGCTACCTCGACTTCGGCCTCACCGGCGCCGGTGAGCTCGTGGTGCTCACCGACGAGGTCATCTCGATGAACCGGCGTGCACTGGAGGGCATCGAGGTCAGTGAGGAGACGTTGGCGCTCGATGTGATCGCCGCTGTCGGCCAGGGAGGCGACTTCCTCGGCCAGAAGCACACCAAGCGGCACGTGCGGGACCTGCAGTGGCGGCCGACGGTCCTCAATCGCCAGACGCAGAAGAACTGGGAGGCCGAGGGCTCGCTCGACGCCACCGAGAAGGCGCACCGCAAGCTCGTGGACATCATGACCAACCACAAGCCCAAGCCGCTCAGCGCCGAGATGCGACAGACGATGGACCAGCTGGTCGACGGCTACGTGGCGGCCGGCAAGTAAGAAGCGGCCACGACTCGCGGTCCCCGGCATTCGGACTCCGTTTGCCGGGGACCGCGCCCGTCCGATCTCTCCTCAGAGGTGACATGGTGAACGCAGCCGCTCAGGCTGTCTTGGACGAACGGGGCTGCCTGCAGATCCACGAGGCAGCCCTCAAGCTCCTCGCCGAGGTCGGCTGCGCCGTTCTCGACCCGGAGGCGCTCGAGCTCCTCAAGGCGAACGGCGCGCAGGTGGACGGCGAGCGCGCCCGCTTCGGCGAAGCACTCGTCGAGCGGGCGCGCGCGACGGCGCCGGCACGCTACGCGGTCGCCGGGCGCCGTCCGGAGCTCGACCTGCACGTCGGGCTGGGCGAGCCGGCCGTGCTGGCGAGCGCCTCCGGGCCGCCCTTCGTCTTCAGCGGCGGCGAGTACCGCACCGGCACCCTCGCCGATCTGACGGCGGCGGTGCGGCTCGCGCACCTCTCGCCGAACATCGACGTGCTCGGTTACAGCATCGAGCCGAACGACGTACCGGAGGAGCGGCGGCCCAGGGTCGTCGCCCATCTGCACGCGACCTCGAGCGACAAGAACTGCCGCTACACGGTCACGTCGCTGCCCGAGCTCCAGGTGGCCACCGACGTGCTCGAGATCCTGCATGGGGAGACATGGCACGAACGACCGCGCCTCTGGTCGGTGATCAACACCACCTCGCCGCTGCAGTTCTCGGCGGAGGGCGCGCAGGTGCTGCTGCGGCTTGCGCGCCTCGGCCAGCCGGTGCTGGTCGCCGTCTGCGCCATGGGCGGGACGACGGCGCCGATAACGCTGGCGGGGCTCCTGGCCGTTCAGCATGCGGAGTTGCTCGTCGGCCTGGTCCTGACGCAATCGGCGAACCCCGGCACGCCGTTCCTGTACGGCGGCACCTCCTCGCTCTCGTCCATGCAGAGCGGCGCCCTCATGATCGGTGCGCCGGCGTACTGGTCGCTCATGGAAGCCACCGTGCAGCTCGGCCACTGGCTGGGCGTGCCGGTGCGCGCCGGCGGCTCCGTCACCGACGCGCACGTTCCCGACGCCCAAGCCGGCATCGAGTCGGCGCTGGCCATGGATACCGTCCTTCGCGCCGGCGCGCAGTATGTACTGCACGCCGGCGGCATCCTCTCGTCGTTCAATTGTTTCTCGCCGGCGAAGTTCGTGATCGACGATGAGGTGCTCAGCTCCCTGCGTGTGGCGCGGCGGCCGATCGAGGTGGACGACGAGACCCTCGCGCTCGACGTGGTGGCCGACGCCGGCCCCGGCGGCACGGTGCTCGGTCACGCGCACACGCGGCGTCACGCGCGTGACGGCGCGCGGCGGACCATCATGAACCGCGCCCCCTACGAGACCTGGCGGACCATGGGCCGTCGCGACCTCGCCGAGATGGCGGACGCACGGGTCGCAGAGCTGCTGGAAGCGTACGAAGCGCCGGACGACCTGGACCCGGTGGTGCGGCGGCAGCTGGACGCCTACTGCCTGGCGTAGACCGACGCAGGTATCAGACACGGAGCCGTCAGGCTCGGCCGCGTCCGGTCAAGCCCTGAGCGTCCCCGGATCAACGCACTCCAGCAAACGCGCCAATACGCGGTACGGGTTGGCGAGGTCCGTCTCGGGATTGACGGCCACCTGGATGGCGAGCCCATCGATCACCGCGCTCAGGAGCTGTGCCAATCCCAGCAGGTCCGGATCGTCCATCGCCGCAGCGTCGTCGGCGACGCCGAGCCAGTCGAGCTTCATCTTCCAGTACCAGCGGACGAGCAGCGCCTGGCGACTGCGTAACGCCTCATCGCGCAAGACATGCGGGAGCAGTTCGAAAAAGACCTCGAAGTCCTCGGTGGCGGCGGTCATGCGCCGCATCTCCTCGACGAGCCGCGCCATGCGATCGCCGGCGGCCACATCCTGCATGCGAGTGGCGGAAGCCAGGTATTCGTCGTGGATCACCGAGTCGAGGACGGCAGCGATCAACCCAGCTTTATTGTCAAAATAGTAGGCGATCATCGCCTTGTTCTCGTCGGCGCGATCACTCACCGCCTTCAGCGTGAGCGCCTCGAATCCATCGTCAGCGAGGATCTCCTTGGCGGCGATGAGGAGCTTGCGGGCCGTCGGAGGCAGCGACGACAACGGGTCCTCGAAGGCGAAGTGGCGGCCGTCGGGAATCGGACTCCGGGGTTGCCGCCCGGCTTTGCCGGCGTGAACGCGCCCCGTCACCGTTTCTCCACCCCCCTCGCCCGGCGACGCCGGGCCCGCTTGACATCCCCCTCGAGCGACTGTCCAATGAGGAATCTGGTTGACCGGTCGACTAGTCGACCACGCCATGATATCACCGGCCCTGCACAATGGTCATGACAGGGCCGGACGGCAGTGAGGAGGACCGTGGATTTCTACGCGGGGCGCGTATTGAGGCTCGACCTCTCGCACCTTGAGGCGACGGTCCAGCCTCTCGACATGGAGTGGGCCCGTCTGTACGTGGGTGGAAAGGGCCTCCTCTTCCGCTTCCTCTACGAGGAACTCGCGCCCGGCACCGACGCGCTGGCGCCGCAGAACCCGCTCATTCTGGCCAGCGGTCCGTTCGCCGGCACCGCGGCGGCCACCTGCTCCAGACTCGCCGTCGGCTGCAAGAGCCCGGCCACCGGCACGCTCCTCGACTCCTACGTGGGCGGGTCCTTCGCGCCCGAGCTCAAGTTCGCAGGCTACGATGTGGTCGTCGTCACGGGCAGGGCGCCTCATCCGGTCCTGGTGCTCATCGAGGACGACCGCGTCTCCTTTCTGCCGGCCGAGGACCACTTCTGGGGCCTCGAGACGGCCGCACTCGAACAGCGCGTACGCGAGGAGATGGGCCCGTGGCATAAGGTGCTCTCCACGGGGCCTGCCGGCGAACGCCTCGTCCCCTTCGCCTGTCTCTCCACCGATCAGTATCACAAGGCGGGTCGTGGGGGCGCCGGCGCGGTGATGGGCAGCAAGAACCTCAAGGCTGTCGTCGTCCGCGGCACCGGTGCTGTGACCGTCGGCGACGGCGCGGCCTTCGCGCGCGACATGCTCTCCCTCCAGAACGAGCGTGTTCTCACGGACGACAACGCCTGGACCTACGAGGAGGGCACGCCGTTCCTCGTCGACCTCGTCAATGCGGCCGGCGCCCTGCCCACGCGCAACTGGCGCACCGGGCAGTTCGAGGACGCGGGGCGCATCGACTCCGCCCAACTGCTCCAGGTGCGCACCAGGATCCGCGCCTGCACCCAGTGCCCGCTCGCCTGCCGCCAGGTGCACCGCTTCGGCGACCAGGTCTGCGAGGGTCCCGAGTTCGAGACGCTCGGCCTCTGCGGCGCCAACTGTGGCGTCGGCGACCTCGAGGCCATCGCGTCCTTCAACCGGGCATGCGACGAGGTCGGTCTCGACACCATGTCGACGGGCGCTGTGGTGGCACTCGCCATGGACCTGTGCGAGAGGGGCGCCGCCGACTACGGACTCGCCTTCGGCGACACGGCCGCGTATCTGGCGGCGCCGGGCCTCATCGCCGCCCGTGAGAGCTGGGGCGCCGAGCTGGCGCTCGGCGCCCGCGACCTCGCCCGGCTCAAGGGCCTGCCGGAGCTCGCGCCGCACATCAAGGGACTCGAATTGCCGGCCTACGATCCACGCGGCACATTCGGCATGGGTCTCGGCTACGCGACCTCCGACCGGGGTGCCTGCCACATGCGCGCCTTCACGGCCGCCGACGACATCCTCGGGGGCGAGGCGCCGGCGGACTCCCTCGAGGGCAAGCCGGCTCTGGTCGCCCAGCAGCAGAACTTCAGCGCCCTCGCGTGGACAGGCGTCTGGTGCGCCAACATGTATCTCGACACCGATTTCATCGGCGTACATCTGCGCCACCTGTGGGGCCGCGACGTCACGCATGAGGAGCAGATGGCGACCGGTGAGCGGATCTGGAACCTCGGCCGCCTCCTGAACCTCCGGGAGGGATTCACGCGCATTCACGACCATCTGCCGGCGATCCTTGACGTCCCCCACCCGGACGGTACGGCGGCCGGCAAGACCGTGGGTAAGGTCGAGTTCGAAGCCGCCCTCGACGAGTACTACCGGCTCCGCGGCTGG
The DNA here is from genome assembly GCA_964545565.1 of uncultured Thermoleophilia bacterium. GTDB lineage: Bacteria > Actinomycetota > Thermoleophilia > UBA2241 > UBA2241 > CAIXSE01. Next base: position 4,716 of record CAZJGT010000003.1, read on the forward strand.
GACGACGACGGCGTACCCACGCAGGAGACACTCACGAGACTGGCGCTGGACGTGCGGCTCCCGAGCGGCGTACGCGGACGGCGGTAGACGCCTGACAGCGGAGGTTCCCATGGGCTTCGTGGACGAGGTCATCCGACGCCAGACGTCACTCGATCGGCACCGGCTCGATCCGGCGCCGGGAGCGCCCACCATGCTCGCCGTCGTGACCACCGGAAACGGGGGGCCGGACAGACTCGCGTACCGCGAGGTGAACCGGCCCCGGCCCCGGGACGGCGAGGCCCTGGTCAGAGTCCTGGCCGCGGGCGTCAACAGCACGGACGTCAACACCCGTGTAGGCTGGTACTCGACCGCCGTTGAGGAGGGGACCGGGCGCCTCGCGAAGGCGGAGGCGGAGACGCCCCCAACCGCTCCCCGTGTGGACGGCGGCTGGGACGCTCCGACTCCCTTCCCCTTCATCCAGGGCACCGACTGCTGCGGTCGCGTGGCCGAGATCGGCGGCGGCGTCGACAAGGGCCTCCTCGGACGACGAGTCCTCGTCCGTCCCTGCATGCGCCCCCAGGGCTTCGCGTCGCTCGACATGGTCTGGATGGGCTCCGATTTCGACGGCGCCTTCGCCCAGTTCGTGAACGTCCCGGCGTCGGAGGTCTTCCCCGTCGAGAGCCCCCTGAGCGACGTCGAGCTGGGCGCTGTGCCCTGTGCCTACGGCACCGCCGAGAACATGCTGCTGCGCGCCGGCGTCCATGAGGGACAGCACGTCCTCGTCACCGGCGCCTCCGGCGGCGTCGGCGCCGCCGTCGTGCAGCTCGCGCGGCTGCGCGGCGCAGACGTCACAGCCGTCGTCAGCAGCGGCAAGGCCGACGAAGTGCGCGCGCTGGGCGCCGGCCGGGTCGTCAAGCGCGACGCCGCCGTGGCCGGCGCGATCGGCGAGCAGTCCGTCGACGTGGTCGTCGACAACGTCTCGGGGCCGGACATGGACTCGCTGCTGGCCACCCTGCGTCGCGGCGGACGCTACGTCTCGTCGGGAGCCGTCGCGGGGCCGATGGTCAGCTTCGACAAGCGCACGTTCTACCTCCGCGATCTCACGCTGATCGGCTGTACCGCGTGGGACGAGTCCGTCTTCCGCGCGGTGATCGCTCTTCTCGATCGCGGTGACCTGCACCCACCGGTCGCGGCGACATGGCCGCTCGAGAGCATCGCCGAGGCGCAGGCGGCGTTCCTCGAGAAGCGGCATGCAGGCAAGCATGTGCTCGTGCCGCCGGCCGCCGAGGACTGAGTGCAGCCGACAGCGCCGGAGCGGTCCGGAACGGCTACGTCGTCCGGAGCCGCACGTCGCGCACCGGAGAACGGGCCGAGTCCGCAGCGGCGTCGTCGAGGGTCGCCTGAGCCGCGCTCTCCGCGTCAAGCCGCGCGCGGTAGTGCTCGATCTCGCGCACCACTGTCGCCTCGCTCCAGTCGAGGACCGGCGCCATCAGTCGCGCAACGTCCTCGACGGCGCGGCGACCGCGGTCCACGGTCTCGAAGGCGATGTGCGTGCGGCGCGTGAGGATGTCGTCCACGTGGAGCGCCGCCTCGTGGAGGACCGCGAAGCGCACCTCGGCCGCCAAGTAGGTGTCGGCGCCGTCCAGCGGAGCGCCGAGGCCCGGCTCGTCCGCCACCAGGTCCAACACCCTGAGCGCCAGCGTCCCGTAGCGTCCCGCAAGGTGGCCGATCTGCCGCACCGAGAGATCCGCGGCGCCCGGATGGAGCCGGGCCCGCTCGGCGATCTGGGCCGAGCCCACGGCGCCGAGGAGCGCCATCTGATCAGTGTGGCTTGCCGGCACCCCGAAGGGAAGCTCCTGCGCGGCCACGTCCACCGCGTCGCGTGCCATGATCCGGTAGGTCGTGTACTTGCCGCCGGCGACGCTCACGAACCCCGGCGCACCGCGTCGGACCACATGCTCTCGCGAGACCGCGGCGGTGTCGGCGGAACCCTCTGCCACCAGCGGGCGCAGGCCGACGTACACGCCGGTGATGTCGTCGCTGCCGAGAGGGTCGCGCAGGATGGCGTTGACGTGCCCGAGCAGATAGTCGATGTCGGCGCGGCTTGCCGATGGATGGTCCAAGCCGAACTCCCACGGTGTGTCGGTGGTTCCGATGATCCAGTGCGTCCCCCACGGCAGCACGAAGAGCACGCTCTTCTCTGTGGGCAGGATGAGCGCGAGCCGCGAGTCGATACGCGACTTCGGGATGACGATGTGCACGCCCTTGGAGGGAACCACCGGCAAGGGGGAGGCGACGCCGGCCATCCGTTCCATCTCGGTCGTCCACACACCGGTGGCGTTGATCACGACGCGCGCGCGCACGTCGAACTCGGCATCACCCTCGAGGTCGCGAACACGCACGCCGGTGACGGCGGCGCCGTGGTGGAGGAACCCCATCACGTCCACGGCGGGCGCGCAGGCGGCGCCGTGGGCGGACGCAGTACCCGCGAGCGTCACGGCGAAGCGCGCGTCGTCCACCTGCGCGTCGTAGTAGCGGATGCCTCCGGTGACGGCGTCATCCTGTAGCGACGGTACGGCGCGCAGACAGGCGCCATGCGTGAGGTGCCGGTGGCGCGGCATGGCCGGGTGCATCCCCGCGAGTGCGTCATACAACATGAGCCCGGCGCCCAGATAGGCGCGGTCTCTGAGACCGTGCTCCAGGGGCAGGAGGAAGGGCGTCGGGTGGACGAGATGCGGCGCCAGCCGCTCGGTCAGCAGGCGCCGCTCGTGCAGCGCTTCGCGCACGAGCCTGAGGTCGAAGCGCTCGAGATACCTGAGACCGCCGTGGATGAGCTTGCTCGAACGGCTCGAAGTACCGGCGGCGAAATCCCGCTTCTCGATCAGCGCCACCGAGAGCCCGCGGCTGGCGGCGTCGAGCGCCGCACCGCATCCGGTGACACCGCCGCCGATCACGAGGACGTCGAACAACTCGCCGGCAAGCCTCTCGAGTAGGCGGCCTCGTGCCTCCCACGGTGATCGCCGGATCGTAGCACTACCCGTCGGACGGGACGTCATACGGGCTCACCGCCGTTCGCTTTCTCCCGCACCCCGCACCACATCATCAGCCGTCCTCCGTCGCACGCTTTGGTATGTACCACGCTTCTGGTATGTACCATGACCGCTGTGCCATACTCTGTCAAGGAGAGACCACGCCCACGCCGTCCGCAAGACGCCGGACGAAGGCGCCCGCACCACGGGAGATCGCGATGGATCACATCACTGAAGCGTCCCGGTCGACGCCGGTCATGCATGAGACCGACGTCCTCGTGGTCGGCGGCGGGCCGGGCGGACTGGCCGCCGCGATCGCCGCCGCACGAGCCGGAGTACGCACCACGCTCGTCGACCGCTACGGCTGCTTCGGAGGCGTCATCACGCAGGTCGGCGTCGACACGATCGCCTGGTACCGGCGCGAAGACACCGTCGATCTGGAGGGCATCGGTATCGAGTTCGAGCGGCGCGCCGAGGCCCTGGGCGGCACGGAGCCGGATGCCCAGTCGCTGAGCACTGCGCTCGACACGGAGCTGTTCAAGGTGGTCGCCGACCGTCTCGTCGCCGAAGCCGGCGTCGAGCCGCTCCTGCACTGCCTGGTCACGGAGCCGATCGTAGAGGGCGACCTCGTCAGGGGCGTCGTCACCGAGAGCAAGTCCGGACGCCAAGCCGTCCTCGCGCAGTGCGTCGTCGACGCCACGGGCGACGCCGACGTCGCGTTTCGCGCCGGCGCGCCGTGCCACACGCGTCCGCAAGGCGCGGCGATGGGCGTCACCGTGATGTTCTCGTGTTCGGGCGTCGACAAGCCACGCTTCCTCGAGCACGTGGCCGGCAGCTCCCCCACCTACGGCGACTGGAGCAGGTGCTGGAGCGTCACGACGTCCGGCAAGGAGGACGACCTCTTCAGCCCCTATCTGCAGGAGCCGTTCGACCGCGCGCGCGCGGAGGGGATCATCCCGGCGGACGTCCGCAGCATCGGCGGCACCTGGGGTCACCTCACCGATGCCGGCGAGGCGACCGCCCTCAACATGGTCGTCATGGCCGGGTACGACTGCACCGACGCGTGGCAACTCACGCAGGCCGAGATCGAGGGGCGGCGCCAAGCGCTGCTGGCGATCGAGGCGCTCCGGCGTTTCACCCCCGGCTTTGAGAACGCGCGCCTGCGCACCTTCGGGATGACGCTGGGTACGCGTGACTCCCGCAAGATCGTCGGTGCCTATCAGCTCACAGGAGACGACGTACGCAGCGAAGCGCGTTTCGCCGACTCGGTCGGCATCTTTCCCGAGTTCCTCGACGGCTACGGGGTCCTCCTGCTGCCGACGACCGGCCGCTACTTCCACATCCCCTTCGGCATCCTCGTCCCGCAAGAGGTCGACAACCTGCTGGTCGCCGGCCGCTGCGTGGCCGGCGACAGGATCTCACACGCGGCGACGAGGAGTCAGATGTGCTGCGCCGTCACCGGGCAGGCCGCCGGCGCCGCGGCGGCCGTCGCCGTCAGAGACGGCCGCACCACCGGCGGTGTGGACGTCGCACGCGTGCAGACCGAGCTGCGGCGTCAGGGAGTCCGGCTCGACTGAGGCGCCGTGGCCGGGTCCGTGCCCGACGCCGGAGCAACGCCCTCGACGGGCGCCGTCACCGAGAACTCCGTGCGGTCCCCCCGGTACACGTCTCGCGCCAGCTCGACGACCGAGTCTTCGCCGTCGTACACCGTGCGCGTGAGGACGATCGCGGGGCTGCCTGCCTCGACACCGAGGATCTCCGCCTCGAACCGGTCGAGCGCGACTGCCACGACTCGCGCGTCCGCTTTCACGGGATGGACGTGGTAGCGAGCCCCGAGGACCGCCCACAGCGAGCCGGCGAGATCATGGTCGAGAAGATCGGGGAAGCGTGCCGCGGAGAGCTGGATGTTCTCGATGGCCATCGGCTCGCCGACCGCGGTGCGCAGCCGCTGCAGCACGTGCACCTTGCCTCCCTCGGGCACGCCGAGGAGGTCCGCAGCCAAGGGGTCCGGATCCATCGTGGCCGTCGCCAGGACCTGCGTGCCCGGGGTGCGGTCCGCCTCCGTCATGTTGCGTGTGAAGCTGCCGACGCTGAAGCGCAGCCGAGGCTCCGCCACGAAGGTCCCCCGACGCGGATGACGGTACAGGTAGCCCTCGAGCGCGAGCGTCTCCAGCGCATGGCGAGCGGTCATGCGGCTGACCTCGTAGCGCTCGCTGAGAGCGCGCTCCGACGGTACGGGGCCGTGAGCGCTGAGGCGTCCGGCCTCGATCTGGTCGCGCAGCAGCGAGGCCAGCCACAGATACAGCGGGCTTGTTCGCGCCGGTGCGTGTCGGCTGTTCGTCACCCTCACCCCTCCAGACGCCGCAGGATCCCCGGGCCGGACGGCGTGACACCATTGCCGAGCGACCTCGGAAGCGTACCATGGCGCCGTGGTACATACCAAGCGTCGGGAGCGTCGGCCGGCGGCGACGCTCCACCGGCCACGGCATCGCATATCTGACCGTCGATTGCACGATATCCGCATGAACGCACGCCGAGTGACTGGTTCGCAGAATATCCGCGCGTGAAGCAGGGACTTGACCACTAACTCTTTGGTCAATGGCTCTTGCCATCCGCAGCTCCTCTGTGTAAGGTGACGTGAATACGTCGGGATGGCCCGTCCGTCGACTCGACGCCGAAACACGAACATTCGTTCCGCATCATTCCATCCGGGGGGAGTAGCGATATGGCTAGCGAGAAGTACACGAGGGAGTACAGTCAGCACCTGGTCGACCAGGTGATCAAAGGGCAGATGACCCGCCGGCAGCTGCTGGTCAGGGCCTCGGTCTTCGGGCTGTCGCTCACGGCCGCCGGGCAGCTGCTCGCCGCCTGCGGCGGAGACACGGAGGAGTCGGCGTCGCCGGCCGCTTCCGGCATGCCTGAGCCGGTCATGGGCGGCAACATCAAGTGGATCGGCCCCGCGCCGATCACCGATCCCGATCCGGTCACCATCTACGACCAGGGCGGCATCGTGCTCGTCTATCAGTTCCTCGAGTACCTTATCGACCTCAACAACGACAATTCGCTGCGTCCCAAGCTCGCCGCGAGCTGGACGCCCAACGACACCGTCGACGTCTGGACGTTCAAACTGCAGGAAGGCGTCACCTTCAACGACGGCACCCCGTTCGAGGCCGAGGACGTCGTCACCAGCATGGAGCGCGTCCTCGACCCCGACAGCGGCTCAGGCGCCCTCTCCCAGCTCGGCGGCGTGCTCTCGCCCGGCGGCACCAAGGCCATCGATGCGACCACGGTCGAGTTCAACCTCGACAAGCCCTGGGCCGACTTCCCCTACATGGTGTCGTCGGGCAACTACAACACCGCCATCCTGCCGCGCACCTACAAGGGCGACATCATCAAGAACCCTGTCGGCACCGGCCCGTTCATGCTCGACCAGTACGTGACCAAGCAGAAGGCCACCTTCAAGAAGAACCCCAACTACTGGGGCAAGGACGAACAGGGTCGCCAGCTGCCGTACCTGGACACCACCGAGTACATCATGGTCGAGGACAACTCGGCCCAGAACCTGCAGCTGCAGTCCGGCGCGGTCGACCTGCAGCCCCAGACCGTGTTCCAGGGCGCACAGGCGCTGTTCAACGATCCCAACCTGCGCGTGGACATCTACCCCGGCACCGGCATCCGCGAGGTGGCGTTCAACGTACGGGAGAAGCCGTGGAAGGACAATCCGAACCTCCGCAAGGCCGTCGCCTACTGCCTCGACCGTGAGGCGATCAACAAGGCGCTCTACGACGGCCGCAGCAACCTCGGCTACGACACCTTCTGGGAGCCGGCCGTCTTCGCCGGCAGCCCCGAGTCCACGCCGCGCGCCCAGGACTACGACATGGCCAAGCAGCTGCTCTCCGACGGCGGTATGCCCGACGGTATGGAGATCACGCTGACCTTCGCCAAGTATCTGGAGAATCCGCAGTACGCGCAGCTCATCCAGGAGCAGTGCAAGCCGGCCGGCATCAAGGTCAAGCTCGACCAGCTCAGCTACGAAGCGTACTACGCGGGCGACGACAACGACTACTACGGCACCACGCCGTGGCTGAATGCACCGATGAGCATGACCGAGTGGGGCAGCCGGCCGGCCCCCGGCATCTATGCCGCGGCCATGCTGCTGCCCGACGCGTTGTGGAGCTCGGCGCACTGGGACAACAAGGACTTCATCGACACGTTCACCCAGTATCAGGCCACCGCGGACGAGGCGTCGCGCATGGATCTGGCCACCAAGCTCTCGCAGATCCAGCAGGAAGACACGCCCATCCTGCTCGCCTTCTACATCACGCAGCTGCGCACGCAGAAGAAGAACGTGTACGGCGTACAGGGCCCAGGCTCGTTCTACTGCGACATGAGCCAGGCCTTCATGACCGCGTAAGGCACCGGCCGACCACGGACACAGGCTGACGTAGGGTCCCCGGGATGCTGCGCCTCATCGGACGTCGGCTCCTGCTCATGGTGCCGACGCTGATCCTGGCGTCGATCCTCATCTTCGCGCTCGCGGAGGTGCTGCCCGGCGACGTGGGGCGCTCCATCCTGGGACCCTACGCCACAGAAGAACAGGTCCAGCTGCTGAACGAGAAGCTCGGCGCCGACCGGCCGCTGGTCGTGCGCTACGCCTCCTGGGCCGGCGGCTTCGTCACCGGCGACTGGGGCGAGTCGGCGCTGCAGAAGGTGCCGGTCCGGCCGCTGGTGATGAAGGCGCTCGGCAACTCCCTGCTCCTGGCGGGCTTCGCCCTGGTGCTCATCGTGCCCACGTCCATTGCGCTCGGCGTGTTCTCGGGCCTGCGCCGGGACAGCGCGTTAGACAGAGGGATCACCGTCACCACGCTCTCCATGACGGTGATCCCCGAGTTCGTGAGCGGCGTGGTGCTGCTCTACGTGTTCGCCGTGTGGCTCAGGTGGCTCCCGGTGACGGCGTTGCCGCCGGAGGGCTCCAACTTCTTCGACCGGCTGTACTACCTCATCCTGCCGGCCATCCCGCTGATGTTCCTCGAGCTCGGGTACATCGCACGCATGGCCCGCGTCGGCACCGTGCAGGTGCTGGCCATGCCCTACATCCGCACCGCCGTGCTCAAGGGCGTGCCGCGCCACCGCGTGATCTTCGGCCACGTGCTGCGCAACGCCATGGTGCCCACGGTCACCGTGATCGGCAGCCAGGTGGGCTGGCTGATCGGCGGCCTCGTGGTCATCGAGACGCTGTTCGTGTATCCCGGCATCGGCAAGATCATGGTCGACGCCGCCCTTACGCACGACATCCCCTTGCTCGAGGCGTCGGTGCTCATGGTCGCCGTCATCTACATGCTGGCCAACCTGATCGCCGACATCGTCGTCGCCCTGCTGAGCCCACGCATCAGGATGGGCGGCTGAGATGGACGAGCAGCGTACCCCCCTCGGTCCGGATCCCGATCTGCGCGCCGAAGGCTCGGAGCCGGGCGCCGACCCGGAGATGCTCGAACTCCGTGCCGACGCGGCCACCCAGGGCGACGACGCTGAGCTTCCCGGCGAAGGCCGCGTGGACGAGGGACTCCAGGCCGACGCGGCCGCCGCCCGCGAGCAGAAGCGGCAGCGCCGCTATCTGGTCAGAGCGCTGCTGCGCAGCCCGACCTTCATGACCGGCCTCGTGATCGTGCTCTTCTGGGTCTTCATGGGCGTGTTCTCGGCGACCTTCACGCAGAGTCCCACGGCCCAGGACGCCGCCGCCTCTCTCAAGGGGCCGAGCGCGGCGCACTGGTTCGGCACCGACGATCTCGGGCGCGACGTCTTCGCCCGCACCATGGCCGGCGCCCGGACCGTGCTCGTGATCGCGCCGCTCGCCACCCTGCTCGCCCTCCTGTGGGGCGGCACCATCGGCCTCATCGCCGGCTTCTATCGGGGGCTCACCGACGAGATCATCATGCGCCTGGTCGACGTGCTGCTGGCCTTGCCCATCATCATCACCTCGATCCTCATCCTCTCGCTGCTCGGCAAGAGCACGGCCATCGTCATCGTCGTCATCGGCGCCTTGTTCACGCCGGTGGTCTCGCGCACCATCCGCTCCGCGGTCATCGGCGAGCGCGAGCGCGAGTACGTCATGGCCGCGCGCCTGCGAGGTGAGCGCTCCGCGTTCGTCATGGCCCGCGAGATCCTGCCCAACATCACGCAGCCGATCATCGTGGAGGGCACGATCCGCCTGGGCTACGCGGTGTTCACCGCCGCCACCCTGTCGTTCCTCGGTTTCGGCCTCGTGCCGCCGTCGCCCGACTGGGGCCTGACCATCGCCACCGAGCGCATCTTCCTGCAGATCGCGCCGTGGACCGTGCTCTTCCCCGCCGCCGCGCTGGCGTCTCTCGTGGTCGGCGTGAACCTCATCACCGACGGTCTCGGGAGGACCTTCTCACGATGAGTACCGTCGAGCAGCCCATCACCGCCACCGACGCAGCGCCGCCCGCGCTCGACGTCCGCGACCTCGAGGTCACCTTCCACCGGCGTGGTCGCGATCTGCCGGTGCTCAAGGGCGTGACCCTCAAGATCGAGGCAGGCCAGGCGTACGGGCTCGTCGGCGAGTCGGGCTGCGGCAAGACGACGCTGGCCATGGCCGCCATGCGTTACCTTGCGACCAACGGCACGATCGACGCCGGCACGGTGAGCGTCGACGGACAGGACGTGAGCACCATCTCCGAGGAGGCGCTGCGCAAGTGGCGCGGCGGCAAGGTGTCCATGGTCTACCAGGATCCCGCCACCGCGCTGAGCCCGGCGATGCGCATCGGCGACCAGCTCGCCGAGGTGTATCACTACCACGAAGGCATGCGCAAGGCTGAGGCGCTCGAACACGCCCGCGAGAGCCTGAGCCGCGTAGCGATCCCCGACCCCGACGCCACCCTGCGCCGCTACCCGTTCGAGCTCTCCGGCGGCCAGCAGCAGCGCGTCGTCATCGCCATGGCACTCTCCGTCAACCCGCAGCTGCTCATCCTCGACGAGCCCACCACCGGCCTCGACGCCACGGTCGAGGCGGAGATCCTCGACCTCATCGCGGAGCTTCAGGGCCGGATCAACGCAGCCATCCTCCTGATCACGCACAACCTCGGCCTGGTGAGGCGGCTCTGCAGCCGCGTCGGCGTGCTGTACGCCGGGCGCCTCGTCGAGGAGGGCCCGGCGCGCGACGTCTTCACCGACCCGCGGCACCCGTACACCATGGGCCTCATGCGCTGCGTGCCGCGCTTCGGGATGAACAAGACCGACGCCGCACTGCAGACCATCCCCGGCACACTGCCCGCCCTCGGCGAGCCGCTCGAGGGTTGCGTCTACTCGGCGCGCTGCCCCATGGCGAAGCCGGTCTGCCGACGGCGCGAGCCCGATCTCTACGCCTGGCCGAGCGACGCCGGCACCAAGGGCGCCGCCGAGGCCGAGGCTCTGCCGGCCGACCCGGCCGCCTACTCGCCGAACCACGCCAACCCCGTCGGCGAGAGCATGCGCCACGCGCGCTGCTACTTCTCGGCCGAGGTCACGGGGATGCGGCGCACCACACCGGTGCTCGCCACCAGCCTCGAGGACAGGGGCGCCGCCGAGGGCGCCGTGCTCGAGATCGACGACGTGGTCCGCACCTTCAAGGACGGCCGCAAGCAGCTGACGGCGGTCGCCGACGTCTCGCTGGCCCTGCGCAAGGGCGAGACCTTCGGCCTCGTCGGCGAGTCGGGCAGCGGCAAGACGACGCTCGCCAAGTGCGTCACCGGCCTGCTCGCCCCCGACTCGGGTACGGTCGCCTTCGAGGGCGGCGTGCTCAAGCCGACCGCGAGCAAGCGCTCTCAGGACGCCCTGCGCGCCATCCAGATGGTCTTCCAGAACCCGGACTCCACGCTCAACCCCGCCTGGAGCACGCGCTCTATCCTCACGCGCGCCGTGCGCAAGCTGGGCGGCGGCAAGGACGTGCGCGCCAAGGTCGACAAGCTCTCCACGGACGTGCGCGTCGAGCCCCGCTTCCTGCTGCAACGGCCGACCGACCTCTCCGGCGGTCAGAAGCAGCGCGTCGCCATCGCCCGCGCCTTTGCCGGCGAGCCCACGCTGGTGGTGTGCGATGAGCCGGCCTCGGCCCTCGACGTCTCGGTGCAGGCGAGCATCCTCAACCTGCTCGTGGAGCTCCAGACCAAGGAGCGGGTCTCCTACGTGTTCATCAGCCACGACCTGGCCGTGGTGCGCTACATCTCCGACCGCATCGGGGTCATGTACCTCGCCGAGCTCATCGAGGTCGGCGCCGCCGAAGACGTCTTCAACCCGCCCCACCACCCCTACACCGAGGCGCTCCTCAGCTCGATCCCCAAGCTCGACTTCGACAGCCGGCAGCAGCGCATCGCCCTGCGCGGCACGATGCCGAGCCTCAGTGAGCCGCCGTCCGGCTGCCGCTTCCACACGCGCTGCCACCGCATCCTCGGCGACATCTGCGAGCAGCAGGTGCCGCCCATCCAGGAGACGGGCGACGGGCACACCTACAAGTGCCACATCCCGCCCGAAGAGCTGCGGGCGTTGCAGGTCGAGGACGACGAACCGGCTCCTACGGCGTGATCCTCAGCGCGGAGTAGTCGTCGCGACGTCGGTCAGTCGCAGGCGGGCTCGCAGGGCGGGCTGACGAGCGCCAGCCCGTTCCAGGCGTCGTAGGCGAGCCCGACGGCGGCGTGCTGCTTGTAGGGCAACGAGTAGCGGCCGGGGATCGACCCCTGCACGGCCGCCACACAGCCCTCGGCGAACAGCCGCGCCGAGTCCGCGGTTGCCGGCAGGCCCTCCAGCGCGTCTTCGAGAGCCGGCACGCGGAAGGCGACTTCGCCCACCGCGCCGAGCGCGACGCGCACGCCGGCGAGTGTGCCGGCAGCCGCGTCGAAGCGGACCACCAGGGCAGCGCTCAGCCGCGCGACGCTCACCGCGGTGCGTGAACCGATCTTGGCGAACGCGGAGCGGTGCTCCAGGCCGAGCGCATCGAAGGAGAACTCCGTGATCGCCTCGTCGTACGCGAGGCTGGTCCGGCCGGGACCGAGCAGGACCTCGCCGAGGGGACGGGTGCTCAGGGTACCGGCGCCGTCCACGGTGGTGACCACGGCGCCGAGCGCCGTGAGCGCCGTGGCGCTGTCGGCGCACGGAGACGCATTGGCGATGTTGCCGCCGATGGTGCCGGTGTTGCGGATCTGCACCGAGCCGACCTGCGCGGCGGCGAGCCCGAGGCACAGGGCATGCTCGCGCACCAGCGGGTCTCTCTGCAACTCGGCGAACGTCGTCGTCGCGCCGACCCTCAGCGTTTCACCGTCGCGGCGTATGTAGGAGAGTCCGGCCAGCCCGGTGAGGTCGATGATCACGTCCGGCTCGTTGCCCGGCCGGCGTATGGCACGCACGAGATCGGTGCCGCCGGCCAGGAGCCTGGTCTTCGGCGTGGCCTCGGCAAGCGCGACGACCAGCTCGTCGACGTCCGCCGGCGTCACGACTTCAGTCTGGGCCACGTCACTCACCCCCCTCGGAAGCGTCCGACGCCGGCGGCGGAGGACAGGGTGAGCTCAAGGGCGTGTCTGTAGCCGCCTGCACGACCTCGCAGGCCGCAGCCAGGGTCTCCGGGTCGGTCGTGACCTCCGCGGCGAGCCGCTCGGCGTCACCGGGCAATTCCATCCACGGCACCGCTTCTTGTCCGCTCGCCGCCTTCACGGCGGCGACGATGGCGGAGTAGCCGGTGCACCGGCACAGGTTTCCGGCCAAGGCGATGCGGATGTCCTGGTCGGAGGGCACCGGGTTGGCCATCAGGAGCGCCTTGGCCGACATCAGCATGCCCGGCGTGCAGTAGCCGCACTGGACGGCGCCGTACTCGACGAACTTGCGCTGAAGCAGGTCGAGCTGGCCGTCCTCGGCGAGCCCCTCGACCGTCAGGATCTGTCTCCCTCGCGCCTGCACGGCGAGCATCACGCACGAGTTGACGGCCTTGCCGTCGACGATGACCGTGCACGCGCCGCACTCGCCCTCGGCGCAACCCTCCTTGGTGCCCGTGAGTCCGAGCTGGTCGCGCAGCACGTCGAGAAGGCGGGCAGTCGGGCGCGCCTCCACCTCATGCTTCATACCGTTCACCGTCAGCAGGAGCTGCATGCCGGCACCTCCTCACCGTGGAGCGCGGCGATGATGCGCTCGGGGACGAGCGGCAGGTCGCAGAGCTGGGTTCCCAAAGCGTTGTTCACGGCATTGACGATAGCCGGTGCGGTGGGCACCGTCGCGATCTCGCCGACGCTCTTGGCGCCGAACGGCCCGTCGTCGCCCTCGTGCTCGATCAGCAGCACCTGGACCTCCGGCATGTCCGGCGCGTTGACCATGTGGTAGTTCTTGAAGCCGTCGACGCCGCTGCGCCCGCGCTCGTCGACGTCGAGGTGCTCGTAGAGGGCGTAACCGATGCCCATCTGCACCGCTCCCTGATACTGGGCCTCGACCATGCCGCGGTTGATGGCCTGCCCCACATCCCCGACGGCGAGGAAGTCCATGACCGCCGTGAGGCCGGTGGCGCAGTCGACCTCGACCTCGGCGAACTGCACGGAGTAGGAGGCCGGGTTGGAGACCGCGTAGTACGTCGTCGACGCGCTGATGGACGGGACGGCGCGCATCTCGCTGAGGCGCGCGATGTCACGGTAGGCGATCGCGCGCGCACCGTCGTTCTTGACGCGCACGGCGCCGTCGCGGACGTACAGATGCACGACCGGTTCCTTCAGCAACTCGGACGCAGCTTCGAGGAGCCGCGCCTTGACCTTCCCGGCGGTCACGCGAGCACACTCACCGCACACGTAGGTCACGCGACTGCCGTAGGTGCCGTAGTCGAACGGCGTCGTCGCCGTATCCGCCTCACCGGCGGCGACCTGGTCGGGATGCACCCCGAGCACCTCAGCGACGATGACCTTCATCGTGGTGACGACGCCACAGCCGACATCATGCAGACTGGCGTTCAGCTCGAAGGTGCCGTCCTCGTTCATCTTGAGCGCCATGTTGCTCGCCTCGGGGAAGGCGCCGAACATGCCGTTCTTGTGGGCGCCGGCGGCGACCCCGACGCCGCGGCGGAGGCGGCCCCGCCCCGCGGGGCGAGCCCGGCGCGCGACCCAGTCGAAGGCCATCGCGCCGCGCACGAGGCACTCGCGAATGCGCGCGTCGCCGAGCGGCAGGCCGGTCACGAGGTCGGTGTCGAAGGGCTCGACCATGTTCTTGAGGCGCAGGTCGACCGGGTCCATCCGCAGGGCGGCGGCCACCCGGTCCATATGGATCTCCGTCGCCGCCGCCATCTCGGGCGCCCCCCAGCCGCGGGCGGCGCCCCCGACCGGCGCATTCGTGTACACGGCACGCCCTTGGTGCCGATAGTGCGGGACGCGATAGACCTTGGTGACCTTCTTGCACATGTGGATCGAGTAGTCCGGCGTGCTCGAGGCGTAGGCGCCGGAGTCCAGTGTCGAAGCCGCCTCGAAGTCGAGGAGCTCGCCATCCGGCGTGCAGGCCGTGCGGATCGATGTCCTCGTCGCCGGGCGGGCCATCGTGGCGGTCATGCACTCCTCCCGGTCGAGCAGCAGCTTGACCGGATGGTGGGTCTCGCGCGCCAGGAACGCGCAGACCGGCTCGATGATGTACTCGCTCTTGCCGCCGAAAGAGCCGCCCATCGGCAGCTTGATGACGCGCACGCGGTGGTACTCCAGCTGGAGAAGCTCGGCGATGACCGTGCGCGCGGCGTAGACGCCCTGGCTTGTGGTCCACACGGTCATGCCGCCGGTGCTGTGACCTTGGGCGATGCAGACGTGCGGCTCCAGCGCGGCGTGGTGCACGCGCGGCGTGCTGGTGGAGGACGAGACGACGACGGCGCCCTCGAGGTCGGGGCGCGCACCCTTGTCGATCTCGTGCTCGTAGGCGATATTGCCCGTGGAGTGGATCAGAACGTCGGCGCTGGCCAGCGCCGCCTCCACGCTGAGCAACGGCTGAAGCTCCTCGTACTCGACCTCGACGAGCGCCGCGGCGGCGGCGGCGGTCGCCCAGTTCGTCGCGACCACCGCGGCGACGCGGTCGCCGACGAAGCGGACGTGCTCGCTGAACAGCGTCTCGTCGTGAGGAGCGAAGCGGTCCTGTCCCGGATGGATGCGCGCCCGGCAGAACCGGTCCATCGGCGCGTTGAAGCAGGTGAACACCTTGACGACGCCGGGCAGCGCCTCGGCGCGCGAAGCGTCGACCCGCTTGACCAAGCCGTGCGGGATCGTGCTGAGGATCAGCTTGGCATGGAGCATCCCCGGCACGCTGAAGTCGCTGCCGTAGACGAGCTCCCCGGTCACCTTCTGGGCCACGTCGTGCACGGGGTAGCTCCCGCCGACGTACTGCAGATCCTCAGTCAAGCCGCCACTCTCCTCTCCGTCGTCAGATCAGGTTGCCCGGTGGCCTGTCTTCCGGGCGGCTCTCGTCGAACCAGCGCCGGTACTCGGCCCTCCGGGCCTGCGCCGCCGGCGCCGCGCAGCACCCGCCCTCAGACGTGCACAGCAGCTCCGGCGGCAGGGCGCGACCGATGCCGTCGGCCACGTCGACGGCCTCGTGCAGCGGCAGCACCGCCTCGTGGCCGCCGAGCGCCAGGTCGGCGAAGACGTGCGCTGCGCACGTGGCCGCCATGATGCGGCTGCGGCACGGCTGGCTGAGCCCACCCGGCATCGGGTCGCAGGGCAGCCCGGTGAAGGCCTGCAGGGCGAGCGACGCCGCGTTCTCCACCGCCTCCGGGGACCCGCCGACCATCTCCGCGATCGCCGCGGCGGCCATCGCGCCGCAGACGCCCGACTCACCCGTACAGCCTAGCACTTCGCCGGTGGGCTCGGTACGCGTGTACGCGATGGCGCCGACCGCGGCGGCGACGAAGAGCCCCCGGAGCAGGTCGTCGTCGTGGAGCTCGCGGGCCTCCTGAACCGCGCTGAGGGCGGCGTAGATGTAGCCCGCCCCGCCGCCCATGGGCCCGGGGACGTTCTCCACGCCGGGGATCCCGGCGCCGGCGCCGTACGCGTACTTGATCGTCTGGGCCGTGATCCCGTCGGTGACCCGTGCCGGCGTCGCCGCGTGCTTCGCCCAGCGGCCGGCGAAGTCCGGCTTGAAGGGGCTCTCGGGGACCGCGACTTCCTCCT
The DNA here is from genome assembly GCA_964545565.1 of uncultured Thermoleophilia bacterium. Classification (GTDB taxonomy): domain Bacteria; phylum Actinomycetota; class Thermoleophilia; order UBA2241; family UBA2241; genus CAIXSE01. Next base: position 20,881 of record CAZJGT010000003.1, read on the forward strand.
CATACACCGCCCGCGTCTGCCGCCGCATGAGCACGGCGAGGTCGCGCATGCGCTCGACCACCCGGGCGCGCCGCCAGCCCGAGGCGTCCATCTCGTACTGGACGGCGATCTCCCAAAGCGGCAGGTCACGCTCCTCGGCGAGTTCGCGCCAGCGCGTCATGGTGACGAAGAGCTGCGGCTTGCGGTCCCGCCGGCTGACGACCGGGAGCAGCGGTCGCAGCAGCGCCAGCCGAGGCAGGGGCGCGTCGCCGTCGAGCATCCTCCGCAGCGCGTTGCAGTCCGGCTCGACGGGGAGCGCAAAAGCGTACAGTACGCCGCGGCCGGCGACGCGCACCTCCTGCGCGTCGACCACGTCCGGGAGCTCGGCCCTGAGCCGCTCGATGCTCGCGGCGCTCAGGGCCTCGTGCGGGTCCTGGACGAGGAGGACGAAGGCGTCGCCGAGCGTGCGGTAGGCGAACCCGTCGACGGCGACCGTCGCGACCATACCGCCGCCGGTGGAATCGCCGACCAGTTCGACCATGAGGCCGCTCCGGCCGGTGAGGACGAACTTGATCGCGTTCGGATGCCGGCTCTCGGTGATCGTCGTGAACGCGAACGCCACCTCGATCCCGGCCTCCTCGGCAAGCTCGAAGCTGCGGAACAGGCGCTCGTCCTCCGGCAGGTACCCGAGCACGCCGGCCACCATGGCGCGGTCCTCGGCCATGATACCGAACGTCCCGGCGAACGAGCCCTCCTTGTCGAGCTCGACGAGCACCTTGGCGACCGGCTCGCCCAGCAGGCAGCCGGCGAGGTAGCCGAGGCGGCAGGGCCCGGCCGTGTGCGAGCTGGAGCCGGGCTGCATCACCGGCCCGAAGACGTCGTTGAAGAACTCGGGGTACGCTGCGACGGTCACGTCAGCCCTCGACGGCCTTGCCGAAGTGCAGGCCACCGATGTCGATCCAGGTGCCGAGTCCGCGTTCGCGGGCGATCTCGGAGACCCTGTGTGCCGCGGCGAGGTCCTCGATGGCGATGCCCAGCGACTTGAAGAGCGTGATCTCGTCCGGCGAGGTGCGAGCCGGAGCCTCGCCCGTGAGCACCTCGCCGATCTCGCCGACGATGTGATCATCGCCGATGAGGCCCTCAGCCTTGGGGATGAGGAACTCGCCGGCCTCGCTCATCAGCGACTCCCGGCGATCGGTATACAGGCGAGCCCCGGCGACCAGCGTGGAGTCGAGCTCCCTGGCGGTGGGCGAGTACGCGCCGATGGCGTTGATGTGCGCACCGGAGCTCAGCCAGGCGCCCTGCACGACCGGCTCCGCGGAGGTCGTCGTCGTGCAGATCAGGTCGGCGCCGGAGACCGCCTCTTCGGCGGTCGCGACGGCTTCGACCGGCAGGGCGGTGAGCCGCGACTCACGCTCCGCGAACTCAGCGGCGCTCTCGGCCGGCACGCTGAAGACACGCACCCGGCGCACCGGCCGCACAGCCCGCATGGCCTGCAGGTGCGTGTGTGCCTGCGTGCCGGCGCCGATGATCGCAAGGTCGGCGGCGTCGGGCCGCGCGAGGAGGTCGGTCGCGAGTCCGCTCACGGCCGCAGTGCGGATGGCGGTGATCGAGGTCGCATCGACGATCGCCCGCAGCAGGCCTCGCTCGGTGTCGAAGACGAGGACGACGCCCTGGTGCGTGTCGAACTCGGTGCCGAAGTTGGCGGGGAAGGCGGCGATGACTTTGACGCCGACGGCGCCGAGGCCGCCGAGATACGACGGCATGAGGCCGAGGACGGATTCGTCACCGGGTAGGGACATCATGGTGCGAAGCGGCATGACGACGTCTCCACCGGCCAGCAGCAGGAGAGCCTCTCGCATCACCGTGATGGCCTCCTCCATCGGGAGGACCTCGGTGACGAGCTTCTGATCGGCGATCAGGACCTTCATGGAACGGCTCCCCTCTCGTAGCGCTCCGCGGCGCGAGCGATCGCGTCCGCGTCGAGCTCGACGCCGAACCCGGGCGCGTCGACGAGGCCGAGCCTGCCCTGCCTCGGCGTGAGGTCAGGCGCGGCCACCAGGTCCTCGACGAGCAGTTGGTGCATGATCTGGTTTCCCTCGCTGAGGTTCGGCGTACTCAACCCGAGGTGGTGCTGGGCGCAGTCCGTGATGCCGGAGACGCCCTGCCCGTGCAGGCAGATCGGTACGCCCGCCGCCTCGGCGATGGCGGCGGCCTTGCCGAAGGCGTGCAGGCCGCCGGCCTCATGCGGTGAGAGGACGATTGCATCCGCGGCGCGCTGCCGGCAGATGTCGTAGACGTCGGCCGGCGTGAACACGGCCTGATCGGCGGCGATGGGCGTCGAGACGGCCTCGCGCACCTGGCGCATCGCGGCGACGCTGAGCAGCGTCGTCGGCTGCTCCACCCAATCGATGTCGAAGGACTCGAGCTTGTGGATCATGCGGATGGCGTGGGGCACGCTCCAGGCGCAATTGGGATCGAGGCGCAGACGGCGGCCGCCGATGGCTGCGCGCACGGCCGCCGTGTTCGCAAGGTCGGCCTCGTCGCCGCGACCGACCTTGAGGTAGATCACGCCGTAGCCCGCCGCCGCAAGGTCGCGGGCGTCCTCGACGAGCTCGCCGGTGGTGTCGCCCTGGACGAAGCCGAAGTAGTCGACCTCGTCGCGTACGGCGCCGCCGAGAAGCCGGTAGACCGGCTGACCGGCGGCCTTGCCGATGGCGTCCCAGAGCGCCATCTCCACGCCCGCGAGCACGAAGCCCGCGTGCCACGGCGTGTGATTGAAGCTGCCGAGGTGACGCGCCTCGTGGCACAGCCGCACCACGTCGTGCACCGGCTGGCCGACGAAGAGCGGCTCGACGGCGCGGAGCGCAGAGACGGTGCCTTCGGCGGCGAGCGACGCCGTCGACTCGCCGATGCCCGTGATGCCCGCGTCGGTCTCGACCTCGACGAGGACGACGGCGCAGCCGTAGTCGATGCGGCCGGCCCAATGGTAGGGCTCGCTGAACGCGAGGAAGAGCGGCGTGGTGCGCACCGCGGTGATGAGGATGCGACCGGCGGCCCGTGGTGCGTCGACGACGCTCACAGCAGCGTATCCAGCACCTGTGCCTCGAGGACCTGGGCGCGGCTGAAGCCGGATGCATGGAGCGCGGACCGGGTCAGCCGGACGAGGGCGTCCTCGGGCAACAACCCGACGACCTCGCTCTCGCGGATCGTCACGCCCGCAGCCGCGGCACGCTCGCCGATCGCCCCGACCACGTCCGCCATCGAGGTCACGCGGTAGTCCGTGAGGTTCATCGAGACCTGCACGGCGCCGTCGTCGAGGGCGAGCCCGATCGCCTTGACGCACGGCATGCCGCCGTCGCGCTCGCGGATCTCCCGGGCGATGCGCTGGGCGAGGTCCAGGTCGTCCGAGTCCAGGTTCACGTTGAAGGCGATGAGCGGGAAGCGCGCGCCGACCGCGACGGCTCCGGCCGTGGCGTGGACGCGCGACTCACCTTCATCCGGTCGTCGCGCGGGGTCGGTGGCGATCACGTCGCGGAGCTCCTCAAAGCCCTTGCCCCGGATCACAGCCAGATTGCGATGCTCGGGGACGCGGGCCGCGTCCTCGTAGAGGAACGCGGGGATCTCGAGGTCCGCGGCGACGCGGCGCGCCAGCACCTGCGCCACCTCGACGCAGACCGGCATCTCTTCGGAGCGCAGCGGCACGAAAGGCACCACGTCGGTGGCCCCGAAGCGCGGGTGGGCGCCCTCGTGGTGATTGAGGTCGATGAGGGCGGCGGCCGTCTCGACGGCGCGGAAGGCCGCCTCGGCGATGGGTCCCTCGTGGCCGACGAAGGTGACGACGCAGCGGTTGTGCGTGCCGTCGCTCTGCACGTCCAGCAGGTGGACGCCGTCCACGTTGGTCACGGCGGCCGCGATCTCATCGATCACGTCCCGGCGGCGCCCCTCGCTGAAGTTGGGGATGCACTCGATGAGGGTCACGTGGGGCCTCCGTCTGCGCTCGATGTGCCGGCGACCGGTGCGGGATACGCGAGCGCACGGTCGCGGACGACGACCTCACCGCCGGCGATGACGCCGGTCACGAGGTTGACGCCCCAATGATACGGCAGCTCCTGGTGCGTGGCGGCGTCCAGGACCAGCAGATCGCAGCGCTTGCCCGGTTCGACGCTGCCGACCTCATGCTGGAGGCCGAGCGCCGCCGCGCCGCCGATGGTGGCGGCGCGGAGGGCCTCGGCCGGCGTGAGCCGCTGCTCCTGGCAGGCAAAGGAGATCGCCATCTGCAGGTTCTCGCAGTAGCAGCTGCCGGGGTTGAAATCCGTCGCCAGCGCGACGGTCACGCCGGCCGCCAGCAGTCCCCGCGCCGGCGCGTAGGTTGTGTGCAGCGTGTAGCTGGTGCCGGGGAGCAGGACCGCGACCGTGCCGGCGAGGCGAAGCGCGGCGATGTCCTCGCCGATGATGTGGATGAGATGATCGGCCGAGACGGCGCCGAGCTCGGCGGCGAGCGCCGTCCCGCCCGTGTGCGCCAGCTCCTCGGCGTGGATCTTGAGACGGTACCCGAGGGCGCGACCGGCTTCGAGCACGCGCCGCGACTGCGCCACGGTGAAGGCGCCCTCATCGCAGAAGACGTCGACGAACTCGGCTTGACCGGCCAGCGCCGGCAGGATCTCGTCGCAGACGAGAGCGATGTAATCGTCGTCGCGACCGGCGTACTCCTCGGGCGTCAGGTGCGCCGCGAGGACGGTGTGCAGGCGGCGTACCGGGTGCGGGACCTTGGCGGCGGCGAGCGACTTGCGCTCGTCCTCGAGCGCCAGACCGTAGCCGGTCTTGGCCTCGAGTGTGGTCGTGCCGTGCCGCAAGAAGGAATCGAGGCGGCGCGCGGCGAGGGCGGCGAGCTGCGCCTCCGTCGCCGCCCTGGTCGCGCGCACCGTGTTGTTGATGCCGCCGCCGGCCTCCTGGACCTCGAGGTACGTCGCGCCGGCCAGGCGGGCGCCGTATTCCGCCGCCCGTTCGCCGGCCCACACGAGGTGCGCGTGGGCGTCCACGAAGCCCGGAATGACGGCGGCCCCCTCGACGTCCACGACGACGGCGTCCGCGGGGACGTCGACGGCCCCGGCCAGGTCGGCCTCGGGTCCGGCCCAGACGACGCGGCCCTCGCGCGCGGCCACTGCCCCGCGCGCGACGACGCCGAGATCGACGGCGCCTGCGGGCGAAGCCGAGCCGGCGCCGGGGCGCATCGTGACGAGCTCGCTCGCACCGCGCACCAGCAGGTCGCAGCGGGCGGTCATCGGACCGCTCCTTCGCCCGCGTCCACGTCCCCGCGGACGATGGCGGCAAAGCGACCGGCCGCGACGGCCTCCGCGGCCGCCTCGAGCTCCGGCGCGAGATATCTGTCCCGCCCGAGCGTCGGTGCGGACTCGCGGACGACGGCGCGCCCGGCGCCGGTGCCGGAACCGGGCGCCAGCGGCGCCAGCAGGTCGATGGCCTGCGCCGCGCAGACGGCCTCGATGCCGAGTACCTTCTGCGCGTTGCCTAGCACGTCCAGCGCCTTGAGCGCGGCGGTCATACCCATGCTCACGTGATCCTCCTGGTCGCCGGAGCTTGGGATCGAGTCCACGCTCGCCGGATGGCACAACACCTTGTTCTCGCTCACCAGCGCGGCGGCCGTGTACTGGGCGATCATGTATCCGTTGTTGAGGCCGCTGTCGGTGGTGAGGAAGGGCGGAAGCTCGCTGAGCGAGCTGGTGAGCATACGGAACGTCCGGCGCTCGCTGATGGAGGCGAGCTCGGCGAGGCTCATGGCCGCGAGGTCGAGCGCCAGCGCCAGCGGCTCCCCGTGGAAGTTGCCGGCCGAGATGATCTCGCCCGACTCCGGGAAGATGAGCGGGTTGTCGGTGACCGAGTCGACCTCGACGCCCACGACGCGGCGCAGCCAGGCGAGCGCGTCGCGGCAGGCGCCGTGCACCTGCGGGATGCAGCGCAGCGAGTAGGCGTCCTGGACCTTGTCGCAGTTGAGATGGCTGAGCATGATCGCGCTGCCGGCGGTGGCACGGCGGACGTTCGCGGCGGTGACCAGCTGACCGGGTATGGGGCGCAGCGCCTGGATACGCTCCTCGAAAGGGCCGACGGAAGCGCGCAGGCCCTCGAGGCTCATCGCGCCGATGAGGTCGGCGGAGTCGAGGAGCGCCTCGCCGTCGGCGACGAGCATGCAGCCGATGGCGGCCATGAACTGGGTGCCGTTCAGCAGGCTGAGGCCCTCCTTGGCTTCGAGCGCCAGCGGCGCGAGCCCGGCGGCCCGCAGAGCGGGCCCGCTCGGCTCGCGCCGTCCGTCCTCCGTGAGCACCTCACCCTCACCCATCATGGCGAGTACGAGGTGCGCGGAAGGGGCGAGATCGCCGGAGGCGCCCAGCGAGCCCCGCGACGGTACCCACGGCACGATGTCGGCATTGACGCAGGCCGCCAGATGCTCGGCGACGGATCGCCGCACGCCGGAATGGCCGCGCGCCATGGTGTTCAGGCGGATGACCATGGCGGCGCGCACGACCTCGCGGGAGAGAGGTAGGCCCATACCCACCGCGTGGCTGCGCACGAGGTTCTCCTGCAGCTCGCGCACCTTGTCGACGGGGATGTGCGTGGTGGCCAGGAGCCCGAATCCGGTGGTGACGCCATAGGCGACCTGCTCACCGGCGATGACGGCGGCGATGACGTCGTGCGCCGCCTCGATGCGCCGGAGCGCGGCCACGCCGAGGGCTACGTCGGACCCGCCGCGAGCAACGGCGATGACCTCGTCGATGGTGAGCGGCGCGTCGCCGATGACGAGCTGGGTCATGCGCTTCTCCTTCTGATCGCCCCCCCGAGGAGGCGGGCGAGGTCGGCCGGAGCCGCCGCCACCGGGATGCCGGCCGCCTCCAGGGCGGTCTTCTTGTCGACGGCGGTGCCGGCCGACCCTTCAACGATGGCGCCGGCGTGGCCCATACGCCTGCCGGGCGGGGCGCTGTAGCCGGCGACGTAGGCGACCACCGGCTTGCTCATCTTCTCACGGACGAAAGCCGCCGCGCGCTCCTCGTCGTCGCCGCCGATCTCGCCGATCAGGGCGACGCCTTGCGTCTCGGGATCGGCCTCGAAGAGCTCCAGACACTCGATGAAGCCGAGGCCGTGGACGGCGTCGCCGCCCATGCCGACGGCGGTCGACTGGCCGACGCCGGCGCGCGTGAGCTCGTGCACGACCTCGTAGGTGAGCGTGCCCGAGCGAGAGACGACGCCGGCGGGCCCGGGCGCGAACACGGCGGCCGGCATGATGCCGGCGCTGCAGCGACCGGGCGTGATGAGTCCGGGCCCGTTCGGCCCGACGAGCCTGGCGCCGCGGCGGGCGAGGTGCGCCGTGACCTCGGTCATGTCGCGCACCGGGATGCCCTCGGTGACGCAGACGATGAGGCCGACGCCGGCGTCGGCGGCCTCGATCATCGCATCGCGTGCAAAGCGCGCCGGCACGAAGAGCACGGCCACGTCGGCGCCGGTCTCGAGCACGGCGCCGCGAACGGTGTCGAAGACGGGCACGCCCTCGACCGTCTGGCCGCCCTTGCCCGGCGACGTGCCGGCGGCGACAGTGGTGCCGGCGGCCAGCATGCGGGCGGTGTGAAGCGCGCCCTCGCGCCCGGTGATGCCCTGAACGAGGACGCGACTGTCCTGATCGACGAGGATGGCCATCAGGCGCCTCGTCCCGGCGCGCCTTCGGGACCGGACGGCTCGCCTGCGGCCGAGGAGCGCTCCCGCGCCGCGGCCACGACCTGCCGGATGGCCTCGGCGGCGCCTTCCGCGACGGTGACGCCGGCGAGGCGCGCCTCCGCGAGCACCGCGCGCCCCTCGCCGGCCGCGTTGCCGTCGAGACGGACCACGACCGGCGCGTCCACGCCGGCCGCTCCGAGAGCCTCGATCAGGCCACGCGCCACCTCGTCGCCGCGCGTGATGCCGCCGAAGATGCTGACGAGCACCGCGGCCACCGGCGGCCCGGCGAAGATCGCCTCGAGCGCCGCGGTGACGACCTCGGCGCGAGCGCCGCCGCCGATGTCGCAGAAGTCGGCGGCGCTGCCGCCCGCGGCGGCGATCTGGTCGATGGTGCTCATCACGAGGCCGGCGCCGTTGCCCACGACGCCGATGTCGCCGTCCAACGGCACGAAGGCGAGGCCCGCCGCGCGAGCCTTTGCCTCACGTTCGTCGTCCGGCTCGGTGGGCTGCTGGTCCGGCTGCCGGTACAGCGCGTTGTCGTCGATCGTCACCTTGCTGTCGAGGCAGACCACCTCGCCCTGCCTCGTGAGGACCAGCGGGTTCACCTCGACCAGCGTGGCGTCGCGGTCGTGATAGAGCTTCCAGAGCGTGCGCACGACCGCGCCGAGCGCCTTGCGCGTCGCCGCCGCTCCCGGACCCTCCGAGTCCAGAGCAGCGGCGGCGACCACGTCGCGCACCTGGTAGTCGCAGAGCCCGAGGAGTGGGTCGATCGGCGTCTTGACGATGGCGTCCGGGTCGCGCGTCGCCAGCTCTTCGATGTCCACGCCGCCCTCACGGGCGAAGACGAGCAGCGGACCGCGCAGGGCGCGCGACGAGGCGATCGCCAGATACATCTCGCGCCCGATCTCGACGGCCTGCTCGACGAGCAGCGCCTCCACGGCCTTGCCGCGGATGCTCATGGCGAGGATGTCCGTCGCCGCGGCCTCGACCTCGGCGGCGGTCCCGCAGACGCGGATACCGCCGGCCTTGCCGCGGCCGCCGGTCCTCACCTGCGCCTTCACGACGACCGGCGGTCCCAACTCGTGAAGCGCGCGCAGAGCCTCGGCCGGTGTGCTGGCGACGAATCCCGGCAGCACCGGCAGGCCGGCGGCGGCGAAGAGACGTTTTCCCTGGTGCTCGAGCAGATCCATGATGGCGTCGCCCGAGGCCTAGGAGGCCGGCGCGGCGACGGCGTCCGGCGAGGTCGACGCGTGCGCCGCCCCTTGCGCCAGCCGCATCCCGAGCTGGAACGCCTGCTCGTTGAGCTCGCGAAAGCGCGCCGGGACCCGGTTCAGCACCGCCTGCTCGACGGCCTCGGGCGGCAGCACGCCGCTGATCGCCACGAACGCGCCCAGCGAGACGATGTTGGTCACGACCTTCTTGCCCAGCTCGTCGGTCGCCGCTTGCGTGAACGGCAATCCGTGGGCAGCCAGCCCATCCGCGGTGGCGTCGATCTCCACCAGCCCGGAGTCGTAGATGAGCAGGCCCCCGGGCCGCGTGTCCGCCACGTACTTGAGATAGGCGGCTTGCGAGAGCACGAGGTTGATGTCCGGATGCTGGACCTCGGGGTAGTCGATGTCCTCGTCCGAGACGATGACCTCGGACTTGGAGGCGCCGCCCCTGGCTTCGGGGCCGTAGCTCTGCGTCTGCACGACCCGTTTGCCGAGCGCCGCGGCGCCTTCCGCGACGATGGCCGCGGCGAGCAGGATCCCCTGCCCGCCGGAGCCGGAGAAGCGCATCTCGACGCGCTCGAGCTTGGCGGCGTCAGCCATTGGCTTTCTCCTTCGCGCGCTCCCTGACCTGCCCGAGCGCGCTCACGAACTCCTCACGCTCCGTGTGATGCAAGAGGCCGACCGGGTACCTGTCGCGCACGCGCGACTCCCCCTCCTCGAACTTGTCGGCGGGTACGGCATGCTCCTTCTGGCTCTTCAGGAACTCGGTCGGGTCGGCGGTCAGGTTGAAACGGCCGTAGTACACGGGGCAGATCGCCATCGCCTCGACCATGGCGAAGCCCTTGTGGGCGATGCCGCCGGCGATCACGTTAACGAGCTGCTGGTAGGCCCAGGACGTGCCGCGGGCGACGTAGGTCGCCCCCGCGGCGTGGGCCAGCTCGCAGAGGTCGAAGGCCGCCTCGACGTTGCCGTACACGCTGGTCGTGGACTTGTCGCCGATGTGCGTCGTCGGGCTCATCTGTCCGCCGGTCATGCCGTAGATCGAGTTGTTGAAGACCAGCGCCGTGAGGTCGATGTTGCGGCGGGCCGCGTGGATGAGGTGGTTGCCGCCGATGGCGGACGAGTCGCCGTCGCCCATGGCGACGATCACGTGCAGCGACGGGTCGGCGGCCTTGACGCCCGTCGCCACCGCCAGGGCCCGCCCGTGGGCGGTGTGCACCGTGGAGTAGTCGAGGTAGGCGCTGATGCGCCCGCTGCAGCCGATGCCGGCCACCACGACGACCTTCTCCGGGTCTACGTCGAGGCCGAGGATGGCATCGACGAGCGCGCGCGTGATGGTGCCGTTGGAGCAGCCCGGGCACCAGAGGGTCTTGGCGGCACGCAGGTGGTCCTTGATCTGCGAGGTGGTGTGGGGCTTGATCCTCGGCAGCTTGTAGTCGCTGGCGGGTGATTCTTCGAGCCGTTGCTCGTCGACGAGCGCGCTCATGTGTCCTCCCGGCGGTGATCGCCGAACTCGGCCATCACCAGTTCCTTGATCTCATCCGGCGTGATGAGCTTGCCGTCCACGCGTCCGTAGTCGACGACCTTGGCGCGGCCGGCGACGGCCGCCTGGACCTCCCAGCTCATCTGCTTGATGTTCATCTCGGGGACGATCACCGTGCGCACCTGCTCCGCCATGCGGTCCACGGCGGCCGTGCGTGGGAAAGGCCACAGGGTGATCGGGCGCACCAGTCCGACGGGGAGCCCCCGGGCCCGCGCCCAATGCACCACGGCCTTCGCCGAGCGGGCGACGGAGCCGTAGGCGAAGATCGCGACCTCGGCGTCCTCCATATGCATCTCCTCCACGCGCACGATGGCGTCGCGGTGGTGGTAGATCTTCTCGCGCAGGTAGCGGCCGAGGTCCGCCGCAGCGGCCGGGTCGGCGGTGTCGGGCATGCCGCTGCGGCGGTTGTAGACGAGGCCGGTGACGTGCACCTTGAAGGCGGAGCCGAGCGGCGGCCGCGGCAGGATGTTGTCCAGCGTGCTGTTGATGGTGTCGTACTCGTCGGGCTCGCAGTCGGGGATGCCGCGCTCGGCGATGCGCATGCTCCCCGGCTCGGGCAGCACCACGGCCTCGCGCATATGGCCGATGAGCGCGTCCGAGAGGATGATCACCGGCGTGCGGTACTGCTCGGCCAGGTTGAAGGCCTCCACGGTGAGCGTGTAGCACTCCTCGACGCTGCTGGGGACGAGGGCGATCACCGAGTGCTCCCCGTGCGTGCCCCAGCGGGCCTGCATGACGTCGCCCTGCGCCGGCTCCGTGGGCAGACCGGTCGACGGCCCGCCGCGCATGACGTCGACGACGACGCAGGGGATCTGCGCCATGGAGGCGAACCCGATCATCTCCTGCATCAGGCTGAAGCCCGGGCCCGAGGTGGCGGTGAGAGCCTTGGCGCCGGCCAGGGAGGCGCCGCACACGGCGGCGATGCTGGCGATCTCGTCCTCCATCTGGATGAAGGTGCCGTCCACCTCCGGGAGCCGCCGGCTGAGCACCTCGGCGATCTCCGTGGACGGCGTGATGGGGTAGCCGGCGAAGAAGCGGGCGCCGGCGGCGATAGCGCCCTCGGCGACAGCCTCGTTGCCCTGCAGCAGCACGGCGCGCGGCGCCATGGCCGAGGTGGCCGTGGGAGCGGTGGCGGTCATCTCAGCCCTCCGTGTCATGGTCGCAGACCTCGTCGGGCGAGAGCGTGTTGGTGGTGGCGGCGACCAGGGTGTCGAGGGAGAGTGGGGACGCGCCGGCGGCGGCTTTCGGCTGCTTCCGGGCGCGGCGTCGCACCTCGATCGCGAAGTCGGGGCAGTGGATCTCGCAGAGCAGGCACTGGCTGCAGTCCTCCGGGCGCGCGATGACGGGGTAGCCCTGCTTGTCGCGGTCGAAGACCTTCTCGGGGCAGAGCTCGATGCAGATGCCACACGCCTTGCAGAGGCCGAGCTCGAGCTCGACCGGCCCAGTATCCGCGTCCACGCCGACCGGGCTCTCGGCCGCGTCCATCCGCTCACTCATCACGCACGCTCCATCATCGGGAGGCCAAGCCTCTTCAAGGGTCGGGTTCCTGGCTCACTCGCGGAAGTCCTGCCGCTTCTACCAGCCTGACTGGCGACGGCGAGCACTTCAAGCGCCAGGACCGGTCGTCCAGCATCTCGGACTCGTCTTTCCGTGCGTCGTTCGAGTCGGACGCCGAAGACAACGCGGGTCAGAGGCCGGTGCGCGACTTGAAGCGTTCGACCGAGTTGATCGGGATGTCCAGCAGCTTGCTGATGTTGAACTTCGCCTCGATCATGCCGGCCTCAGCCGGGTGGACCACCGAGGTGCAGGCCAGAGTCCCGATGCCGTGGTCGAGCCGGATCGTCTCCATGGCGAACGGGTCCGAGAGATCGCGGATGGAGCAACCGAGCCTGTCGGCCACGTACCGCTTGGCTTCCTTGAGGCGCATCCTGCGGGTCATCTGCATCCGAGCGACCAGGTCTCCGGCCGTCCGGTAACCGCCCATGCCCGCGGCGTGTGCGTGCGCGCCCTCCATACCTTGGGCGTCGCCGAAGCCCGCCTAGAGGCCGTCGATCTTGAGGATCTCGGCGAAGGCCTTCGACGCCCTCGACGTGGTGTCGGCCGACGGATAGGCGCAGGTCGGCACGCCGCCGACGCCCATGCCCACGTTCACGTGGACGGGGATCTCGGCGATCTCCATGCACGGCTTGACGATCGTGATCGCGCGGGCGATGTTCCACGCCGTCGACTTGCCGGTGTTGATGTTGATGGCCGGCCCGTAGATGCTCGCCCCGGCCTTCTGGACGAGCTCGAGCTGCGCCTTCGGCCACAGGCCCGCGAGGCGCACGCCGTCGTGGGTGACCTGGCCATGCATGCCGATGACGAACTCACCGGCCATACCGATCTCGATACCGAGATCCGGATACCGGGAGCGGAGGCTCTCACACGCCTGCAGTGCGGCAAGGAAGTCGCAGTCGCCGGCGGCCCCGGTCGTGTCCATGTCGATGCCGTCGGCGCCCGCCGCGACGAGGTGGTCGGCGACGAACCCGATGTCGTGGGCCAGCGTCGCCCCTGCTTCCTCCTGCGACCGGCGCGCCTCATCGATCCTGCCCAACGGCAGCAGCTCGGACCAGTTGGGGTAAGGCCCGTCCGGCGCCGAGTAGCGACCCAGGTCGGGCATGGCGCCGTACTGTACCGGGTTGGTGAGCAGCATCTGAGCCATCTTCATCCACTGCGCCTCGTGGTGGACGTTGGTCTTGACGGCCTTGTACGAGTAGTCGGTCTGCCACAGCTCGACGATGTCGACACCGACGACCTGCTCGTAGACCTGCAGGTCCATGCCGACGCTGCCGGTGTACTTGGTCCCGGTGCCGTCGTTCGACAAGACCACCTCGTCGCCGATGTCGACGGCGGTGAAGCGCGCCGACGAGGCATAGATGTCGAGCAGATGGTCGAGCTCGTCCTGGGTGAGCTCAGGGACCCTCGCCTTCTTGGCGGCGATCTGGGTGCCTTCCTCGAGATCGATCTTGATCTCGGATCGCGTCATCTCGACCAGTGAACCGTCACCCATACGCGTTGCGATCCTCTGCTCCATGTGTCACTTCTCCTTCACGTCACCTGGATCGGCCTCTGCGCGGCCGAGGCGGACCGGGGGACCACTCCGGTTTCGTCGGCGCACGCTGGACCATGGCGCTTCCCGGGCTAGCGCAACTCGCCCTGCCCCTTGTACTCCTGGATCGTGTTGCCGCCGTCGACCACGAGGAGCTGTCCCGTCACGTAGCTTGCGTCGTCGGAGCCGAGGAAGCAGATGACGCTCGCGACCTCCTCCGGGCGAGCCGAGCGACCGAGCGGCGTGTTGAGGCCACCGATGTCCTCGCCCTCGGCCTGCGAGCCGGTCGCGATCCAGCCCGGTCCTACGGCGTTGACCGTGACTCCGTGTCTGGCGACGTCGAGGGCGAGGCCGCGCGTCATGCCGAGGACGCCGGCCTTGGCGGCGCAGTATGGGGCATCGTTGGGGATGGCGGCGACCGGTCCGGTCACCGACGACACGTTGACGATGCGCCCATAGCCGCGCTCTATCATACCCGGCACCACACAGCGCGTGACGTTGAACTGCGTCTTGAGGTTGATCGCGATGCCGAAATCCCAGGAGGCCTCGGAGAGTTCCTGGAAGGCGCTGTGTTCCTCCGCCTGACCGAAGATGACCATCCCGGCGTTGTTCACGAGCACATCGACACGACCGTGGCACTTGAGCGCCGCAGCGACCGCCTCCTCGACCTGCGCCATCTGGGTGAGGTCTGCCGTGTGCGACGAGACCGTGCACCCCTCGGAGCGCAGCCGCTCGGCGCAGCTGTGCACCTCCTCCGAGATGTCGACGAGGGCGAGCATCGCGCCCTCGCGGGCGAGGACGCGCGCCGTGGCGAAGCCGATGCCGTCCGCCTTCGCCACCCCGGTGACCAGGGCCACCTTCCCCTCGGCACGACCCTTGCGTTCCACTGCATCCTCCTTCTTCCGAGCTTCAGTTCCGCACATCCCGGTCAGTGCTTGCGTCGGGCGGTCCGTCTACGCCAGCCCACCACCATCGACGACGAGTATTGCGCCCGTCACCCAAGCGGCCGCGTCCGAGGCCAGATACAGGACTCCCCGGGCGACGTCGAGGGGCGAGCCGACGCGAGCCAGGGGGCGCTCCGCAGCCTCGGCAAGGAACGCATCCTCCTTCTCACCCAGCTGGCGCGCCTCCTCACGGAGCATGCCGGTGTCCGTATCGCCCGGACAGACGCAGTTGACACGGATGTTCTGCGGGCCGTGATCGATGGCCATTGCGCGCGTGAGGTTGACCACGCCGCCCTTCGACGCGCAGTAGCTCGCTGCGTCGGCGCCGCCCTTGAGGCCCCAGCCCGACGACGTGTTCACGATCGCTCCGCCAGCGGCGGCCATGACCGGGATGGCGTGCTTGCTCATAAGAAACGTGGACGTCAAGTTCACGGCCATGACCAGAGCCCATTCGTCTTCCGTCGTCTCGACGACATCAGCACGCCGGATGATGCCCGCGTTGTTGCAGAGGATCTCAAGGCCGCCGAACTCCAGAACGGCCGTCTCCACAGCGTGTCGGCATTCAGCCGAGGAGGTGACGTCGCAGGCTGCGAAGACGGCCTTTCCGCCCGACTCGCGGATCCCGCACGCGACTGCCTCGCCCGCGGCTCTGTCGACGTCGACGACCACGACCGCCGCCCCTTCTGCAGCAAACAACTCGGCTATCGCTCTGCCGATCCCGGATGCAGCTCCGGTCACGATCGCCCGTTTGCCCTCGACAGCTCCCATCGACTTACCTCCTGGCATATCGTCCATCCGTCCGGATCGCAGCCCTGAACCCGCGCCTGCCGGACGGACCTTCCATGCGATCTACGCGGCGCTCACCGGGTAGACGGTCAGCTCGCCTCGTCCGGTGACGACCGCCATGTGCCCGGCGAGCGCCGCGTCAAGCTCGGGGTCTCCACTGTCGACGAGGAGCGGCCTGCCCCCCAGTGATGCGAGCTTTGCGGACGTGGCGGCGACGACGATCGCCTCGCGCCGCAGCCGTTGAAGAGCCGCTCTGACGACGCTGGGCTCGAGTTGCTGGTTGCCGCGGCCCAGGATGAACCCCTGGCCGCCGATGGGGGTCACGATCAGGGCGGCGGGAGACTGGGCCACAAGAGAACACAGGTCGCGCGCGCCCACATCCGACGCCAGCACGCGCGCCGTCCCGTCGTTCCCGACCTCGACGACGTCCACGCCGACCAGTGTCTTGGGAACGCCGAGCCGGGCGGCTAGCGCCCGGATCGTAGACCCCGGTCCCAGCACATAGCGACGACCCGGGATGAGAGCCCGCGCTATCTCGTCGGCGATCTCTCGGGCCGCAGCGGCCTCAGACGCCGGACTCGGCTCCTTGCGCGTCTGGAGACGGCGGTCTTCCTCGGGGGTGAGCAGCTCGCCGTGAAGGCGCGGGGCGATCTCTCCCCGTCGGTATGCCTCCTCGTCCAGATCCACGATCTCCCGGGAGGTCGTCCGTCGACGGTCCGGGTCCGCTCGGAGAAAACCGGCGACGAGCTCTCCTGCTGCGGCCGGACTGGTGGCGTAGACCGCCGACTGGATCTTGACCCCTGCCGGGATTCCGAGAGCGGGAATCGTCGGGGGGAGTGAAGCGGCAACGTCACAGGCCGTGCCGTCCCCTCCCGCGAACAGGAGCAGATCGACGCCCGCCGCAGCTATCTCGCCAACCAGCCGCCGCGTGTCGTCCGCGGAGGTGTCGGGCGCCGTGACCGAGCCCACCACGACTGGTTCGAAGCCTGCGTCCCGGGCGCTGTCCTCGCCCATGAGGCCAGGTGCGGCCAGGATCGACGGGAGGCTCTCGCCGGCCGGCCAGCGCGCCGCCAGCCGAGTCAGGGCAGCCGCAGCGCGGGACTGAGCGCGCGGCACGGCCCCCAAGGCCAGGGCGCGGCGAACCGTCTCGACACCGTCGCTGCCCTTGAGCCCCACGGCACCGCCGATGCCGGCCACCGGGTTGACCACGAGACCAAGGCGTCGGTGTGCAGTCCCGGTGATGCCGGGAGAGGCTGCGTCGCTACCCGGCTCGTCCG
The DNA here is from genome assembly GCA_964545565.1 of uncultured Thermoleophilia bacterium. Taxonomy (GTDB): domain Bacteria; phylum Actinomycetota; class Thermoleophilia; order UBA2241; family UBA2241; genus CAIXSE01. Next base: position 37,431 of record CAZJGT010000003.1, read on the forward strand.
TTGTAGGGTCGGACGGGCCGAACCCACCCGTCATGACTCGCCGAGGTGCTTGCGCCGATAGGCGCGCCAGGTGACCGCCCATGCTGTGGGATCGTCCAGAGGGCGTTCGTCCACGCGGTGGATCGTGCTCCGGTGCGGTGCCGTCAAGACCGTCTCGGGATCCTCGTACGCCTCGCGGGCGACCTCAGCGAGGATCGCCGCATACTCGTCCAGGTCCTCTCGCGAGTATGACTCGGTGGGCTCCAGGGTCATCGGCTCCGGGACCACGTAAGGGTGGTGGCTGGTCCAGTAATGCGTCCCGAAATCGGCGGCGCGAACGCCGATGCCCTCGGAGTGGACCCCGGTCTCGTCGGCGAGTTCCTTCCAGCTGTAGCGAACCTGCTCGATCCGCCGGCGGCCGGCGGCATACGGTGCCGACACCCCGCGGATCTCCAGCACCTTCTGTAGCAGATAGTTGTTGTTGAGCACGGCTGTCTCGGCGACCTCACGGAGTCCGTCCGCGCCCAGATTCATGATCCAGGCGTAGGCGCGGACCAGGTTGGAGACGACGCCGTACCATGGACGGATCTTCCCGATCGAGAGCGGTCGGTCGTGGTCGAGATAGAGCCCGCTCTCATTCCGTTCGATCGTCGGCCGGGGCAGGAACGGCGCCAGGTCCGCAGACACCGCAACGGCGCCTGCCCCCGGCCCGCCGCACCCGTGGGGTGTGGAGAAGGTCTTGTGGATGTTGAAGTGACAGAGATCGAACCCGGCGTCCCGAGCGCGCGTGATGGAGAGGACCCCGTTCGCGTTCGCCTGATCGTACGACGCCAGCCCTCCCGCCTCGTGCACGATCTCCACGAATCTCTCGATCCGGGGATTGAAGATCCCCGTATCCTCGGGGTTGGTGATGAGGAGCGCTGCCGTGCGGTCCGAGACCGCCGCCTCCAGAGCGTCCGGATCGGGGTAGCCGTCGGCATCGGGATACAGCGTGATGACCCTGTAGCCCGCGACCTTTGCCGCCGCGGCGTTCGAGGGGTGGCTGAAGATCGTGGTGATGACCTCGTCACGCCGGTCGCCGTCGCCGCGCGACTCGTGCCAAGCACGGATCATCGCGACGTTCGTCCAGATCGCCGAGGAGCCTGCGGCGGGATGGAGGCTGACCCGGTCCATTCCGGAGATCTCCGCGAGCATGCGTTCGAGGCGCCACATGATCTCCAGAGTCCCCTGTACGGTGGACGGATCCTGGAGAGGATGCGTGTCGGCGACGCGCGGATCCCGGACCAACTGGTCGTTGACCTTGGGCGAGTACTTCATCGTGCAGGTGCCCTGGCCGATGTCGATGTTGAGATCGACCCCCAGAGTCTCCTGCGAGAGGCGGTCGAAATGACGCACTACGTGGAGTTGGCTCAACTCGGGGAGGGCGGGCGGTTCTGCGCGGCCGATCCCCGGCGGCAACTCGGCGGCTGGATCGCCGACGAGCGCCGTCACTCCGGGCTCGGGTGCCGGCGGCAGCACACCACGTGCTCCAGGCACCGAGAGCTCGAAGATGATCGGCTCGTCCCAGTACGCTTGGTGAAAACGACGCGGCGGCGGCTTCGAACTCACGGGAAGCCCGCCGCTCTGCGTGGAGGCCTTCTCTGTCGAGCTCACCGCAGCACCTCCGTCAGTTCCGTCGTCAAGCGGTCGATATCGTCCTGCGTCACGACCTCAGTCACGGCAATGAGGGCGGTCTGGGCAAGAGCGGGTTGTTCCCGCGAAAGGTCGACCCCAAGGAAGATGCCGCGCTCGCGCAGGGCAGACGAGATCGACTCCACTGAACGACCGGTCGCGGAGAAGTCGACGGCGAACTCCTTGACGTGCGGAGTCGCGACGAACGGCACGCGGACGCCGGGGATCGCGGCGAGTCTGGTCATGGCGTAGCGGGTCCGCGCCATCATCGTCTCGCCCAACTCCTGCATTCCCTTCGGGCCCATGAGCGCGAGGTAGACAGCGGCCGTGATCCCCCAGAGCGCAGCCGCGGTGCCCACCCACTCCTTCCCTTCTTCACGCACTGCGAAGGAGGTCCGCTCGTAGGCGACGTCGCCGAAACCGTACTCTCCGGGGACCGCGGTCGCGGTGACCCCGAACAGGCGGGCAGGATACTCCGCCACAAGAGCCGGATCATCGTCGCTGGCTATGAACCCACCGTTTCCGCCGCCGAACTGCTGGTGGATGCCGAGCGGCTGGATGTCGCCGCAATCGATGTCGGCGCCCCACGATGCAGGCGGGGCCAGCACGCCCAAGGTAGACGGGTCGGTTGACACGACGGCGAGAGCACCCGCCCCGTGAGCCAGGCGGACGATCTCCGGGCCCCCGACTTCGACCGTTCCGAAATACGTGGGGTTCTCAAAGAACACGCAGGCGACGTCGGGGGTGAGAGCCTCCGAGAGAGCCGCCAGATCGAGTGTGCCGGTCGCCGGATCGAACGGGACAAGATGTACATCGACGTCTGGGCGGACGTAGTCGACCATCTTGGAACGCTTGTCGTCCGAGACCGAGTCGACGACGAGCGCGCGCCGGCGGCCGGTCCTGCGTGCCGCCATGCGGATCGCCGTCCCCGCGGCCTGGAAGCCGTCGTATACCGGCACGCAGACGACGTCCCGCTCCAGGAGCTCGCCCATCATGGATTCGTACTCGAAGAGCGCCTGGAACCGGCCATGGTCTTCGTACGGCTCCCCGGCGTAGGCCGTCAGGAACTCAGTCCGCCCGTTGATCTCATCGCACACCGCCGGCACATGGTGCTGATAGCAGCCGGCGCCCAGGAAGCTCAAGACGTCGCGCGTGGACTTGTTGCCGGCGAGCAGCCCCTCAACGTGGCGAACGAGATCCGCCTCTGCCCGGATCGGTTCCGGAAGGTCCAGCGGCCGGTGCAGACGAATGGATTCGGGAACGTCAACGTAGAAATCCTCTATGCTCTCAGCGCCCACAGCTTCAAGCATCGCGGCACGAACCTCGGGCACCGAGTTGGGGATGTAGGGGTGGGCCGCTTGCCGGCGGTCGTTCATCGGGCGCCTCCTCTCGAGATCGTGGCTCCAGGGTCTGACTGCCGCGAGACCTCCTTCTGAGCGACAGGGGCACGTCCAGCAAGCAGGTGGCGGACCACGGAGCCATCCTTGTTCTTGCGCGTCGGGGCTCGCAAGCACGTGGAGTAGATACTCTCACAGAGAACCGGGCGCACCAAGCACTCCGCGACGATCGCGATCGGACTCCCCGTGCCGCTGCGCGTGAGCCTCACCTGGGATCGCGGCATGGAGCTCGCAGCGCACGGCGCTTCACGGTCGCCACCGACGTCGCCGTCTATTTCCGCGGTCCGCAGACTCCCTGGGCTGAGGGGTGCACGTCAGGAGGGAGAGCGTGGAGCTTCAGGAGCGAAGGACGATCGGCGCACCCGGGGGGAGGTACGCCGGCACGGGCCGGAGGTCGCCCAGCAGCGCAATCACGCGTCAAGAAGCCCCTACGCTCCCCCTCCTTCTTCGCAGCGCCGGGAAACGACGCTATGCGTTGATCATCGGCAGGTCGATGCCGCAGTCTCTCGCCTGGTCGACCGCCTCGGAATAGCCCGCGTCGGCGTGACGCATCACGCCCGTGCCCGGGTCGGAGGTCAGCACGCGGCGCAGGCGCTCGGCCATCATGTCGGTGCCGTCGGCGACCACGACCATGCCGGCGTGCAGGCTCTTGCCGATGCCCACTCCGCCGCCATGGTGGAAGCTCACCCAGCTGGCGCCGGCGGCCGTGTTGACCAGCGCGTTGAGGATCGGCCAGTCGGCGATGGCGTCGCTGCCGTCCATCATGCTCTCGGTCTCGCGATACGGGCTTGCGACCGACCCGGAGTCGAGATGATCGCGGCCGATGACGATCGGCGCCTTGACCTTGCCGCTCCGCACCAGTTCGTTGAAGATCTCACCGGCCTTGGCGCGCTCGCCGTACTCGAGCCAGCAGATGCGGCAGGGCAGTCCCTGGAAGTGGACCTTCTCGCCGGCCATCTTGATCCAGCGGGTGACCATCTCGTTGTCCGGGAACGCCTCGAGGAGGGCGGCGTCGGTGACGGCGATGTCGTTGGGGTCGCCGCTGAGCGCCGCCCAGCGGAACGGCCCGTTGCCGCGGGCGAACAGCGGCCGGATGTAGGCCGGCACGAAGCCGGGGAAGGCGAAGGCGTCGGCGTAGCCGGCCGCCTTCGCCTCACCACGGATGTTGTTGCCGTAGTCGAACGTGTGGGCGCCGGCCTTCTGCAGCGCGACCATCGCCTCGACGTGCACGACGATGCTGGCGACGGCGCGGCGCACGTACTCGTCCGGATCCTCGCGCCGCAGCACCAGCGCCTCGTCGAGCGTCATGCCGTTGGGCACGTAGCCGTTGAGCACGTCGTGCGCCGAGGTCTGGTCGGTGACGAGATCAGGGGTGACGCCGCGGCGGACGAGCTCGGGATAGACGTCCGCGGCGTTGCCGAGCAGCGCGATGGAGAGCGGCTTGCGCGCCGCCGTCGCCTCGTCCGCCAGCTTGAGCGCCTCATCCAGCGAATCCGTCGACACGTCGACGTACGCGGTCTCGAGGCGGCGCTCGATGCGGTGCGGGTCGACCTCCACGCAGAGCGCGACGCCGCCGGCCATGGTGACGGCGAGCGGCTGCGCGCCGCCCATGCCGCCGAGACCTGCCGTCAGGACGAGGCGACCGGCCAGGTCCGCGCCATAGTGCTTCTGCCCGGCGGCGGCGAACGTCTGGTAGGTGCCCTGGAGGATGCCTTGCGTGCCGATGTAGATCCAGGAACCGGCGGTCATCTGCCCGTACATGGTGAGCCCCAGCGCGTCCAGGCGGCGGAACTCGTCCCAGTTGGCCCAGTCGCCGACCAGATTGGCGTTGGCGATGAGCACGCGCGGCGCCATCTCGTGGGTCTCGAACACGCCGACGGGCTTGCCGCTCTGCACGAGCAGCGTCTCGTCGTCCTTGAGGCGGCGCAGCGTGCGCACGATCGCGTCGAAGCTCGCCCAGTCGCGCGCGGCCTTGCCGGCGCCGCCGTAGACGATGAGCTCGTCCGGCGCCTCCGCCACCTCCGGGTCGAGATTGTTCATCAGCATCCGCAGCGCGGCCTCTTGCTGCCAGCCCTTGCAGCTGATCTCCGTGCCCCGAGGGGCACGGACGGTCCTCGCGCCGGCCGGAGCGCCGCTCGCCGGTGTTCGTGCATCTGTCGACATGACTCGCCTCTCCTTCACTCTTCGACGGTCCGGCGCCGGCACGACGGCCGGCGCCGGACGCGACCGATACCCGTTCCCGTCGCCTCAGGCCACCAGGGCCTTGCACAGCACGACCGCGCCGGGCGCATCGGAGGCGTAGCCGTCGGCGCCGATCTCGTCGGCATAGGCCTGGGTGAGCGGCGCGCCGCCGACGATCGCCTTGGTGGCGAGCCCGGCCTCGCGCAGCTTGTCGACCGTGATCTTCATCTGCGGCATGGTGGTGACGAGCAGGGCCGACATGCCGATGGCGGCGGCGTCGTGCTCCTTCGCGGCGGCGACGAAGTCCTCGGGGGCGATGTCGTTGCCGAGGTCCACCACCGTGAAGCCGGCGCCCTCGAGCATGAGCACGACGAGGTTCTTGCCGATATCGTGCAGGTCGCCCTTGACGGCGCCCATGACCACGGTGCCCTTGCCACCGCCGGAGCCCGCGACGAGCAGCGGCTTCAGCAGGGCGAGCCCCTCCTGCATCGCCTCGGCGCTGACCAGCATCTCCGGGATGAAGAGCTCGCCGGCGCTGAACCTGGCGCCCACGTCGTCCATGGCCGCGATGAGGCCGTTGTCGAGGATGTCGAGCGCCTCGAGGCCCTCGTCGAGGTGCTGCTGGACGAGCCGTGCGGTCTCCTCGGCCTCGCCCGCGATCACTGCCTGCTGCAAGCTGTCAAAAGCCATCGTTCCTCCAGAATGTCACGTGTGCACGATCGCCGGACCCGCCGTCAGTTGGCCAGCGCCTTGTCGGCGGCCTTGACGACGTTGTCCATGTCGCGCTTGACGTCGTCGGGGAGGTCGAGGGGCTCGAGGCCCTTCTTCATCTCACGATAGAGCTCGGTGGCGCGCGTCTGCAGGTCCTTGCGCCCTCCGGCGATCCAGTTGTCGAGCACGTCAGGGACGAAGAGATCGGGGCGGATCATCTCGCGGCAGTGACGCAGCGTGTGCTTGCGGCGCAGGTAGTGCCCGCCGGCGCCCGCTCCGATGATCTCGTCCACGGCGAGCGTCTCGTCGTCCACCTCCACGCCCGCCACGGTGCGCTGGACCACGGCAAGCAGGCGATCGTCGATGATCAGCTGCACCGCGCTCGCCAAGGTCGATCCGCCGAGACGGCCGGCGCCGTACAGGATGTCCGCGCCGGCCATCGACAGCACAGCGGGCTGCAGCGTCTTCTCGGCGGCGGCCTGGCCATCCGGGAGGTAGGAGTCGGCCATCAGCGAGAAGGTCTCCACCGGGACGTTGAAGGCGGCCTTGCAGAACTGCGCCGTCGCCGCACGGGTGAGGATCGTCTCACTGCTGGCGAGCAGCGCGTTGCCCGTGCCCAGGTCCATCGTCGTGTTGAAGACAGTGGCGATGAATGGCAGGCCGGGCTTGAACATCTGCGACATGACGAGGAAGGCGAGCAGCTCGACGGATTGGAGCAGGACCGTCCCGGCGATCGTCCCGGGAGCGGTGGCTCCGAGCACCGGGAGTGAGTTCGCGGCCACGGGGATGTCGTACTCCGCGGCGCCGAGGAGCTGCGCCATATCCATGTCCTTGTACAGCAGCGGGCTCAGCGACGTGGGGTTGGTGAGCAGCAGCGGCCGCTTACGCAGCGCCTCGGCGCTGCCGGCGCGGGCCAGCATGAGCTCCAACAGATACGGCACGCTCTCGTAGCAGTACGCGAGGAGCATGAGCGGCTTGGAGGTGTTCTGGAGCTGGACGTTGAGCCCGTGCACGTCCGCCGTCTCCGGAGGCGCGTCCATCGGGGTCTGGATGGCGCAGACATCGATGTTGGGGAGCTGCTCGACGAGCCGGCACCACTCGGCGAAGCGCTCGTGGGTGTTGTCGACGTAGTCGCCGACGTCGGGATCGAGGTATCGCATCGTCTGCACGCAGGTCGTCGAGTAGAACCTGCCCGACGGATCGGGGACGGTGAAGTCGTGCTTCTCGTCGCCGCCTCGGACGGTCACCGAAGACGGAACGCTCTTGAGCGCCGCATCGATGTTCTCGCGCGAGAAGCGCACCATCCTGGTCTCACGGTCCACCGCGGCGCCGGCCGCGGCGAGCCGGTCCAGCGCCTTCTCGTAGTCGACCTTGACGCCATGCGTGCCGAGGATGTGTACGGCCTTCTCGAAGATGGAGTCGATATCGTCCTGACTCAGCAGTTCGACCCTGAGGGTCTTCGCCATCGGTCTTCTCCTTCGCTGGCTCTTCTCGCGGGTCCAGACGCCGCGACTGGCTGGATTCTCGACCACGACGCCGACGCCGTAAGCCACGGCGACGACCCCGATCAAACCTAACCCCGGTTCGTCGGGCCGTTCAAGGCGGTGGGACGTGCGTCCAGCATTCAAGACGGTAATGCGGTGGCGCGGCGGTGGCGCGGCGGTGGCGCGGCGGTGGTGCGGCTAGCCCTGCGCGAGTTCGTTCGCCGCCGAGCGCACGAGATCGGCGAGCTTGTCGAGGCCTCGTTCCTCGAGCCGCCAGCTGGGGCCGATGATATTGACGCCGACGCTCGGCTCGAGGCCGGGCACGGCGCAGGCGATGGCGGTCACTCCCATCTCGACCGCATCGGCCACGACGTGCGGCCGGGAAGGATCGCCGAACGCCGCGCCTACCGACGTGCCTTCGAGGGGGACGCGGCGCCCGACCCAGCCACGGCAGCGCAGATCGAAACGACTCTCGACCTGGTCCAGATACAACGCCTGACCGGAGTCGTCGACGATGAGGCTCGACGTCTCGCCGCTCTCGTCCCGCAGCCTCGTGAGGCAGGGACGAGCCGCCCGCTGCAGCGTCTCGACCCAGCCGACGCGAGACGCAAGCCCCAGGATGCGGCGTCCGAGAGCGTAGGTGCCGTCGGAACACGGCACGATGAGGTCCAATTCACCCAGGGCCGTGAGCACGCGCCCGACGAGATCGCGCGGCAACCCGGAGCGATCGACGATGTCCTCGAGGCTCAACCCTCCGCCGCCCGCATGAAAGAGCTCCAGCACGGCCATGCCGTGATGGAACCTCAGCCTGTCCGTCCGATGGCCCAGCATCCGGTGACCCGGCATCCAGCCCTGGTCGGAGGCCCTGTGGACCAGATATCCGCGCTCCTGCAGCAGACGCAGCAGATCACGGAGCGTCGACCTCGGGATGTCGCAGGCGTCGGCGATCGTGGAGGCGGAGACGGGGAGTGACTGCCGGTCCACGAACTCGAGGATGTCGAGCGTCCGCGAGGCCGCCCGCGCGCCTCCCGGCGGCTTGTCCCTCGCCGTCACCGGCTTCTGCCTGGTCGTCATCCTCGCCGCCTTCGGGTGGGCGCGCGCAGGGATGCTCCGCCGCGCACGCCTCCTTCCCGGATCGTGCGCTCGATCGGGCACCTTCCGGGCATCGTCCAAGACAGACGCTCTTTGCAGGAGATGGAACGGACCGCTAGGCTGACAGGTGTTGATTCCGGACCGCGCAGTCGCGGCGCCTGGCGACACGATGCAGGCGCCGCAGAGCAGGGAGTCGCTGGCATGGCGCAGCGGCACATACCGACCATCACCTCGTCGGAGGGTTCGCCCACCAGGGTGCTGGACGTGCTCGAGTTCCTCGCCCGCAGGGCGACGCCGTCACCGGCGGCCATCATCGCCATCTCCTGCGCCATCCCCAGGTCGAGCCTGTACACCCTGCTCCGGACGCTCCGGGAGCGACGCTTCGTCGTCTACCACGCGGGGGACCACGCGTGGAGCCTCGGGCCGGCGGCGCATGAGCTGAGCGCAGCAGCGCCGCTGTTCGCTCATGGGCTTGCGGTGCTCCGCGCCTTCGCCGCGGCTCCCGGCAGCCTGACTGCCCGCCAGATCGCCACCAGCGGCGCATTGCCGCAGTCGATCGTGGATCGCGTCGTGCCTCTTCTCGAGGAGAGCGATCTCCTTCATGCCGAGGCCGATGGCACGTATTCCCTCGGTCTCGAGCTGGTCAGTCTCGCCTCGCGAGTCTCTCACGCGGACAGCCTGCGTATCGCGGCACGGACTCACCTCGTCCAGCTCAGGAACGCCACTCACGAGACCGCGAGTCTGATCATTCGTGACGGGGATCACGGCCTCTACATCGACCAGGTCGAAAGCCGCTACGTGCTGCGAGTCGGAAGCTGGGTGGGCCGACGAGTACCGCTCGAGAACACGGCGACCGGGGCCGCATTCGCCGACGCAGCCAGATCGCATCTGGCGCGCGACGCGGTGGAACAGGGCGTCACCGCCGTCGCCTGCGCACTCGATCTCCCGCGTCATGACGCCGCCATCAGCATCCTGGCGCCGAGCTGGCGCCTGCGCGAGTTCGGAGAGGAGAGAGCTCGTCAGATCGTCGAGCAGGTCGCGCGGAAGCTCGCGCTCGACGCACGGCGCTAGCGCCTCATCTGTCGTCCCGGGTGTCGGCAGACGCACCCACATCACACGCGGCACTCGGCGGGGAGCGTAGGGGTGTCGGCCAGCAGACGCTTCGTGTAGTCGGCCTGCGGGTCCTCGAGCACGGCGTCGACCAGACCGACCTCGACGATGCTTCCTTCGCTCATGACGGCCACCTCCTGGGCGACGCTGCGGATGAGCGCCAGGTTGTGCGTCACGAACAGCATGCTCACTCCGGTCTCGCTCTGGAGCTTGGCGAGCAACTCGATGATGGCCGCCTGCACCGAGACGTCCAGCCACGAGGTCACCTCATCGCAGATGAGCACCGTCGGCTCGGCGGCGAGGGCCCGCGCGATGGCGATGCGCTGCCGCTCGCCGCCGGAGAGCTGCTCGGGGTAACGGTTGAGGAGCGACGCGTCGAGAGCGACCTGGTCCAACGCTCGCACCATACGTTCCTCTCTCCCGTCGCGATCGAGCTTGAAGAAGATGTCGATCGGCTGCGCGAGCAATTGCCGGATGGTCTTACGCGGGTTCAGCGAGCTGTACGGGCTTTGGAAGATGTACTGGATCGCCTGGCGCTCGTCGCGCGTGCGCCCGCCCGACTCACGCGCCAGACTCTTGCCGTTGAACTCGATGGTGCCGTCGATCCTGAACTGATGCAGTCCGGCGATGCAGCGCGCCAGTGTGGTCTTGCCGCTGCCCGACTCGCCGACGAGCGCCAGGCAGCGGCGCCGGCAGAGGTTGGCGCTGACCCCGTGCAGCACTTCCTTGCTCTGGTAGAAGGCGGTCACGTCCTGCGCGTTGACCACGGTCTTCTCCGTACTGCCGCACACCTCGTCCGTCTTGACGCGCAACGGCGCGTCTCCGGCCGACGACCGGGCGCTGACCTCCTCCCAGCGCCAGCAGCGCACCTGATGGTCCGGGTCGGGACCCTCATAGGGCGGGAAGTCGGTGGCGCACTTGTCGATCCGCCAGGCGCACCGCGGCGTGAACGCACACCCCGGGACCCGCTGCCCGGGGCGCGGCGCCCACCCGGGAATGCCTTGCAGGGCGCGCTCGCCGGTGATGTCGGGGATCGCGGCGAGGAGCCGGCGCGTGTACGGGTGATAGGCCCCGACGAAGAGGTCTTCCTTCGGCCCGATCTCGACGAGACGACCGGCGTACATGACCGCGATGCGGTCCGCGAGACAGGCGACCACCGCCAGGTCGTGAGTGACGTACAGTGCCGAGACGCCGTACGAGCGCGTGAGGTCGCGCACGGTGTCGAGCACGTGCGCCTGGGTGGTCACGTCGAGGGCCGTCGTCGGCTCGTCGAGGACGATGAGCTTGGGTCGGTTGGCCAGGGCCATCGCGATCGCCACGCGTTGCTGCTGGCCCCCGGAGAGCTGGTGCGGATAACGCCGCAGGAACGACCTGTCGCTGGGCAGCAGGACCTCCTCCATCATCTCCGAGAGGCGAGCCTCACGCTCGCTGCGAGAAGACCCGAAGGAGTGTTCGTTGAGGATCTCCATGAGCTGGTCACCGATACGGAGCGCCGGATTGAGCGCCGCGGAGGCGTCCTGGGGCACGTACGAGATGAGGCCGCCACGGATGCGCCGGAGCGCCATGCGCGAGGCCGAGAGTACATCCGTGCCGGCGATCTCGACGCGCCCCTCGGAGATCTTGGCGCCGCGGCGCTGGTACGCCAGCAAGGACGTCGCGGCGGTGGTCTTGCCGGATGCCGACTCCCCGACGAGGCCGAGCACTTCGCCCTGATGGATGGCGAAGGTGACGTCGTCGTCGATATCGATGCCGGACGGGTCCAGGACGATGCGCAGGTCCTCCACGCTGAGCACGATGTCGGATGCCTTGTCGTTCATGTCACCGCCGTGTCCCTGTCGATGCCCATCATGGCGCGGGCAAGGCCGTCAGCCATGAGGTTGGTACTGACCGTGAGCGCACCGATGAGCACGACCGGCGCGACGACCGCCCAAGGTTGGATCGTGATGCCGATGCGATTCTCGTTGATCATCAGGCCCCAGTCGGCTGCAGGCGGCTGCATGCCGAACCCGATGAACGACAGCCCCGCGATCATGATGATCGAGTAGGTGAGACGCAGGCCGAACTCCACGAGCAGCGGGCTGCTGATGTTGGGCAGGACCTCGAAGAGGAGGATCTTGCGTCTCGGCACGCCGACGGCCGCGGCCGCGCGCACGAAATCGCGCGCCGCCAGCTCCACCGTCGCGGCCCGCGTGACGCGCGCGATGCGAGGCATGTGCGAGATGCCCACCATGAGCACGATCAGCCAGAGTCGCGGCCCGAGGATCGACACGAAGAGCATCGCGAGCACGATCGAGGGGAAGGCCAGCACGACGTCCAGCATGCGCATGATGCTCTCGTCCACCCAGCGCCGCGCGTAGCCCGAGACGAGCCCCAGGCTGACCCCCAGCACGATCCCGATCAAGGTCGCGGCGATGCCGAGCACGAGTACGCTGAGCCCGCCGTAAAGGACGCGGGTGAGCACGTCGCGGCCGAGGAAATCGGTCCCGAGCCAGTAGCCGGACGCCGGCACCGAGAAGGGCGGTCCTACGAATTCGTCGGGCGCATACGGGGCCACGAAGCGCCCGAACACGGCGATGGCGAAGAGCGCGAGGAACATGGCGATCCCGATCTTGGTACGTCGCAGTCGCCACGCTTCGATGAGCGTCTGTACCCACTCGCGGCGCCCCTTGCCCTCCAGTGGGACCTCGTCGAGGGGCTCGAGGGGTTCGAGGGTCTCGAGCGGCTGGAGAGGATCGAGGCTTGCGTCGCTGCTGTCGCTCATCGTAGACCTGTGCGCAGTCGCGGGCTGATCAGGATCGTGAGAATGTCGGCGAGCAGATTGAGCACCACGTAGACCGCGGCGATGAGCAGGCAGAGCGCCTGCACGACAGGCATGTCGCGGTTGGCCACGGCGTCGACCAGCGCGGAACCGATGCCGGGAAACCCGAACAGGTACTCAACGGTGACGATGCCGCCGGCCAGCCAGGCGATGCAGATGGCGATCACCTGGATGGTCGGCACGATGGCGTTGGGCAGCGCGTGGTGCCACAGGACCCGGGATTCGGAGATGCCCTTGAGGCGCGCCATCATGACGTACTCACTCTCCAACACCTCGACCGTCGAGGCGCGCATCATGCGGCTGACGTACGGAATGACCGCGAGGACCAAGGTCGCGACCGGCAGAGCGAACAAGAGCATCTGTCCGGACAGCGGGGCGAACGCATTGATGTTGGAGACCGACGGCAGCCACTTGAACACCGTCGTGGCGAAGAAGAGCACCAGCACGATGCCGATCACGAACTCGGGCAGCGCCGCGAGTGAGAGGTTGCCGAGGTTGACCACGTTGTCGAAACGGGAGTCGCGCCAGATGGCGCTCGTTGCCCCGATGACGATGGAGATCGGAACGCTGATCAGGGCCGCGAGAAACACGAGGGTGGCCGAGTTGACGATGCGACTCTGGAGCAGCGTCGTGACCTTCTCGCCTCCGCCCACCAGCGAAGAACCGAAGTCGCCCGTCGCGACGTCGGCCAGCCATGACGTGTACTGGGTGACCACGGGTCGATCCAGGCCGAGCTCCTTGCGCAAGGCCTCGTAGCGCGCCACGTTGGTGGCCTCCTTGCCCAGGATCGACCGGGCGGCGTCGCCGGGGAGCGCCTGGGTGGCGAAGAACACGACGAGCGTCACCAGAAACAGCGTCAGCAAGCCGAGGCCGAGACGGATGAGGATGAGCTTCAGGAGGGGCGGCACGTGAGTCCCAGCCCGGATGTCGGCTGAGGCCGGGTGTTCCGACCAGAAGGTCGGAACACCCGGTGGTCCACAGCCGAGCGATCAAGCAGCTCTGTCATGCGAAGTACACGAGCCGATACCTCGCGTTGTTGGCGGCAGACGCGAGCCCGGAGACGTCGGGCACGGCGCCGGCGACCTTCGGGCTGTGAGCGTCCA
>CAZJGT010000004.1:0-47593 GCA_964545565.1 uncultured Thermoleophilia bacterium
TGTAAAGCGCCTGGACGGTGTTCATGTCGAGCTTGACCGGGCCCATGCCGGTGAGCAGCGGGGAGCCGGGACGGCGGAGCTGGTGGATGACGACGCCGAAGAGCGACTCGGCCACTGCCTGCACGATGTGACCGGCGTGGGTGATGGGCGCCGTCGCGCCGGCGATCGGCGCCGGGGAGTAGATGAGAGGGATGCCCCAATCGGCGCAGAAGAGCAGCTTGTCGAGCACCTCCGGGGCGTGCTGCAGTGGGCTGACAGGCTCGCCGTACTGGATGAAATACGGCTTCTCGCGCAGCGGCTCGGCGCCGCCGCGGAAGGCGGCGGCGATCTTCCACATGACCTCGAGGTCCTCGACGCCGGCGGCCGTCATGACCATCGGCTTGGTCGTGTTGCCGACCATGACGCGGAAGCACTCGAGGTAGGACGCGTAGGCCTCGATATCGTGCGGGTGCGCGGCCGACATGATGAAGTCGATGTTGGGGAGGCCGTCGCAGAGATGCGCCATGCGGCCCGTGTCGGCGAGCACGCTGAGCCGACGCTCGCCGGTCTCGAAGTCGTAGATGCTCATCAGGTCGGAGCCCGTACCGAAGTAGGAGTTGTAGCCGCCGAGCTCCATGGCCGGCTCGCCGTCACGGTCGTACACGGGGATCATCGCTGGGACGGTGGCGCGGGCCGCGTCGACGGCCTCGCGCGGGATCTTGACCAGGTCGTCGCCCTCCACGGTGGCGCCCGCGCCCTTGACGAGGATCTCACGCGCCTCGGCGTGGGGCACGGTCATGCCCATCTCTGCGATGATCGTGAGGGCTGCGTCGTAGATCATCCGGCACTTCTCGTCCGACAGCATCTTGAGGCGGCTCTCGAGCTGGGACGTGGGCAGGTCGGTCATCGCGATGTCTCCTTGGGGGGTCTAGGAACCTGCGGGCTCTGTTGACTCGATGAAGGCCCTGAACGCGCCGAGGCCCTCCTCGATCTGTGCGGTCGTGACGCCTGAATAGGCCAGGCGGAGATGGTACTCGGTTTCGCCCGGCAGCGCCTTCCCGAAGTGCAGTCGGGTACAGAACGAGACGCCGGTCTCGTGGAGAAGGAGGCGCCGGAAGTCCTCGTGACCGGAGCAGCCGGTCAGGCGGACGGCGCCGGTCACGTCCGGATACAGGTAGAACGTGGACTCCGGCGTGTGACAGCGCACGCCCGGCGTCTCGTTCAGGATCCGGAGCGCCGCGTCGCGGCGTCCCTTGAGCCGGGCCATCATCTCGCGGGGCCCAGCCTGGTCGCCGGTGAGAGCCTCGAGCGCTCCGTACTGCACGAAGTGGTTGGGGCACGACTCCACGTTGACGTTCATCCGGGTGACGATGTCGATGATGGGCCTGGGGCCGACCGCGGCGCCCAGACGCCAGCCTGTCATCGCGTACTTCTTGCTGAAGGTGTAGAGGATGACGGTGCGCTCCTGCATGCCGGGGCGCGAGACGATCGACCGGCTCGCGCCCTCGAAGCGCACGTCGAAGTACGCCTCGTCGCTGAGCACGAGCAGGTCGTGTTCGAGCGCGATCTCGGCGATGCGGTCGAGCTCCTCGGACGTGCACTCGGCCGCCGTGGGGTTGTGCAGGTCGTTGAGGATGAGCAAGCGCGTGCGCGGCGTGATGCGCCGCTCCAAAGCGTCGATGTCGACGCGAAAACGGTCGCCGGCGTCCACGTAACCGTAGGGCACGGCGACCCCGCCGACGAACTCGATGAACGAGGCGTAGATGGGGAAGCCGGGGTTCGGATAGAGCACCTCGTCGCCCCTGTTCATGGCAGCCATGAGCCACTTGCCGATGACCGGCTTGCCGCCCGGCTGCACCGAGACGTTCTCGGCGGTGTACGTGACGCCACGGGCGGCCCCGACGTCGGTCGCCAGCGCCTCGCGCAGCGGCGCGATGCCGGCGTTGGGGCAGTAGGTGGTCTTGCCGTCGCGGATGGCGTGCAGCATCGCCTCGACGACGGGCTCCGCGGTCGGGATGTTGAGGTCGCCCAGGTGGAACGGATAGATCGTCTGCCCCCGGGCGGCGAGCGCGGCGGCTTCCGCTGAGACGGCGAAGACCGTCTCGGTGCCGAGCCGCGCGACACGGTCGGCCGGCACGAAGCCGCGACCGCGTCGGGTGGGGTCCTCCGCAAGCGAGTGCATCAGGGCATCGTCCGTCGGCTCGGCGTCACGTGGCCTCGCCGGCCCACGCCGCGAACGCCTCGTGCTCGCCCTCGAGCATGCGGTAGCAGTGCTGCTCCTCGGGGAACGCGCCGCCGCGCACGTCCGTGACGTACTCGGTGAGCGCGGCGGTCGAGACCGCGGCGAGATCTGCATACTTCTTCACGAACTTGGGCGTGAAGGCGGCGAAGGTGCCGAGCACGTCGCTGACGATGAGCAGCTGGCCGTCCACGTCCTCCCCGGCGCCGATGCCGAGCACCGGGATCGGCAGCTCGGCGCGGATGAAGCCGGCCACCTCGGGCGGCACCGCCTCGACGAGCAACAGCTGGACGCCCGCCTCGTAGAGGGCCCGGGCGTCCTCCACCACCAGTTTGGCGCTCTCGAGGGTGCGGCCCTGCGCCTTGTGGCCGCCGAGCTGACCGGAGCTCTGCGGGGTGAGGCCGATGTGGCCGCACACCGCGACGCCGGCGTCGAGGATGGCCCGGACGCGGCTCACGGTGCGCACGCCGCCTTCGAGCTTGATGGCGTCGACGTTGGCCTCCTTGAGGAAGCGGATGGCGCAGCGCACCGCTTCCTCGTCCGATGCCTGGTAGCTGCCCAGCGGCATGTCGCCCACGATGAACGTGCCGGGGGCGCCGCGGCGTACCGCCTCACTGTGCACGATGCACTGGTCCATGGTGACCGGCACCGTGCCCTGGTATCCGTAGACGCACATGCCCAACGAATCGCCGACGAGGATCATGTCGATCCCCGCCGCCTCCTCGAAGCTGGCGGTCGGGTAGTCGTAGGCGGTGAGCCAGGCGATCTTCTCGCCGGCGCGCTTCATCTCGTGCAGGTCGAAGAGACCCTTCTTCGGCATGGGTAGACCTCCTATGAGGGACGGATCGCGCCGCGACCTTCGGGCCGCGGAGCTACTCTTGGGTGACGCTTGGCCAGCCTTCGTCTTCGACGGATTCGGTCATGATGAGCATGGTCTCCAGATTCATGACCCCGGGGATACGGGCGATGTCCACGCGGATGAGCTGGCCGAGGTGGTCGAGGTCGCGCAGCGCCAACTCGAGCACCATGTCGAACTGCCCGGTGACGTGGTAGCAGGCGCGGACCCCGGAAACGTCCTTGATGCCCTTCTCGAACTCGCGGATCGACTTCTCGCTGTGCTCGCGCAGGCGCGCGACGACGAGCGCCCGTACAGAGATGCCGAGCGCGGCGGGGTCGACGATGGCGCGGTAGCCGCGAATCGCTCCGCTCCGCTCGAGCCTGCGCACGCGGCCGAGCATCGCCGAAGGCGAGAGGCCGAGCTTGCGGGCGAGCGCGAGGTTGGAGATGCGTCCGTCCTCCTGCAGGGCCAGAAGTACGTCGCGATCGAGAGCATCCACGCCTTCCTCCTCCGGGAGTCGTCCGCCGTCTGCCGCGAGTATTCAGCGTAATGTTCTGCGCGTCAAGTTATCGGACGAATATTCTTCCGTGAGTAGGCGGGAAAACCGGTCGGAGTGTTCGCCGGCGGCTAGGCGAAAGAGTCGGCACGCTCGCCGACGACGAGGTCGGCCAGCGCTTCGACCACCGCGACGCCGTCGTCGATCGCGGCCAGGTCGGCCTCCGCGACGATCGCCGCTTGCTGGTCGGTGTCGATCGCGGCGATGAACCCGGCGCCTTCGACCCCCCAGAGAAAGGCCGGTGCGCCGGAGACCCCGGCGACGAGGCAGACAGCCGGCGCCGCGCGTGTGCCGGAGACGCCGATGAGTCGGTGCATCGGCGCCCAGGCGTTCATCACGACGGGGCGCGTCACGCCGAAGGCGGCGCCCATGCGCCCTGCCGCCGCCGCCAGACGCTCGACGCCCTCGCGCCCTCCGGCGCCGCGGCCGGCGACGACGAGGAACCGGGCGGTCTCCAGATCGCCCGTGCGCGGCGCCTCCAGCAACTCGACATCGGTGAAGGGCGGCGCCATCGCGCCGCCGGTCTCACCGTCGGTGTCGAGGTCGCGTCCGCCGTCTGGCGGCCGGCCGACGTCCGGCCAGGCCGAGTCGGCGACGATCCGATGCTCGATCGCGGGGATCGCCGGTGCGTCGTACCAGCGGGCCTCGGCCGTCACGTACCAGGGCCGAGGACCGAGAGCGACGCGCGCCGTGAGGTGGCCCGAGTACGCGCTCCGGTGGCACACGAAGCGGGTCTCGTCGACGACGGCGTCGATCACATCGGTGGCGACCGCGCCGCCGGTGCGGCAGGCCAGACGTGAGGCGAGTTCCGTGCCCAAGGGGCCGCCGGCGAGGACGATGAGATCGGCGGCGACGTCCTGGGCGATCGCGTGGAGGACGGCGGCCATGAGATCCGGTCTGCGCGGCGGCACCCGGACGAGACGGACGTCGCGGGTCGGCGCAAGGCCGACGAGTCGCTTTGCATCCGATCGCGGGGTGCAGAACGCGACGGTGGCGCCGTCCGTGCGGGCTGACGCGCCGCCGCGTTCGGCCGCCCACGTGAGGCCCTCGTGAAGGAAGGCGCCGAGCGCCTTGGCCTGCCTCTCGGCGGTCCCGTTCGTTCCATCCATCACGACCATGAGTCTGACCTTCGCGGTCACAGCTTCTCCAGCTCCTCGCGCAGGCCGGAATCGTACAGCGCGCGCGCCTTCGCAGCCGGCGTCTCGCCGCCGACCACGACGCCGGCGCGACGCCGGTCCACGCGCTCGAGTCCGGCGAGAGCGACCGGTTCGCCCTCGATCTGCCCGGCGATGTCCGCGCCGAGATCCGCGGCGGAGAGCTCCGAGACCGCAGTGTCCTTGCACTTGAGCCGGTCCTTGAGCGTCGGCACGCGCAGGTGGGAGACGATCGCGTCACCGACGGCGAGCACGCAGGGCGCGTGCAGAGTGGCGCGCACCAGCCCGTCGTCGGCTTGGAACGTGACCCTCAGACGGTCCTCTTCGGTCGGCGCGATCTCGGTGACGCCGGTGACGCACGGACGTCCGAGAGCCTCGGCGACGACGAACGGGATCGTGTCGTCGCCGCTCGGGCCGCTGCGGCAGCCGAGGAGCAGGACGTCACCGCCTACCGTCTCGGTGCAGGCGGCGATGAGTGACGCGGTCGTTCGCGGCGAGAAGTCGAGCGCTGCGCCCTCGCCGTCCGGGTCGACCCGCACGACGCGCACGTAGCCGAGCGCCTGCAGCGTCTTGAGGAACGGATCGGCCTCGCGCCCGGCGACGGAGAACGCCGCGAGGCCGGTCTCGAGTCCCTGATCCGACCGGGCGTCGCGCAGGCGAAGCGCCAGTTCGAGTGCGCCTTCATCGTAGGTGTCCAGCACGCGGCGAACGTAGCGGGTGTCGACGCCGTCGTCCGTGGCCTTCGCCCAGTCGGACGCCCTGAGGGCATCGTAGTCGGGCGTCACCTTGAAGCCGACAGCGATGCGCATCGAGCTCATACGACCTCGTCCCTCGCCGGCGAGGCTCGGCCGGAGGCTTGCGCCCGCGGGCCCCGCCTCACAACGGGATGATCGTCCCGGGGTTCATGATGCCGTTCGGGTCGAACGACTGCTTGAGCGTCTCGAGGATGTAGTAGGACGAACCATACTCGTCTCTCACCCACGGCGCCCGGGCCTTACCCATGCCGTGGTGGTGGACGATGGAGCCGCCTCGCCTCAGCGTCTCCTCGCAGATGATGCTGATGATCGGCAGGTAATACTTGTCGGTCTCCTCCTCCGGGCCCACATCGACCACGTTGAAGAAGTAGTTGAAGTACATGTTGGTGCCGTTGATGTAGCTGTGTGAGGAGTGCCCGCCCATCATCGTGATGTCGGGGATCTCGTCCAGGATGCGCGCCTTCGCCGTCTGGTAGATGTCGTTGATGGTGCTCCAGTCGGCGGAGATCTCGGTCGTCCGGTTCACGTTGCGCGTCTGGCGGATGCGCTCGTCCTCCGCGGTGATCTTGTCGGGGCCCCAGCAGAGATCGTTGAACCAGGTCTCGATGTAGGTGCTGTCGACCGCGGTGCACTCCGGTCGCTTCGCGACGACCGCGGCGATGCCCTCGGCGGTCGTCTTCGCGATGCCGGCGGGGCCCTCGGCCATGAACAGCAGGACGCAGTCGTCCTCAGCGGCGAAGTGCGAGAAGTGGATGCCGGCGTCGCCCGGGTCGTAGACCCGCGCCACCGACGGCTTGTAGCCGCTCACCATCACTTCGCGCAGCACCTCGAAGCCGGTCTTCATGTCTTTGAGCGTCCAGCCGAGGAACACGTTGTTCTCGGGGAAGTAGGGGAACAGCTTGACGGTCACTTCAGTGATGAAGCACAGTGCGCCCTCGTTGCCGATGACGACGTGGCGGATGTCGGGGCCGGCGGCGCGACGCGGCACGTTCTTGATGCGTGCGATCTCGCCGCCGGGGAACACGGCTTCGAGGCCCACGACCATGTCTTCGATGCCGCCGTACAGCGTGGAGAACTGGCCGATGCTGCGCGTGGCCACGAGGCCGCCCAGGTGGGCCACCGGCTTGGACTGCGGCGAATGACCTGTGGTGAGACCGTGCTCGCGGGCGCGGTCCTCGAGCGCCTGCAGCGGTACGCCGCACTGGCAGGTGGCCTGCATGTTGTACGGATCGACGCTGACGATCCGGTCCATCGCCGACCCGTCGATGATCACTGAATCGGGCACGGCGCTCTCGAGGCCGCCTTCGGTCGCCGTGCCGCCCGTGCGCGGGATCACGTTGACGCCGTTGTCGTCGGCGAAGCGCAGGATCTCGGCGACCTGGTCGGTGCCGGCCGGCAGCACGACGGCGGCCGGCACGGGCATGGTGTGCACGTCGAAGATGTTCTGCAGCTTGCGGAAGTTGTCGACGCTGCTCTCGACGAGGATCTTCTCGTCGGTGACCACAGCCTCCGGTCCCACGATGCGCTGCAGGCCCTCGACGATGGCTTCTCTGCTCAGTGACATGTCGTGTTCCTTTACGTCCCGGGTGGGCTCGGCGTCAGTGGAAGATGGTGAACGACTGCTCGAGGATGGGGTCGGTGGCGTCGTGGATGGTGCGATAGACGTCCACGTTCATGCGCCGATAGACGTCGTGGTTCGCCGCGTCGGGCGCGAACGATTCGCGGTCACGCTTCATGGCCGCCGCGGCCGTCGTGAAGTCGGGGTACGCGCCGGTGGCGACGGCGGCGCAGATCGCGGATCCCAGACTGGCGCCACGCCTTCCTTCGTTGCGTGACGCGGGGACGCCGAACACGTCGGCGAAGATCTGCATGAAGAGCGGGCTGTTGGCGCCGCCGCCGGAGACGACGATCTCGCGGAGGTCGATGCCCAGCTCGGCGCACATCGCGTCCACGTTCTCCTTCATGGTCAGGGCGATCGCCTCGAGGATCGAGCGGTAGACGTGGCCTCTCGTGTGTCGCGCGTCGAAGCCGAGGATCTCGCCCTTGCGGAAGGGCTTGTCCGTGGGCGCGAGCCAATCGAGGACGGTCATGAGGCCGTCGCTGCCGGCGGGGACCACCTCCGCTTCGTTCTCGAGGTACTCCTCGCGCGAGGTGTCCAGGGTGGCCGCCGCCGCCGCGAACTCGGGCCCGAGCAGGTCGAGGAACCAGCTGAGGGTCCACATGCCGCGGCGCACGCCGCCGCTCTCGTAGAGGTACCGGTGGGGGACACAGGCGAAGTTGGTCCAGAATTCCGTGGGCTCCTTGCGGTTCTCCTGTCCGTGCACCATGGCCGCGATGTAGGTGCCCAGCGAGACGAGAGCGGTGCGCTCGTCGAGTGAGCCGGAGCCGAGCGCCTCGACGGCCTTGTCGTTGGCGGTGGTCACGACCGGCAGACCCTCCGGGATGCCGGTCGCCGCGGCTGCGTCGGCCGTCACGTAGCCGGCGATGTCGCCCGGCATCTGCAGTTCCACCAGCAGCTCCGGGCGCAGGTTGAACTCCTGGAACAGGGTCGGGTCCCACTGCCACGTGTCCGTGTCGATCGGCCACTGCAGGATGATGTTGTTGGCGGCGCTGTCGCGGAACTGCCCGGTGAACCGATGGGTGATGTAGCCGGATGAAGTGGTGACGTAGGCGAGCTCGGGATCGTCCGGGATCCAGGGCTGGTAGGCGCGCGTGTCCATCCAGCTCACGACCGGCTCGAGCAGCGAGCCGTCGGCTTTGAGAAACGTCTTGCAGCAGCGGATGGTGCACAGTCCCACGCCGAGGATCTCGGCCGGGTCGCCGGGGAACTGCGTCATCGCCTCGCGGCTCGCCGCGACGATCGACTCCCAGAGGTCGTCGTCGGGATGCACGGCATATCCCGGTCGAGGGTGCTCCATCGGGAGAAGGGTCCGTCTGGCTTCGCAGACGACGTTGCCCAGGAGGTCGAAGATGACCACCTTGGAGCTCTGGGTGCCGTTGTCGATGCCGATGAGGTACTTGCCAGCCATCGTCGGTTCCTTTCCGCCCTAGCGGACGAGATAGCCGCCGTCGACCACGAGCACGTGGCCGCTGACGTAGTCGGAGGCTTTGCTGGCGAGGAACACGGTGGCGCCCATGAGATCCGCCGGGTCGCCCCAATGGGCCGCCGGGATGTGGCCGAGTACGCGCTGGTTGGTGGCCGGGTCGCTGCGCGTCGCCGCGGTGATCTCTGTGGCGTAGTAGCCTGGGGCGATGCCGTTCACCTGGATGTCGTACTCGGCGAGCTCGTCCGCGTACGCCTTGGTGAAGCCGGCGAGACCGTGCTTGGTGGCGGCGTACGCGGACGACCAGCGGCCGCCGAGGAACGAGAAGAGCGAACAGATGTTGATGATCTTGCCGGCGCGCCGCGGGATCATGACCTTGGCGGCTTCGTAGGCCATCTCGAAGGCGGCGGTGAGGTTCACCGCGACCGTGGCATCCCACTGTGGGCGGCCGAAGTCGAGGACGCTCGCCAGCGGGCAGACACCGGCGCTGTTGACGAGGATGTCGAGCGAGCCGAACCGGTCGACGCAGTCGGCGACGATCTCGGCCGGCGCGCCTGGTGCCGTGATGTCGGCCGTGAGCGCCTCGTAACGACGGCCGGCACGTGCCACGAGTCTGCCGGTCGCGCCGTCGTCGGGGACGATGCTCGGCGCGAACACGTTCGCGCCGGCCTTGGCGAGCGCCACCGTGAACGCCTGGCCGAGCCCGGTGTTGCCGCCGGTCACGAGGGCGTTCTTCCCTTTGAGCGAGAAGTAGTCCATCGTGAAATCACTGATGTCCGTCAAGGCGTACTCCTTCGGTGCCGGCGGTTCGCGTTTCCGGGCTCGCAGTATTCGGCCGCATGTTCGTCAAGTCAACCCGTCTGGAGAACATCGTGCCGCAGGGAGGCCCGCCCGCTGCATTTGTCGCCGGCACGGGCCTCGTCGCTCACTGTGCGGCGCACCCCACCATGAGCCCGCTGCGTCGTTCATTCGGGCGCGAGTTCGGCCGGGAATCCGGGCGTGCGGAGATCGGTATCCACGGCTTCTTCGAGCATCTTGACGACCATCGGTGACTGCGCACCACCACCGTACATGGCCCGGGCGCGGGCGAAGATCTGTTCGGTGAGACCGGCGAGCTCGAGCGGCACGCCGAACTCGCGTCCCATCTGGTGGGCGAAGAAGAGGTCCTTGCGGGCCAGGTCCATGGTGAAGTTGATGTTGTAGCTGCCGTTCAGGATCAGCTGACCTTCGGTCTCATGGACGAAGCTGTTGCCCGAGCTGGCCCTGATGACGTCCCAGGCCAGCTTCAGGTCCAGGCCGCCCTTCTTGGCGAGCATGAGCGCCTCGCCGTCGGCGACGAGGTGGATGAAGGCGAGCATGTTGGTGATGACCTTGATCACCGAGGCCTGACCCAGCTCGCCGAGGTAGAAGACGCGCCCACCCATCGCGTCGAACACGGGACGGTGTTTCTCGTACACCTCTTCCTTGCCGCCGACGAGGACGGTGATCATGCCTGCGGCGGCGCGATGGACGCCCCCGGTGACCGGCGCCTCGAGCGTCTCGATACCCCTGGTCGCGGCGAGTCCGGAGAGGCGCTGCAGCTCGTGGGCGTCGTTGGTGCTCATGTCGATCCAGGTGCCGCCGGACGCCAGCGATTCGAGGACGCCGCCCTCCTCTGCGACCACGGAGGCCACCGCCTCGGGGGACGGCAGGCACGTGACGATCGTGTCGGATGCGAGCGCAGTCTCCCTGATCGAGTCGGCACAGACGGCGCCGCCCTTCTCGAGGTCGGCAGCGCAGGACCTGTCGACGTCGTACACGGTGAGCGGGAAGCCGGCACGCAAGAGACTGCCGGCGAGATGCCTGCCGAGGGCGCCGAGCCCGATGTAGCCGATCCTGAGCGTCATGAATCCTCCGTTCGGTCCTGCGTCAATGGCGGATGTCGGGTAGAGCGCCGTTACTCGCGCCGGGCGCGGCGACTCGCTTCATCGTCGACTCGGCAGATCGCTGCGAGTTCGTCGAGCCGGGGGCCTTCGAGGTACGGCTCCTTCTCCGCATGTGCGGCGAGGAGCAGGTCCACTTGCCCGCAGGCCGCGTCGTACTCGGTCGTGCCTTGTTCGGCCCACTTCTCGTACGAGAGGCGGTCGGAAAGGGTCGGCATGTAGTGCTCACCGGCACGGATCCGCCGAGCGGTGTCCTTCTGGCCGAGGAAGCTGCCGCCGGGGCCGGCGGTGGCGATGGCGTCCGCGGCGAGCGTCGCCTCGGAGACCTCGACCGGCGTGTGCAGGCGGCGCAGCATCCCGGCGATCTCGTTGTCGATGACCGACTGCGGCAGCGACATCGTGTTGTGCGAGTCGAGGAGTCCCCAGCCGGAGACCATGTCGGGGACGGCACCGCAGACCGTGGCGGCCTTCATCGCCTTCTCGTATCCCGCCTGGATGCCGGCGTGTTTGGCGTCGGTCGAGAGCCCCGGATTGAGCGTCGGCACACCGAGGTAGTGGCCGACCTCGGTGGCCATGGCCGCCATCAGGCTGCTCTCGAGCGAGCCGAGGGCGAACGTCGTGCGCAGCATGTCGAGTACGCCGGAGCCGAAGCAGAAGATGGGGCGAGCACCCGGGGCCGCGACCTGCAGCGCCGTGGCGATGCCGAGGAACTCGGCCACGGCCTGGGTGACGGTCCCGGCGAGCGTGACCGGCGACGTCGCTCCGGCGATGGTCATCGAGTACACCTCGATGGGCACGCCGTGCTTCGCCAGTGCGACGTGGATATCGAGCACGCCGCCGTCGACCTTGAGCGGCGACGCCGCCGTCATCACGGTCGAGATGCGCGGACGGGCGCGAAAGCGTTCGAGGTCGCCGGAGAGGGTCTCGCAGATGCGCAGCACGGCGTCGACCTCACCGGGACAATCGACGAAGGTGACGTGTTTGCGCGTCTCGGTGAGAAGCGTGAAGTATTCCTCGAGCTCACGCTGCTCGAGCGGTACGTCCGAGGCGCTGACCTGCGTCCACATGATGTCCAGCTGCGGCAACTCGTCCATGAGCGCCGTGCACTCGCGCAGATCCTGCAGCGTGCTCGCGCGCCGCTCGCGCGTGCGGAAGTCCAGCGTCTTGGCGACGCAGCCGCTGGGCACGAAGTGGAAGGGCTGGCCCT
Source organism: uncultured Thermoleophilia bacterium (assembly GCA_964545565.1). GTDB lineage: Bacteria > Actinomycetota > Thermoleophilia > UBA2241 > UBA2241 > CAIXSE01. The sequence continues at coordinate 11,695 of CAZJGT010000004.1, forward strand.
CATCCAGCAGCACGTCGTCCGCCTCCGTGAGGCCGGCCATGAGGATGCCGCGCGGACATTCGCCGATCGCCCACTCGACGAGATCGCGCGGAAAGCGGACGAGGCCGTCCTCGCCGACATTCGCACCCCGCTCGGCCAGAAGCGGCAGGACCCGCGAGCCGGTGAACCGCATGCCCACGCGGTCGAGCACCTCCACGGCCTCGTCGACGATCGCGCTCTTCTCCGTCTCGTTCAGCCACTGCGTCTTCGCTCTCATGGATCCCTCGCAGTCCGGGTAGGTCCCTTGTGGGGCGTGCCGACTCGATAGCTTGGACGCGTTCGCGCCCTCCCGAGCACTCTAGACCGTTGAGTTGCGGTTCGCAAGGCAGTATCCGGATGCACTATTGTTTCTCAACGAAGAATCGTCATAATGCGTTGTGACACACTGCTTGTGAGGTGTTGGGTATGATCATCACGACGCTCGTCGAACGGTCGGTCGGGGCGCGAGGAGGTGGCTGATGGTGAGGTGGGGACAGGCGCCGCTCGGGACGATCAAGCCGGACGCGCTTGACCGTCGCATCCTCAAGCTCTTGCGGCCGAACGCGCGCCGCTCGTACGCCAGCATCGCCCGCGTCATCGGCGTGTCCGAGCCCACGGTGCGCAATCGCGTGGACCGGCTCATCAAGCGAGGGGCGATCCTGCCCTGGACCGGGGTGAACCCGGCGGCGATCGGTCTGCCCGTCGACGTCATGGTCGGCATCCGTGTCAACCGCGGCTACGGCAAGGGCGTCGGCGAACGCCTCGCGGCGATGGAGAACGTCGCCTACGTCGGGTACACGACCGGCTCCTTCGATATCCTCATCGAGGTGCACTTGCCGGACAACGAGACCCTGTACCGGTTCCTGAACGAAGATCTGGACCAGATCGAGGGCATCGCCTACACGGACACGTGGCATATCCTGCGTACCGACACGACGAACTTCGAGTGGGCGGGCGAGGACGTGGGTCATGAACCGCTCGAGGAGGACGTCTGAGCACGCTTGACATCGCCCGGGCACTGCGCTCTAGTGGTAGCTAATTGACCGGTTGATTAGTGCGCCCTCCACCGCACGCCAGGCCGGCACGAGCAGGAGGTACTGCATGACGAACGAGGCTGGGGTGCCGACGCGCATGGGTGACGGTACCTTCACGAGCATGACGCGCAGCGAGATCCGCGCCGATCTCATCGCCGGCTCGGAGATGGCGGCCAGGCGCGCCAAGGTGCCGCTCCTCACCGACGACGAGATCGACCATCTGCTCGAGATCTACGCATCCTCGCTGCGCTTCATCGGCGTCGACGTCGGCGAGGAGATCGTGCTCAGCTGCGACGGCACCGGCATGAAGACGCACGCCACGCGCATCCACGACCTGCAGTCCTACGAGCAGTGGATGGGCGCCGACCTGCTGGAGCTCTGCGTCGGCGACTACTCCCTCAAGGTCGTGCGCACGATCCTCGCCTACGAGGCGCAGTACATGCACGACGCCCAGCTCTGCACCATCGCGCCGCTGCAGTACGGTGTGATGCCCAACCTGGGCCTGTACTCCAAGCCCGACGGGCCGTGCGACAACTGGAACGAGCTCCTCCCGCTGGGCAGGATCCCCGAGGCGCGCGCCGCTGCGGAAGAAGCGGTCGAGATGGCCGTCGTCGACATGGTCAACCTCGCCGACTCGCAGTGGGAGGCCGGCGCCGACGCGATCGACTGGGACACCACCGGCGCCTCCGGCGATCCCGAGTTCCTCGCCGCGCTGCGCGCCACGGAGATCATCCGCGAGAAGCACCCGGACATGGGCGTCCAGCTCGGCATGGCCGGGGAATTCGTGCTCGGCATGCACGGCGAGCTCGAGTACGACGGGGTGCGGCTGGCCGGCCTCTGGCCGCGCGAGCAGCTCCTGCTCGCCCAGGAGGCCGGCGCCACCGTGTTCGGACCGGTGGTCAACATCAACACGGGCAAGTCGCTCGCCTGGAACATGGCCCGCGCCATCGCGCTCATCAAGCCGTGCATGGAGGTGGCCACCATCCCGGTGCATCCCAACGTCGGTATGGGGGTCGGCGGCGTGCCCATGTTCGTCCACCTGCCCTCCGACGCCACGTGCCGGGCGGCCAAGTCGTTCGTCGAGCTCCTGCATGTGGACGGGTTGTAGGTGGGCTCGGGCGATCCGCACGGCATGCACAACGCCCACGCGCAGGCGGCGAGCATCGGCGGTATTCGGGCAGGCGGAGACCTGGTTGCCCGTATGCAGATGACTCGGGGCATGCGCCTCAAGGAAGCCAAGCAGTATGTCGCCGACAAGCTCGGCGTCACCCCCTTCGACCTCTCGGACCCGGTGGCGATGACCGACGTCCGCAACGAGCACGGCTTCGGCCGCGTCCACAGCTACGCCATCAGCCAGCCGTGGCAGGCCAACCAGATCGAGGCGAAGTTCAACATCGCCCGGGTGCTGGACGTGCCAATCAACAGCGTCGAGAAGTTCAAGGAACGCACGGGAGGAGGTTGACGATGATCCGCAATCCGCGCGCGGGTGCGCGCAAGAGCGGCGGCTTCAGGCTCGAGGTGTTCACCGACGACGAGCTGCGCGAGATCCACGGCGCGACGCTTGACGTGCTGTCGCGCACCGGCCTCTTCGTGGAAGACGAGGAGGCCCGCGAGATCTTCGCGACGGCCGGCGCCGAGGTCGACCGCGAGACCGGCGTGGTGCGCCTGCCGGCGCACCTCGTGGAGGACGCGGTCCGCTCGGCGCCCTCGACGGTCGTCATGTGCGGCCGCGACCCGGCCCGGGACGTGGTGCTCGAGGACGGCCGGGTCGGCTTCACCAACTTCGGCGAGGGTATCCAGGTCGTCGATCCGTACACCGGCGAGCTGCACGAGAGCCGCAAGCAGGACGTCGCCGACTGCACCAGGATCATCGACGCCCTGCCCGAGATCGACGTCGTCGAGCGGCCGCTCGGCGCCCACGACGTCCCCCCGGACACGGCCTCGCTGCACAACGCCGAGGCCATCTTCAGCAACACGACCAAGCACGCCACCATCGGCCCGCTCTCGGGCTTTTGCGCGCGCAAGATGATCGACATGGCGGCGGCGATCGTCGGAGGGCGCGAGCAGCTGCGCCGCCGCCCCATCCTCTCCTTCCTCACCTGCCCGGTGAGCCCGCTCAAGCTGGTCCGGGACGCCTGCGAGATCATCATCGAGGGCGCCCGCGCCGGCGTGCCGGTCAATGTGCTCTCCATGGCCATGGCCGGGGGCTCGTCGCCGGTGAGCCTCGCCGGCACGCTGGTCACGCACAACGCGGAGGTGCTCTGCGGCATCACGCTGGCGCAGCTCACGCAGAAGGGTGCGCCGGTCATCTACGGCTCCTCGACCACCGCTCTGGACCTGCGCTTCGCCAGCGCCTCGGTGGGCAGCCCCGAGTGCGGCATGATCGGCGCCGGCGTCGCCTGCCTGGCGCGCTTCTACCTGCTGCCCAGCTGGGTCGCCGGTGCGTAGGGCGACGCCAAAGTGGCGGACGCCCAATCCGGCCATGAGAAGACGATCACCAGCCTGCTGCCGGCGTTGGCAGGGGCCAACCTGATCTACGGGCTGGGGATGCTGGAGTCGGGCGTCACCATCGATTACGCGCAGCTCGTCATGGACGCCGAGTTCGCGCGCATGGTCAAGTACTGCGTGCCCGGGATCCCGGTCACCGACGCCACGCTGTCGGTCGACGTGATCTCCGAGGTCGGGCCGTTCAGCGACTTCCTCTCGCACGACGACACCTACAAGGGCATGCGCGGGCAGTCGCAGTCGAAGCTCATCGACCGGCGGGTCCGCGAGGAGTGGACCGCCGCCGGCGCGACGACGCTGCACGAGCGCGCGCAGGCCGAAGCACGGCGCATCCTCGAGACGCACCAGCCGGAGCCGTTGCCCGACGGGGTCGCGGCAGAACTTAAGTCGATTATCGCTGCTGCGGAGAGCGAATCAGGAGTGCGTTGACGCTTTGGACGGTGTAGTGTTCGGCGAGGCGGCCCGGTGTAGCGTCGGCCGCCTCGCCCGCAACGCCGTCCAGGAGTGACCATGGCAGACAGCAGCATGCAGATCGGCGCCGGCCGCGTGAGCTTCCTCACCGCGGAGCAGAAGCAGCGGATCTACCAGACCGCCTTGGGCATCCTCGGCGACATCGGCATGGTCGTGCTCCACGACGAGGGCGAGCAGGTCATGCTCGACGGCGGCTGCACGAAGGACGAGGACGGCCTCGTGCATGTGCCCGCCGCTGTCGTCGAGCAGGCCCGCGAGTCTGTGCCGGCGAGCTTCATGGTCTACGACCGCGCCGGCGAACCGGCGATGGACCTCGGCGGCCTCCGCTCCTATTTCGGCAACGGCTCCGACGTCATGCACCTGCACGACCTCGAGACCGGCGAGCGCCGCCTCGGCCGCATGGAGGACGTGGCCGAGGCCGCGCGTCTGTGCGACGCGCTGCCCGACATCGACTTCGTCATGTCGGGCGCCTACCCCGACGGCATGGAGGCGCAGGAGGCCTACCCCAAGCAGTTCCGCGCCATGGTCCCGGCCACCACGAAGCCGCTGGTGATGACGGCCGGCGGCGTCGAGACCGTGGAGCCCATGTGGCGTATGGCCTGTGAGGTCCGCGGCGGCGAGCAGGCGCTCTGCGACAAGCCGTACTTCATCATGTACAACCAGCCGGTCACGCCGCTCAAGCACCCCTTCGAGACCGTCGACAAGCTGCTCTTCTGCGCCGACAAGGGCATCCCGTCCACGTATTGCCCCTCGCCGGTGGCGGGTGGCACCGCGCCCATCACGACCGCCGGCCAGGTCACGCTCGGCATCGCCGAAGCCCTCTTCGGCCTCGTGATGCACCAACTCCGCACCCCCGGTGCGCCGTTCGTCATCGGGCAGGGCCCCAACACGCTCGATATGGCGACCTCGCAGTCCTCCTACAACTCTCCCGAGTTCGTTCGCGCCTATGCTCTGGAGTGCGAGATGGCCAAGTGGCTGGACATCCCCAACTGGGGCTTCAGCGGCCACACCGATGCGCAGGTCGTGGACGCGCAGGCCGGCATGGAGGCCGACGAGATCACCAAGCTCTCCATGCAGCTGGGCGCCAACCTCAACCACGATGTCGGCTACATGGACTTCGGCCTCTCCGGATCGCTCGCCGAGGTCGTGCTGGTGGCCGAGTTCATCTCGAGGAACCGGCAACTGCTCAAAGCCGTCGAGGTGAGCGACGAGACGCTGGCCGTGGACGTGATCACGGCGGTCGGCCCGGGCGGCGACTTCCTCGGCCAGCGGCACACGAGGCGCCACCTGCGCAGCAGCCAGTGGCGCGGCACGATCCTCAACCGGATGAGTCACGACCGCTGGATGGAGAGCGGCGGGACGGACGCCACCGAGAAGGCTCGTCAGAAGGCGCGCGAGTTGCTGGCCACGCACGAGGTCGCGCCGCTGCCGGCCGAGCTCGTCGCGCGCCTGGACGCGGTCGTGCCGGCGGCCTGAGGGGGATGCAGACATACCGGCTACGATCTCCGCGACCGGCCCCGTCGCTATCGAAAGGAAGTCGCCAAGATGGAATACAAGTGCATGATCCGTGTGCGGATGAGCTCACACGACGCTCACTACGGCGGCGACCTCGTGGATGGAGCGCGCATGCTCCAGCTGTTCGGGGACGTCGCGACCGAACTGCTCATCCAGATCGACGGGGACGAGGGTCTCTTCGCGGGTTATGACGACGTTGCCTTCCGCGCCCCGGTGCGAGCGGGCGACTTCATTGAGGCGACCGGGGAGATCGTGAGCGTCGGCAACCGTTCGCGCAAGATGACGTTCGTCGCCACGAAGGTGATCGCCTCGCGGCCGGACGTCTGCGCATCTGCTGCCGACGTCCTTGACGAACCGGTCATCGTCTGCACGGCAAGCGGCACCTGCGTGCGCGGACCCGAGCGGTCACCGTGACCGCGGCCGCAGCCGTGCAGGCGGAGGCGGCTTGAGGGAGATGAAAGCGTACCAGCTCGTCGGCTGGCAGGAGCCGCCGGAACTGCGCGACGTACCCGTCCCCGAACCGGGGATCGGCGAAGTCCTCCTGAGGGTCGGCGGCTCCTGCGCGTGCCACACCGACCTGCGCATGTTGGAGTGGCCTGCGGGGACTCACGCCTACGAACTGCCGTTCACGCTGGGTCACGAGAACGCCGGTTGGATCGAGGCCCTGGGACCGGGAGTCGACGGGTGGCAGGTCGGCGATCCCGTCATCGTCTACGGTCCGTGGGGTTGTGGCCGCTGCGCGGCCTGTCGCCAGGGCCGTGAGACGCTCTGCGAACACGCCATGAAAGAAGACGTACCCGTCGGCGGCTTCGGTCGCGACGGCGGCATGGCCGAGTACATGCTCGTGCCGAGCACGCGCCTGCTGGTGCCGCTCGGCGACCTGGACCCGCGAACCGCGGCGCCGCTCTCCGACGCCGCGCTGACTCCCTATCACGCGATCCGGTCCGTGTTGCCCGGACTCTCACCCGGCGGCTGGGCCGTGGTCCTCGGGGTCGGCGGTCTCGGGCACATGGCGGTGCAGCTGCTGCGCGCCGTCTCGGCCGTGCGGGTCGTCGCCGTCGATGTGGACGCGGCGAAGCTCGAGCTGGCGCGCGAGGTGGGCGCCGACGAGACGGTCACCGCGGGCGAGGCCGCGGCAGCCGAGATCCGGGCGCTCACCTGCGGGCTCGGCGCCGGCGCGGTGTTCGATTGCGTCGGCTCGGACGCGACCATGCGGCTGGCTGCGGCGGTCGTCAGGCCCGGGGGCGCTCTCCAGGTGATCGGTCTGGCGGGCGGGACACTCCCCTTCGGCTACGGCGCGCTGCCCTTCGACGTGACCCTGACGATGCCCTACTGGGGCAGCGTCGTCGAGCTGATGGAGGTCGTCGAACTCGCCCGCGCCGGCGCGATCCGTGCCCATACGGAGTCGTTTCCGCTCGCGCGGGCGCACGAGGCCTACGCGCGGCTGCGCGCCGGCGGCGTCCGTGGCCGCGCGGTCGTGACGCCGAGCGGCTAGGTCCGGCGAGGCTTGCTGGCGCTCCTCAAGTCGTTCGAGCTCACCGAGTTGACCCACGACCTGCTGCGTGCCGGCATTCGGGAGAGGTTTCCGGACGCGGGGCCGGACCAAATGCAGCGGATCTGCCTTCAGCGGCTCGACAGATGTCGGAACAGAGCCTCTTGGCGCGGGTCGTCGTGGCGCTCCAGCCGGCCGGTGCGTAGGGCGGCCGGCGTTGCGCCCCTTCGCGCTTCCGCTCAGAACTCGGGCGGGAGTTCCTTCATCTGCGCGGCGGTGAAGACGGGCCCGTCCTTGCAGACGTACACGGGCCCGATGTTGCAGCGGCCGCACTTGCCGAGCCCGCATTTCATGCGGTTCTCGAGCGTGGTGAAGATCGCGTCTTCGCCGAACCCCAGTTGCTCGAGCACCGGCAGCGTGAGCTTGACGACGATGGGAGGACCGCAGAGGACGGCGACGGCGTTGTCCGCTTTGGGCGCCGTCTTCTCGACGACCGGCGTGACGTAGCCGACCTCGCCGGTCCAGTCCTCCGTCTGACCTCCGGGATCGACGGTGGTGACCATCTTGACGTCGGAGCGCGAGCCCCACTCTTCCAGCTCGCGCTTGTACACCAGGTCCTCGACCGAGCGGGCGCCGTAGACGATGGTCACGTCGCCGAACTCGTCGCGGCGGTCGAGGACGTTCCAGATGACGCAGCGGACCGGCGCGAGGCCGATGCCGCCGGCGACGAAGACGACATCTTTGCCCTTCCAGTCGTCGACCGGGAACCAGTTGCCGTAGGGACCGCGGAAGCCGACGGTGTCGCCGACGTTGACCTCACGCAGCGCGCCGGTGACCTTGCCGACCGCCTTGAAGCTGCATTCGATGTACCCTTCGCGCGTCGGCGAACTGGCGATGCAGAAGGTGCTCTCGCCGGCGCCGAAGACGCTGTACTCGCCGAACTGGCCGGCCCGGAAAGCGAAATCGCCGCGGACGGCATCGTCCTGGAACTCGAGGCGCAGGGTGCGCGTGTCGGGAGTCTCCTCGGTGAGCTCCGTGACGGTGGTGAGGAGCGGCTGATAGATGTTCACGAGGCGGCCTCGGCGGGTTCGGCCTCGGCGTCGCCGGGGCGCCGCGCCGCGATGTCGATCTCCTGCAGGATCTCGACGAGGTCCTGGCCGGCGTGACATACGCGCGTGCAGCGTCCACAGCCGGTGCAGAGCACCTCGCCGAACTTGAGCGGATAGATCGCGAACTTGTGGTTGATGCGCTGCCGGTAGCGGACGTGCTGGTTGTCACGGGGGTTGTGCCCGCTGGCGTGCAGCGTGAAGGTCGGCGCTTGGCAGGTGTCCCAGGTGCGGCGGCGCGTGCCGCGGCCTACGCCCTCTTCCTCGTCGACGATGTCGAAACAATGGCAGGTGGGGCAGACGCTGGTGCAGGCGCCGCAGCCGTTGCAGCGCATTGCAAGGTGCGTGAGGAGCGGATCCTCGAAATGGGTGTCGATCCAGTCGCGGACAGAGGTGGCGTCGATCTCGAGGTTGGCGGCCACGCGGGCCCGCGCCGCGGCACGCTCGTCGTCGGCCTGGCGGCCGATCGTGTCGGCCTGCACGTCGTCCGCGAAGCGCGACTCATGGGCGCTCAGCAATGCGCGCCCCTTGTCCGTGGCCGGCTCGTAGACGTAGCCGCCGTCCACCGCGGTGAGCAGGCCGTCGGCGCCCTTGACGTCGTCGGGCGCCGCGCCGACGGCGGTGCAGAAACAACTTTCGTCGATCACCGGGCAGGCGAGGTTGATGATCGTCGTCGCCGCGCGCCGGCCGTTCCAAAGCTCGTCCTCGTAGTCCCAATTCATGACCTGGTCGACGACGGCGAGCGCGGCGCTGTCGCAGGGCTTCGCCGCCAGCACGACGCGCGGAGCGAACTCGGTCGGGACGTCCTCCAGCTCGACGGTGATGCCGCGCTGTTTCCAGCGGCAGAGCGCCTCGTGCTCGGGCAGGAAGTACTCCTTGAGCGAGAGCTGCGGCAGACCGCGACTGAGGTCCATGTCGTCGGCGCTGGCGAGGGCGCTGTAGTCGAGGTCGACCATCGAGTCACCCCGCATGCATGCCGCCGCGGCGACCGCCGACGGCGACTGGCAGATGTCGGTGGCGACGGGCGCGATCACCTCGGTGCCCGCGTCGATCAGATCGGCGGCGAGGCCGCGCAGGTCCGTTTCTGAGATGAAGGAGCGGAGGCTTGTCACTTGATGAACTCCTGCTGGTCGTCGAGGCGGTAGTCGCCGATCGGCGCCGCGTTCTCGGGGTCGTCGCTCACGGTGTAGCCGTAGCGGTCGTGCACGATCTGCTGCAGCTTTCGGTTCATGAGGCTGAGCGGGATGCCGACCGGGCAGAAGCGCTCGCATTCGCCGCAATCGACGCAGCGGCCGGCGAGGTGGATCGCGCGGGTAAGGTTCCAGCTCAGGTTGCCGCGCGGGTGCGCCGCCGACTCGATCCATTGCGGTTGCGTCTTCTCGACGATGCAGCGCTCGCAGATGCAGAGCGGGCAGACCTGGCGGCAGGCGTAGCAGCGCACGCACTTGCTGAACTGCTCCGTCCAGAACGCCCAGCGCTCTTCGGGCGGAAGATCGTCGAGTGCGGCGACGCGCTCCTCGATGGTCACGACCGGCCGCGGGGGCTCCGGCTGCGGCTCGCCGACGAGGTGGTCCGTCAGCGTCGGCTCGCGGTTGTCGCAGCCGTAGCAGCGCGGCGCCACGTTCTCGGGCGTGAGGGCGAGGGCGGTGTGCAACTCGTTCTCCTCGAGGACGCCGCCGCAGCGCACGCCGATGAGCACGACGTGATCGCGGTCGATCTGCATCTCGCGCAGCAAGCCGGCCACGGCCTTCGCGTCGCAGCCCTTGACGACCAGTCCGATCTTGCCCAGCTCCGTCACATGGTCGCGGCGCGGGTTGAGGTACGTCACCAGATTGTGCACGCAGCGCGTGTCGAAGATGAGCTTGCCGGCGTCGGCCGGGTCGGTGATGAAGACCGGCCGGGCGCCCATGCGGGCGTCCTCCCAGCCGATGATCACGCGGACGTCTCCGGCTTCGAGGAGCTCACGCGCGATCTGCTGCAGTTCGGCGACGCCGGTGTACACGGGTGCGGTCTCGGTCATGACGCGACCTCCGCTCCGGCGTCGGGCGCCAGCGCACGATAGGCCTCGAAGGGGCCGAGCTCGCGTACGCTGCGCACGGCCTCGTCGACGACGTCCTTCCACTTGGCGCCTTCGCTCGCAGACACCCAGCTGAAGGTCATGCGCCGGGGATCGACGCCGACGAACTGCATGATGTCGTGGAACACGGCGAACCGTCGCCGGGCGTGGTAGTTGCCCGAGGTGTAGTGGCAGTCGGCCGGGTGGCAGCCGCTGACGATGACGCCGTCGGCGCCCCGCTCGAACGCCTTGATGATGAACAGCGGGTCGATGCGCCCCGTGCAGGGCAGGCGGATGATGCGCACGTTGCTCGCCATGTGCAGGCGGCTGGTGCCGGCCAGATCGGCGCCCGTGTAGGTGCACCAGTTGCAGACGAAGGCGGTGATTCGCGGTTCGAAGTCGTCGCTCATGTCACTCCCACGCGCAGAGCGCGTTGATCTCGCTGTAGACCTGCTCGTCGGTGAACGTCTCGAGCTCGACGCTCTTGCTCAGGCACACCGCCTGGCAGGTGCCACAGCCCTGGCAGACGCCCGGGTTCACATAGGCCACATTGCCGCAGACCTGACCGTCCACGGTGCAGATCTCGCGCTTCTCGATGGCGCCGTACGGACACACGAGCTCGCAGCGCATGCAGCCGATGCAGGTGTTCTCGTTGACGACGGCGACCGCCGGTTCGCGCTCGAGCTCGTCGGCGCTGAAGAGCGCGAGCACCTTGGCGCCCGTGGCGCTCGCCATGGCGACCGCGTCGGGGATGTCGCGGGGCGCCTGGCAGGCGCCGGCGACGAAGACGCCGGCGGTGTTGGTCTCGACGGGGCGCAGCTTGGGGTGCGCTTCGTTGATGAAGCCGTGCTCGTCGACGCTGACGCTGAGCTTCTGGGCGAGATCGCGGACGCCGTCCTGGGGCCGGATGGCCGTGGCCAGCACCACCATGTCGGCGTCGATCACGACCTGCTCACCACTGAGGGTGTCGAAGCCCCAGACCTTGACCTTGTCGCCGTCGCGGTAGATGCGGCTGACGCGGCCGCGGATGTACTCGGCATGGTCTTCCTCGATGGCCCGCCGGCTGAACTCGTCGTAGCCCTTGCCGGCGGCGCGGATGTCCATGTAGAAGGCGACGGCCCGGCCGTCGTGCACCTTGTGTTTGTAGAGCATCGCGTGCTTGGCGTTGTACATGCAGCAGATCTTGCTGCAGTACGCCATGCCCTTCTCGAGGTCGCGGGAGCCGACGCAGTGGACGAAGACCACCGTCTTGGGCTCCTTGCCGTCGGACGGCCTGAGGATGGCGCCCCCGGTCGGCCCGCTGGCCGACGCCAGGCGCTCGAACTGCATGCCGTCGATGACGTCCGGCACCTCGCCGTAGCCGTACTCGCCGTAGCCCTTGAGACCCTCGGGCTGCTCGCGGCCGATGTCGTAGAGCTTGTAGCCGGTCGCGACGATGATCGCTCCGACCTCCTCGGTCACGAAGGTGTCCTCGGCGTCGTAGTCGATGGCGTTCTTGAGGCACGCCTCGGCGCACTTGCCGCAGGCGTCCTTCTTGAGGCCCTTGCGGCGGCCCTTGAAGAGGGTGCAGTTCTCGCGGTCGAGCACCGGGATGTTGGGCACGGCCTGCGGGAAGGGGACGTAGATGGCCGTACGGTTGCCGAGTCCGGCCTCGAACTCGCTGGGGATCTTCTTGGCCGGACACACCGCCTGGCAGTCGCCGCAGCCGTTACAGAGATCCTCGTTCACCGATCGCGCCTTCTTGCGCACCGTGACTTCGAAGTTGCCGATGTAGCCGTCGACCTTCTCCACTTCGCTCCACGTATGGAGCTTGATGTTGGGGTGCTGGTAGGCCTCGACCATGCGTGGGGTGAGGATGCACTGCGAGCAGTCGAGGGTGGGGAAGGTCTCGCTCAGCTGGCTCATGTGACCGCCGATGGACGCTTCCTTCTCGACGAGGATGACCTCGTGACCTCCGTCGGCGATGTCGAGCGCCGCCTGGATGCCGGCGATGCCGCCGCCGATGACCATGGCTCGCTTGGTGACCGGGATGCTGATGGTCTCGAGCGGGCGGTTGTGCTTGACCTTCTCGATGATCGTGTGGCCGATGTCGATGGCCTTGGCGGTCGCATCGCCCCGGTCTTCGTGGATCCAGGAACAGTGCTCACGGATGTTGGCCATCTCGCACATGAACTTGTTGAGGCCGGCCTGATCGCAGGCGCGGCGGAAGGTCTTCTCGTGCATGTGCGGCGAGCAGGCGGCGACGACGACGCCGGTGAGGTCGTTGTCCTCGATTGCCTTCTTGATCAGGGCCTGGCCCGGGTCCGAGCACATGTACTTGTAGTCCTGGGCCACGGCCACGCCCGGATGGTCCTTGAGGGCTTCCGCGACCGCGGCGCAGTCGACGGTGCGGCCGATGTTCTCGCCGCAGTGACAGACGAAGACGCCGATGCGGCTCATGCGTCACCTCCGGCGTCTGGGGTGGTCGACCGGCTCGCGGCGGCTGCCTTGGCCTCCGCGGCTTTGGCCTCCCGCGCGGCGGCCTTGGCGGCCTTCTCCTGCGCCGCCTTCTTCTCGTCTGCGACCCGCTGTGTGGCACGGACGTTGAGGTCGGCCAGCAAGGGCTCGGTGGCGATGAAGTGGCGCTTGAGGCCGAGGGTCTCGGGCGGCAGCCCGAGGGCGAGGCCGACGACCTGGGTGATGAACAGCACCGGAAGCCTCGGCTCGCCGCGTGATTCCATGGCCTTCTGGCGCAGGTCGAGGTTCGTGTGGCACAGCGGGCAGGCCACGACCAGGGCCTCGGCTCCGCTCTGGCGGGCGTCCTCGATGATCGCCCGGCCCATGCGCAGCACGGACGATGTGCGGCTGACGCTGAAGGCGCCGCCGCAGCACTCGACCTTCATGTTCCAGTCGACCGCGTCGGCGCCACAGGCCTCGATGATCTCGTCCATGAACATCGGCTGCTCGGGGTCGTCGCCGGCGCTGAGCTCAGGCGGGCGGACGAGCAGGCAGCCGTAGTACGCGGCGAGCTTGACGCCGACGAGCGGGTTGGGTGTCTCGTGCGCCGCGGACGCCCGCTCCGCGATGGCGGACTTGACGTCGCGGAGCAAGCTGAGGACGCCCAGCACCTCGACGGAGTTCTCGAACGGGCGGCCGAGGATGTCCGGCAGCTGGTCGGCCAATGCGGCGTCCTCGGCCACCGCGAGCCGGGCCGCCGCGAGGCGGTTGTAGCAGGCGGCGCAGGGGGCCAGCACACGGTCGAAGCCGGCGGCCTCGGCCAGCGCCAGGTTGCGGGCGGGCAAGGCCACCCCGAGCAGGTGGTCGGTGGTGTGCGCACTGCTTGCCCCGCAACAGTTCCAGTCGGGGATCTCGGCGATGGCGATGCCGAGCCTCTCGACGACGGCGCGAAGGCTCTCGTCGTACTCGGGCTCGGTGCCGTGCAGGGAGCAGCCGGGGTAGTAGGCGAGGACGCTCTGGCGCGGCTGCGCCTCAGCCGCGGCGGCCGCCGTGGCGTCGACGGCGGTGCTCATGGGGTCACCCCGCACTTGTCGAAGAGGCGCTTGACCTCGGCGACTCCCTTGATCTTGTCGGGCAGGATGCCGAGCTTGCCGCGAGAAAGCAGGCCGGGCGTGTTGGTGACGTCGTTCATGAGCGCGCCGCTGCGCAGCTTGTAGCCCACCACGAGGCCGACTTCGTGCAGGCGGCCGTTGATGCGGATCTGCTCGAGGAACGACTTGTGGAAGGCGCTGATGGTGCGCGGCATGGTCGCCATGCCCGACTCGATGCTGATCTCGCGCAGGGCGTCGATGACGCCGGCGGGGTCGCAGGCGTTGGGACAGCGGGCGCTGCACGTCTCGCAGGTGAGGCAGAGCCAGATGGATTCGTCGCGCAAGGCCTTCTCACGCGAGCCGTACATGACGCGGCGCATCACCTGATGCGGCCGCAGGTCCGATTCGAAGGCCATGGGGCATCCAGCGGAGCACTTGCCGCACTGGTAGCACGTCGCGGGGTTGATGCCGATGGCGTCCTCGATCTCGGTGGCGAGGGTGCGTGGGGTGCTGCTCGTCATCGTGGCCATGATTCCTTCTGACGAGGTCAGGTGGCCTGGCGGCCACCCGCCGGATTCAATGCCAATAGAGGGACGATGTTATCGTCGTCACATAGTCTACGAGCAGGCACCCGCTTGGGCAAGCCGAGCCACGCCGACGGCCTGCCTCGCGGCTGTTGGGACCGGAGTCCGCCTACGAGGTCAGCGCTCAGCGCTGGGAGCCGTCTGCAGCGGCTCTTCGGTGCCCGGCGCCCACACCGGCGAGAGGGCTTCCTTGACGAGCGTCCTGGAGTCGCCGCCCTCCGCCGCCATGAGATACACGTTGCCGGTGCGCCATCCCTTGTCCCGGTCGTACTCGGCCCAGGCGATGGTGGTGCCGTCCGGCGACCAGGAGAGATCCTGGACGGAGGTGTCGTCGTACCGTGCAAGCACGGTGGGTCCGCCGCCCGCCTCGATGTCGAAGCGCCAGAAGATCACGGGACCGTCACCGGACGCCGACTTCGGCGACTGGCCCGTGAAGACGACCTGCATCCCGTCCGGATGCCAGGCGTAGCCCGCGGGCATCAACGCTTCCTTGGCCGGCATCAGCGTGGCGCCGTCAGTGCCGACGACCGTGTAGCTCGTGCCCACATCGCTGCCGGCGCGCCGGTAGATGATCGCCTGGCCATCCGGAGAGATCAGCGGCTCGTCGAAGGCGCGAGCGTTGACGTCGAACAGGGCTTTGTTCGTGCCCAGCTCCGTCACTGCGCCGGAGCCGCGCTCCAGCACGGCGAGATGCTCCTTGGCGGTCACCATCCCGTCTCCGTCGGACGTGACGTCGGTGTAGGTGACGAACGCGACGGCGGCTCCGTCGCGCGAGGCGCTCACAGAGACTCCGCGCAGCGGCACACCGTCGCTGTCGAGGAGCGGCCGGAAGGCCGCGGTCGCCCGGTCGTAGACGAGGAAGTCGGCGTTCTGGCCGGTGCCCTTCGGCGTCTCCGTGTACGCGGCGACCAGAAGCTCGCCGGGGGAGAGCCACGCGATGCCGTCGACGGCGACGATGTCCGGCGCGTCGGCCGTCACCTGCAGCGCCGCTCCCGTCGCCGTGTCGAAGAGCCAGAGGTCGCTGCGCTTGAAGGTCCCGGCGACGCAGGCCAGCCGGGCGCTGTCCGGCGAGTAGGCGATCTGCCGGATCTCCTCACCCCTGAACCGGGCGATGAGCTCCACGCTTCCGTCGGCGGCGATCGCCGCCAGGCGATCGGCGCGGGGGCCCACGGCGCCGGCGAGGTACTGACCGAGCGCCGGCGTGGGCGAGATGACCACCGACGCACCGGCCTCCTCCCCGTCCGTACCCTCTTCCTCCCCGCGCGGGAGGAAGGCGAAGGCGATGGCGCCGGCGAGCGCGATCGCCGCGAGGACGACGACGACGACCGACCACGTGGGTATGCCGCCCGGTCGCCGGGGACCTGCAGGCGGTGTGCCCGGCGATGACGCCGGCGCATGCTCGCCGGCGAGGGGCGTGCCACAGCTCTGACAGTACCGCGCGCGGTCGTCGTTGGCGTGCCCGCACGCCGGACAGGTTCTGGCCACGTCCCTCCAGTCATGGTCAGTCGAGTCGTCACCGCGCATCGTATCCGTTCGGCGGCCGTCGGGACAGAGCGCGCGCCGCATGGTCGGCGCAAGCGTTCAGCGGGCTGATGCGGCACGCACGCGCCCGCGACCAAGGAGCATGAGGGCGGCGGCGCTGAGCGCCGCCGCCGCCCCGTAGACGAACGTCGCCGCCGGGCCCCAGGCCGTCCACAGCACGCCGCCGATGGTGCTGGCGGCGAAGCTCGCCAGACCCGTCGCCGTGTAGTAGAGGCCGAGCGCCGAGGCGCGCCCGCCCGTAGGGATGGCGCGCCCGATCAGCGCCTTGCTTGTTCCCTCGGTGGCGGCGATGTAGAGGCCGTAGGCGGCGAACAGGAACGCCAACGTCAGGCCTGAGTCAGACGCCGCGAAGCCCGCATACACCGCCGCGAACACGACGTAGCCGGCGATCACCAGCGGATACTGGCCGACGCGGTCGCTCAGGCCGCCGAGCGGCAGCGACCCCGCCGAGTACACGACGTTGTAGAGCACATAGAGCAGGATGACCGTGGCCGTGCTCATCCCGATGTCCTTGGCCTTGAGGAGGATGAAAGCGTCGCTGGAGTTGCCGATCGCGAAGAGCAGCGACCCCGCGAGGAGCCAGCGGAAGGCGGGAGAGCCGGGGAGCGAGAGACGGAACGCGCTTCGCCGCGGCGCCTCACGGTGCTCGCGAACCAGGAAGACGATGGCGACCACGCTGAGCAGGCCGGGGACGACGGCGACGGCGAAGATCCAGCGTAGCGAGACGCCGGTCTGGACCAGGGCGAGGGCGACGAGCGGCCCGAGGACGGCGCCGAGCGTGTCCATGCTGCGGTGCAGCCCGAAGGCGAGGCCCTGCTGTCCGGGCGCGGTCCTCACGGCGATCAGGTCGTCGCGGGGCGCCGTCCGCATGCCCTTGCCGAGCCGGTCGGTGAAGCGGCCGGCGAGGGCCAACGGCCAGCCGGCCGCCAGGGCGATCACGAGCTTGCCGAGGGCGGCCAGCGTGTAGCCGGCGAGGACGAAGGGTTTGCGCCGGCCGGTGTAGTCGGCGGCCTGTCCGAACGGGTACTTGGTGATGCTCGCCGTGGCCTCGGCGACGCCCTCGATCAGCCCGAGCAGGGCTACCGGAGCCCCCAGCACCGTGGTCACGAAGATGGGGAACAGTGGGTAGGCGATCTCGGAGCTCAGGTCGGCGAGCAGGCTGACGAGGCCGAGTCTGCGGATGTTGGGGTCGAGGGTGCGGAGCCGAGCGAACCAGCGTCTGGGGTCGAGCTGGGTCATGGATCGATGCTATCAGCTGAGCGGTTCGAGCACGGGCCGTCCCCCGCGCTCCGCCCGGCTCAGAACCCCCCGGGCCCCAGGTACGGGTTGAGGTCCACGCCGGCCTCTTCATAGATCCCCCAGATCTTCTTGACCGGCGAGAGGTTCTTCCAGTAGCCCTTGCAGCCCATCGGCGTGATCACGATGTCGCCCGGGCCCGCCACCTGGACCTCGCCGTCGTCGTCGGTGAGCTCGACCTCTCCTTCGATGATGTAGGCGATCTCGTGGTACGGGCGCTCGAACGCACGATGCTGTGCGTCGCGTCGCCAGAGCCCGAAGCTGAACTTGTCGTCCACCGACATCGCCGCGGTGAACTCCTCACCGGGCGGGTCGGTCTCTTCCGGGTAGCGCCTCGCCTCTTCCCAGGTGACGTCCTTCGGCTTGATGACGCGGATCCGCGTGCTGTGCAGGTCGCCCATTGTCCCTCCTGATCGTGTGCGGCGGCGTTAGAATCACGTCGTCGCTCCGGCGCCGTGATTGTATGCCCGGAGTCGCAGGTATCCATGGCCAGAGGAGGTCGGGGTGGAGCTGCAGTCGGCGCTCGAAGAACGGGTCGTCCAACAGGTGCGTGAGGCGCAAGATGAGCTGATCGGCCTCGCCGCGGAGCTCGTCGCGTGTGACACGACCGCGCGCCTCCCCGGCGCTCCCGCGCGCGACGAGGCAAAGCTGCAGCGGCTGCTCGCGGCGCGGCTCGAGGCGCTCGGCGCGACGCCGGACCTGTGGGAGCCGGAGCCGACCGGGGCCGGCGACCGGTTCGTGCCGGCCGGCCTCGACTTCGCCGGCCGCCCGCAGCTCGCGGCCGTTCTGCCCGGCTCCGGGGGCGGCCGCAGCCTCCTGCTCAACGGTCATATCGACGCCGTGGACGTGGAGCCGCGCGAGCAGTGGCTCAGCGAACCGCTTCGGCTCACCGAGCGCGACGGCCGCCTCTTCGGCCGCGGCGCCAACGACATGAAGGGCGGGATCGCCGGCTTGGTCATCGCCCTGGAGGCGCTGCACCGCCAGGGTGTCCGCCTGGCCGGCGAGGTGGTCTTCTGCACGGTCACCGACGAGGAATCGTCCGGCGCCGGCGGCCGAGCCGCGGTGGCCCACGGCGTGAAGGCCGACGCCGGTATCGCGGCGGAGCCGACCGATTTCGACGCGTGGGTGAGCTGCCGCGGCACGGTGACACCGACCATCACCGTGGCCGGCCGCGCGGGGCATGCCGAGATGCCGCAGCCGGACTGGCGCGACGGAGGCGCGGTGAACGCGATCGAGAAGCTGGTGATGGTGCTGGAGGGTGTGGGCGCGCTGCGCGAGGAGTGGAAGGTGCGCCCCGACCACAAGCATCCTCACCTGGCGCCGGGCGACATCGTCCCGACCATCGTGCACGGTGGCACCTGGATGGTGACGATCCCCGCCTCTTGCGACGTGACCTGCGACGTCATGTACCTCCCGCAGCACGTGGACGACGACGGTACGGGCAAGGCGGTCGAGGCCGAGGTCATCGACCGCCTCACCACGGCCGTTGCCGGCGACCCCTGGTTCGCCGAGCATCCGCTGCGGTTCACGTGGAGCGAGGACGTCGTGCCCGCCGAGATGCCGGCCGACCACCCGCTGGTGACGACGACGCTCGGTGCGGCGGCGGCGTTGGGCCACGCGGGCAAGCCCTCCGGGCTGGACTCGTGGCACGACGCCGCGACCTTCACCCGCGCCGGTACGCCGACCTTCAGCTTCGGCCCGGACGGGATCGAGACGGCGCACGCGGTCAACGAGTACGTGAGCATCGGCGGTCTGGTCGACTTCAGCGCCGCTGTGGCGGTCACGCTGATGCGCTGGTGCGAGGTGGTGTGAGCGCCTGTGCTGGGATGCGCTCCGCAACCCGCGGGCGACGGCCGGGCATCCGAGCAGCTGGAGGTCATCATGGAGGGTCTCGCCAACAAGGTCGTTCTGGTCACCGGCGGGTCGTCGGGCATCGGCGAGGCATGCGCGCGTCGCCTCGCCGTCGAAGGTTGCGCCGTGATGGTCGCGGGGCGCGATGAAGCGAAGACGCGCGCCGTCGCCGGGAGTCTGCTGCCCGAGGGCAAGCACGGCTGGGTGACCGCGGATGTGCGTGAGGTGGGTGAATGCCAGGCGGTCGTCACGGCGACGATGGAGCGCTACGGCCAACTCGACGTGCTCGTCCACTGCGCCGGCGTGTGGGACGAGCGGCCGACGCGCGAGGTGACCGAGGCCGACTGGGACGGCGTGCTGGAGACCAACCTCAAGGGCGCCTTCTTCACGATGCAGGCGGCGCTCTCGCCGATGGTGGAGGCCGGCGGCGGCGTGATCGTCGTCATCGCCAGTGACTCCGGCTACCACGGTGAGCCCGGTGCCGCGGCGTACGGCGCCTCAAAGGCCGGGCTCATCAACCTGGTGCGCACGCTGGCACACGACCATGGTCCGGACGGCGTGCGCGTCTGCGCCGTCTCACCGGGCATCATCGAGACGCCCATGCTGGCGGGTGCGATCGCCGAGGCGCCGGATCCGGAGGCGTATGCGGCCGTGCAGGCCGACGGGTACCCCGTCGGCCGGGTCGGCCGCCCCGAGGAGGTGGCCGCCGTCGTGGCCTTCGTCGCCAGCGATGAGGCCGCCTTCGTCACCGGCGACTCGTGGCTCGTGGACGGCGGCTTCACCGCTTGACGCGGCCGCTCCGGACCGGCGGCCGGTCGGCCCGGCGAACCGCCGGCAGGGCGGGCGGTCCGTCGAGGCACAAGACCGCAGGAGCGGCCGCGCCGCCGCCCCGGCACGGCCGTCCTCCTCACGGCCTCTTCACGGCCGTCTCCGAGACGCTGCCCGGGGCGGCGCGGGCAGGCGAACCCCGGCCGACCTGTTGCCGCACGTCGACTGAGGTGCGGCGACGACGCCCTCGAACACGACTGGCGCCCGGCCATCCCTCTGGTACTCTTGACCGAGCAGGGGTGGGGCAGACGAACCTCCGGAGGCGGCGTGGACTGGGACTGGGAAGACGGACCGTCACGAGACGAACCGGCGCGCCGGCGACCGCCCGAGGAACCGCCGCGCGAGCCTCCGCCTGAGACGTCACCGAGTGAGCCTCCGCCGGAGGAGTCGCCGCGCGAGTTCCCGCTCGCGACGCCACCGGGCGAGCTTCCGCTTGCGGAGCCGCGCGAGTTTCCACTCGATGCTCCACCGGGTGAGTCGCCGCCCGCAGGCCCGCCGCGTGAGCCCGGTCCCGGGGACTGGCCGACGGTCGGTCCGGAGCGACCGGTCCTTCCCACGCTGGAATCAGCCCGACGCGCCGCCGCCGGCCCCGAACGGCGGTCCGGCGGCGGGGCGCGCACGTGGCGCGTCTCGCACGAGCGCGCCGCCGCTCGGGAGCGCCGCCGCCGTCAGGTCCGCAGACGGCGCCTGGTCGCTCTCGCCGTCATCATCGTGGCCGTCCTTCTGCTCGCGGTGCTCGTGGTCCGCGGCTGTGGCGACTCCGCGAAGCCCGCCTCCGCGTACAGGGCGCCGGCCGCCTCCGCGCTCCACCTGCAGGCGGTCGCGTCCGACGGAGCCGCCGCGGCCGACTCCAGTCCGGCGACCACGGTGTCCACGGCCGCTCGGGTCGACCGGTCTCTGCCGCCGTCAGAGGGTTGACCGTGACGTCGGCTCGCGCCGCCGTCATCGCCACACTACTGCTCGCCTCTGCGATCCCGTCGCTCGTCGGCTGCGGCGGTGAGGCGGCGCCGGCGGCGAACCCCTTCGGAGAACCGCCCGCTCCGGCCCGGGACGTTCACGCGTGGGCGGCCGGAGAGATCGGCGTCGTCCTCGTCACCGCCGACGGAGGCGCGTCGTGGACCCGACGCTCGTTCTTGCTGCCGCAGCGTGGGGTGGACGTCGACTTCCCCGGCCGCAGAGAAGGGTGGCTCGTCACCGACGCCGGCACCGTGCTCTCAAGCGCGGACGGAGGCACGGGATGGACGGTCCGCAAGAAGGCGCGACTTCGGATGACCGCCGTCGCGGCGACTGATGCGGACCACGTCTGGGTGCTCGGTAACGCCGTGGGCGCCGCCGGTGAGCCCGGGGCCTCCGCCGTTCTCCGCAGCGAAGACGGCGGAGGGACCTGGGAGCGACGCCCGTTCGGCGACGCCCTGCTCGCCGACATCGATTTCGCCGACCAACGTCACGGGTGGCTCGTCGCGCTGGACCGGATCTGGACGACGAGCGACGGCGGCCGGAGTTGGCGGCGCCGCAAACAGCTGGGCATGGCCGTCCTCACCGGCGTCACGAGCAGCGACCGCCGGCACGCGTTCGTCGCCGGCTGGGGCACGCGCGACGGCGCGCCCTTCGTGCTGACGACGAGCGACGGCGGCAGAACGTGGAGTCGCCGTCGCATCGATCTGGAGGCCCCCGTCGCCGGCGACCTCCAGAGCCGACAGATCACCTGCGCCGGCGACGACGTCCTCTGGGTGACCTGCAAGGCCGGCGTCATGGCGACGACCGACGCCGGCCGCACGTGGAAGCTGCAGGAGGTACCCGCCGGCCAGCCCCTCGGCATCGCCGCCGCCGATGCGAAGCACGTCCTGGCGACGACCGACGGCCAGCCCATGCTCTCGAGCAGCGACGGCGGCGCTACGTGGCGGGCGTACGGCAACGACGACTTCCTCAAGCAGGGTCTGGTCGCGATCAGCGCCGTGAGCGCCGCCGCCGAGTAGCGACTCGCGCTGACGGCGGTCGCAGAGGCCGACCGCGTGCGGCAGCGCTTCGTCTCCGCCGCCCCCGTGACTGCTCACGACCGGTCCCTGCTCCGTCGGATAGGATGACGGGGATGGCGACGCCCTCCGGCAGCACGCACTCCTCGCGCCGCAAAGCGCTCGTGGCCGACATGCTGCTCTTCAGTGTCGCCATCTTCTGGGGCAGCAACTTCGTCTTCATCAAGGATGCCGTCGAGCGCATCACGGATCTGGCCGCCGGCAGCATCGTCGCCGGCACCATGCTGTACCTGCTCTTTCGCTACGTCGTCGCCACGGCCATCTTCGCGCTGGCGCAGCCGATGGGCTGGCTGAGGTCCGGCCGCCGGGACTGGGCGATGGGCGGCTTGCTCGCCGTCTTCTACCTCACGGCGCTGATCCTGCAGACCATCGGGCTCCAGCGCACCTCACCGGGCGTCTCCGGCTTCATCACCGGGATGAGCGTCGCCATGGTCCCGTTCCTCTACTGGGCGGTCGCGCGTCGGTCGCCCGGCCACTGGCAGATCGTCGGCGCGATCGTCGCGACCGTCGGCCTCGGCGCGCTCAGCCTGCAGGGCGACTTCACGGTCCGCTGGGGCGACGCCATCACACTCCTGGGCACCCTGTTCTATGCGCTCCACATCATGACGACCGGGTTCTTCGCGCCCAAGGTGAAGCCCGCGACGCTCGCGGTCACGCAGATGGCGATCTCCACCATGGCTCTCGTGATCATTACGCCGCTCATCGTGCCGATCACGCTCGACCTGCCGTGGCAGGCGTGGGCGGCGATCGTCTGGACGGCGCTCACCGGCACCATCTACGCCTTCTTCGTCCAGAGCTGGGCGCAGCGCTACACGACCTCCACCCACGCGGCCATCCTGCTCGGCTTTGAGGCTGTCTTCGCGGCCATCGCCGGCATCGCCTTCGGCATGGATTCGGTCACGTGGCGTCTGATGGTCGGTGGGTCGATGATGCTCACGGGCGTGTTCATCGTCGAACTGCTGCCGTCGTCCAAGGGCGTGATGGAGGAGATCGAGGCGGAGGAGGGACCGGCGGCGTGAAGCGCGAACCGCCGTCAGGCAACCCGACGGACCTGCCGCCGACCGCGAAGCGCCTCTTGGCGGCCGCGCAGGACATCCTTGCAGAGCGCGGCTATGCGGAGCTCACGATCACCGCCGTCTCGCAGCAGTCGGGAGTCAACCGGGCGCTCGTCTCCTACTACTTCGGTGGCAAGGCCGGGCTGCTGACGGCGCTGGTCGACGCTCTGTTCCAGGATCCTGAGGTGGGCCTGGTGGAGAAGATCCGCTCCAGCCGGGATGGGACGGACCGTACCGACGCGTTCCTCGATTGGCAGCGCCGCGTCTCTGCGAACGATCGCACCAACCGGATGCTGTACGAATTGCTGCCACGGGCGCTGCGCGACCCGGAGGTGCGGGCCCGCTTTGCCGAGGAGTACCGGATCTACCGCAAGGTGGACGCGGATTGCCTCGACGCCGCGCCGCGCGAGTTGACCACCGCCGAGGTCGAGGCGCTCGCCGCTGTGAGCATCGCCGTGGTCGAGGGTCTCGGTATCCAGCGGGCGCTCGACCCCGAGGGCTTCGACCACGAGCGCGCCTGGCGGATGTGGCGCGACGTGGTCGGCAGCTATCTCACGCTTCCACCGCAGCCGGCCGACACTTGACAAGCCGGAATTAAACGGTCATTTAGTTATGCGTTCGTTTTAGTTATGCGTTCGTTTCATTCCGGCGCGCGCCCAGGCGCGACCGGCCTGTTCAAGGAGGGCAGATCGGCATGACGCTGAACCCCGGGCCGGCCGCACTACCCGGCCTTGCCGCCCTGCGCGGCCGGCACTTCTTCACCGACCAGGACTTCTCGCGCGAGGAGCTGGTCGCACTGCTCGATCTGGCCGCCGCGCTCAAGGCTCTGTACCGGCGGCGGATCCGTACGCCGTTCCTCGAGGATCGTACGCTGGCGATGATCTTCGAGCATCCGTCGACGCGCACCCGCATCAGCTTCGAGGCCGGCATGACGGAGCTCGGCGGCCACGCCCAGTACCTGCGCCCCGGCGAGATCCATCTGGGCGGACACGAGACGGTGGCAGACACGGCTCGCGTCGTCAGTCGGCTGGTCGACGCGATCATGGCGCGCACGGCCTATCACGCGACGCTGAAGGAACTCGTCGAACATGCGACGGTGCCGGTGATCAACGGGCTCACCGACGACTACGACCACCCCGTGCAGTCGATGACCGACGCCTTCACCATCTACGAGCACCTCGGCGCCGTGGAGGGCCTCACCTGCGCCTTCGTCGGCAAGTGCGCCGACGCCATGGGCACGTCGGTGGCCCTGACCATGACCCGGCTGGGAAGCAGCATGGTGATGGCGGCGCCGCCGGAGGAGCAGATGACGCGCGAGACGCAGTCGCTCGCGCGCGCCAACTGCGAACGGAGCGGCGCCACCCTGACGCTGACCGACGATCCCGTCGCGGCGGTGCGCCGGGCCGACGTCGTCTTCACCGTCGGCTGGTGGTGGATGCAGCCCGAGGACGAGAAGAACGAGCTCCGCCGCATCCTCGGCCCCTATCAGGTCAATGAGGCGCTGTGGGCGCACGCCAGGCCGGGCGCGAAGTTCATGCACTGCCTGCCGGCGATCCGTGGCGAGGAGATGACGGACGCGATCCTCGACGCGCCCTTCTCGATCGTGCTCGACGAGGCGGAGAACCGGAAGCACTTCCAGAAGGCCCTGCTGCTGGCCCTGATCGGCATCGACCACCTGCCTGTCGAACCCGATCTCCGCCAGATCGGCAGCGCTCTTCTTACGTGACGCGGCTGGGAGGACCGCACGGGCGAGATGATCGCACCTGACACGTTGCTCTGCCCATGACCGGCGAATAGGCTTCGGCCATACGGGCGCACATTCACTGCAGGGGGTTCGCATGAGTACCACATCTGACGACGTCGGCGGGCCACCTGCCGTCGACAACGGCTTCGTCGGCGATCCGGAGGTACGCGCCGATATCAGCCGGCGCCTCGCGGAGATCACGGCGCCGGACTACGTCGACCCGGCGCGCAAGGACTTCACGCCCGTCGACTGGATCGCTTTGGCAGGCTTCCTGGCCGTCTGCGCCGTCGCCTTCACCGTCTGGGGGTACTGACGATGGCTCATCAGGAGACCGAGGAGTTCGCCCAACAGACCACGAAGGACGCGCTGTTCGGCACCGCGCCGCTCGTCCGCGGCGAGCGTGTCTGGGGTTTCCTCGACTTCAGCTGGGTGATGACCGGCCTGGCGATCGCCACCTGGGCCTTCCTCATCGGCGGCGACGTCGTCTACTTCCTGGGCCTCAAGGCCGGTATCGCGGCGATGGTGCTGGGCAACGCCATCGGGCTGTTCTTCGTCATCATCAGCGTGCTGGGCAACACGAAGTATGGCCTCGAGCACTTCAGCGCGATCCGCGCCGTGTTCGGGCGTCACGGGGTCAAGCCGCTGATCTACATCCTCAACTTCCTGGTCTGCATCGGCTGGACCGGAGTCCTGGCGGTCATGTTCGGCCGCGCCGCGGTCAACATCATCAACCACCTCGCCGGGACCGAGTACGGTGGCGACTACTTCCTCGTCGGTGTGTTCGGGTTCGTCGCGCTGGTGATCAGCTGGGTCGTCGTCGTCAAGGGGCCGGTGGCGCTCAAGTGGTTCAACCGCTTCGCGGCGCCGCTGCTGAGCGTCGTCCTGCTCATCATGATCTACTTCATCTTCCGTGAGACGAGCTGGGCCGAACTCACCGCCGCCCAGCCGCTGGAGCCGTTCGGCGACAAGCAGGTCGATTTCATGATGGTCGTCGAGTTCGCGCTGGCCGGAGCCGTCTCGTGGTGGCCCGCCCAAGGCAACCTGACCCGCCTGGCCACGACCCAGCGCACTGCCGCCTGGGCCTCGGTCGTCGGTCTCTTCGTGGTGACCATCATCGCCCAGACGGTCGGGCTCATGGCGGCGCTCACGTTCGAGGACTCGGACCCCACGGCCTGGATGATCCCCCTGACCGGCGCGGTCCTCGGTATCGTGATCCTGCTCTTCATCGCCTTCGCCAACATCACCACCATCTCGGTCCAGGCCTATCAGGTCTGCGTCGCCATGCGCCAGGAGGGCGTGAAGTTCCTCGCGACCATGCGCTGGGACGTGCTGGTCACCATCTTCCTCGGCCTCGCCGTGTTCCTGCTCATCAAGCCCAGCCTCATCTACGACAACTTCTTCCAGTTCCTGTACTGGATCGGGCTGGGTTACGCTCCGCCGATCGGCATCATCTGCGTCGACTACTTCGTGTTCAGGCGCCAGAAGCTCGACCTGTACGCGCTCTACGACGCGCGCAAGGGCAGCCCGTATGATTTCTGGCGGGGCTGGAACATCGCCGCCTATATCGCGTTCGCGGCCGGCGTCGGAACGTTCGCGGCGCTCCTCAACCCGGTCTCGCTCTGGTACTCGGCGCTCTTCCCGTACACTTCCGCGACCTTCGCGTCCATGGTCGTCGCGATGGTCGTGTACTTCCTCCTCACCCAGTTCTGGGTGAAGCGGGTCGGCAAGGGAGGCTACGGCGCCGTCTGACGCGGTCGCGCCGTGGGGCGCCTCAGCTGGAGACGCGACGAAGGATGTGCCGCTCGCTGCCGTCCGGCCGTGTCAGGAGGAGGACGTCGGCGCCCTCACCGTAGGTGATACGCCACACGACGTCCTGCGCGTTCTCGCCCAGGACGACGATGCCGTCTCCCTCGAGCCGTCCCGGGAACGGGACCTCGAACGCTGCCGGGAGGTCGATCCAGTACTGCGGAGTGCCGTCATCTGCGGCGTCAGCGGCGCTGACGGTCATGCGCACGGGGTCGGCAGCGGTCTGCTCCTGCCACACGCCGAGCGCCTGGGTCGCGATGGCCGGCGACGAGTCCCACGGCCGCCACACCAGCAGGGCGGCGGCCGCCACGCAGGCGGCTGCCACCACGACCACGGCGGCGATCGAGACACGGCGCGACACGTTGCCCCTCCGTTCGTCCAGGACGGTCCGGACCGCGCCCCGCAGCCGGGCTTCACGCGGTCGCCTGCCGCCTCACCCTGATGCTACCACCGGGCAACGCAAGACGGCGCCGGGTGCGGGCGCCGGATGTCGGCCTCCCTGCGAGCCGGTCGCCTACTTCTTCTTGTCCTGCTTGCGCTGCAGGCGGCGCGTGAGGAGGGCGAAGGCGGCGAGCAGGACGAGCACTCCGCCGAGGCCGGCCGCGAGCCACCCCCAGTTGACGGAGGACTCCTGCGCCGCGGTCGCGGCGGCGGATGCAGCGGCAGCGGCGGCGACATCTGGGGCGCAGAGCGCCGCCGCCAGCGTCGCCGACAGGACGAGGACGACAGATGCCGTGATGAGCAGCCCTGCTGATCGTGCGCGAGTGGACATCCGCATCTCCCTGTCGCCGATGGACCGGCGTCTGCATCGCCGGGTCCGTGTCGCTAGACAATAGGAACCGGCCCGTGGGGGGTCAAGCGATGGCGCCGGCACGAGGCGGCCTCGTGGCGGAGACGCGGGCCGCGAAGCGGTAGACTGGCGGGGCGGGCGGGGCCCGAAGGGCCGGCCCCGCTACTCGCGCACCAGCCGACGGGGAGGCAGCATGCCCGATCAGCCATACGAAGACGTCCAGATCGAGGGCCACCTCATCGACTCGCTGATGATGCCGCACATCATGGACCAGGTCATGGATCTGGACGGCGAGTTCGAGATGCTCACCTTCGAGGTGGGTCGCATGAAGGACGACCCCTCGCACGCGGTGATGCGCATCTTCGGCCGCGACGCCGCCCACCTCGAGCAGCTGCTCACGGCGATCACCGAGTTCGGCGTCGTCGCGGTGAAGCCGCAGGACGCCGAGCTTGAGCCGGCGGACATGGAAGGCGTCTTCCCCGAGCGCTTCTACTCCACCACCAACCTCGTGACCTTCGTACGTGTGAACGGCGAGTGGGTCAGGGTCGAGCATCCGGAGATGGACTGCGGCATCCGCGTCGAGGTGGAGGCGCTGAGCGCGGAGACGGTTTCCATGAGCGAAGTGCGGGTCGGCGACATGCTGGTGAAGGGTCGCCGCGGGATCCGCGTGCTGCCGCTCGAGCGGCCGCGTGAGAGCCAGCCGTTCGAGTTCATGGCCAGCGCCGTCAGCTCGGAAAAACCCAAAGCGCAGATCGTCCACGAGGTCGCCCACATCTTGCGCCAGGTGAAGGAGGAGGGCCGCCTGACCATCGCCGTCGTCGGGCCCGCGGTGGTGCACACCGGGGCGGCGCCGCAGCTGGCCCGACTCATCGAGGCCGGCTACGTGGGCTGCGTGTT
The DNA here is from genome assembly GCA_964545565.1 of uncultured Thermoleophilia bacterium. Taxonomy (GTDB): domain Bacteria; phylum Actinomycetota; class Thermoleophilia; order UBA2241; family UBA2241; genus CAIXSE01. The sequence goes on from CAZJGT010000004.1 coordinate 39,845, forward strand.
CGGCGGCAACGCCGTCGCCACGCACGACATCGAGAGCAACCTCTACGGCACCTCGCTCGGCATCAACCTCAAGTCGGGGACGCCGATGCCCGGCGGCCACGAGCACCACCTGCGCGCCATCAACACCATCCGGCGCGCGGGGAGCATCCGGGCCGCCGTCGACAACGGCATCCTGAACGGCGGCCTCATGTACACGCTGACGAAGACGGAAACGCCCTTCGTGCTCGCCGGCAGCATCCGCGACGACGGCCCGATGCCCGAAGTGATCACCGACGTCATGCAGGCGCAGAAGGAGATGCGGCGCTACGCACAGCAGGCCGGCGCCTGCCTCATGCTGAGTACCATGCTGCACAGCATCGCCGTCGGCAACATGCTGCCGGCGAGCGTGCGCACCGTCTGCGCCGACATCAACCCCGCGGTGGTGACGAAGCTCGCCGACCGCGGCTCCTTCCAGGCCATCGGCATCGTCACCGACGTCGGTCTGTTCGTAGAGCAGCTTGCCGACGAGCTGGACGGCTGATCCGGGACGATCGGACGCGGACCAAGCGATGAAGCGGCGGGAGGCCTTCCGGCCTCCCGCCGCTTCATCGCACACGCGACGCGAGACGCAGGGTCACTCCTTCGGCGCGTGATGATGTCGTTTTCCTCGAGCATGCTGGTGTCCCGGCGCCGGCGTTCAGCTCCTCAGGATTGAGGCTCGCACCCTCCACGATCGACGCCTTCACGTAGCTCTCGTCGAGCGTCACGCCTTCAGCCTCGACCGCACCGTCCTGTGCGGCGAACACGGTGAACGCTGCGTCAGCTGACGGCTGGACCTGTGTGAAGGGACTGTGAGGGCGGGCACCGGCGCCGAATGCGGATCAGACGGACGAAGGGCCCTCGACGCGCTCGATGATGCGCCAAGCCAGCAGAGTGATCCAGCGCGACGGCTCCTTCTTCTGGCCGAACTCCCAACTCTTCCAGGGCATCCAGATGGACTCGGCTGTGAAGCGGCCGCGCACATCGGCCTTCTCCTTGAGGACGGTCAGCATGTCGTGCAGCCGTGCGTCGTCAGTGAGCCACGTGAACTGCGAGAGCACGTCAAGCACGTGAAGGAGGTCGTACCAGATGAAGGGAGCCTTGAGCTTGCGGAAGTCCGTGCCCATGTAGAAGAGGTAGGGATGTCGAGCGCGGCTCTCGGCCCACAGAGCGAGGAGTGTCTCGGCTCCGGCCCGATCTGCAGCCCCATCTCGCAGATCGTCGAAACGGGTGAGCGCCTTGAGCATCGCGAGGTTCGCGAACGGGCAGGGGTCGTCCTTGCGACCAGGGCCGCGGAACGTGCCGAGTACCTTCGACACTGCGCACGGCCAGCCGTTGTCGCGCACGAGCCCGACCAGGTGCGCGGCGGCCCGCCGGACCCGGGCGTCCTCGGCCAGGCCCATCTTCGCCGCGCCGTAGACGACCAGCGGCGCGTCGCACAGTGCCCAGCCGCACTCGTCCACACCCGACCCGCCGTGGCGCCCCGAGACGTTCACGGAGATCTGGAACGGACCCTCGTCAGACTGGCGCTCCATGATCCGGTCCGCGATCGGCGCGACGCCGGGATCGGCGACCGTGATGCCGAGATCGGCGAGGAAGGTCAGCTTGTGGAAGGCCTGCCCTGCGCTCTTGTGGCTCGCGATCACCTTGCCCGGCCACCTGGAGAGCTCGTCGATCAGACCCACCACGCGCGAGTCGGCGAGCATGGCCTCGCGCGCTGCTCTGACCGCATCGTCGTTCTCTGTCTGACCCAGGAGATCGCGTCGGGTCCGATACTCGACGAACGGCTCGCCTTCCAGCAGCCAGTCGACGGGAGCGTCCACGTCACCGCCCCTCATGCGCGTCGTCGCCCGCCTCGTCGAGTACGGGGAGTCCGTCCTCCCCGATGGGCCAGAATGGGTTGAACGCGATCTCCCACGCGTGCCCATCCGGGTCGGCGAAGTAGCCCGAGTAGCCGCCCCAGAAGCGCTCCTGGGCCGGCCGCAGGAGGGTACCGCCGGCCCGCACCGCTTCGCCGAGCATCTCGTCGACAAGCTCACGCGTCTCCACGTTGACGGCCAGCGTCGCGCGGAGGGCGTCCGGCTCCGCGGCAGATCGCCCCGCCTCTTCGGCGAGGCTCTCCAGTGCGTACAACGCCAAGCGGGACCCCTCGTTGGAGAAGAAGGCCACCTGGTCCTCCGGCTCGCCGCTCAGCGGCCAGCCGAGCGCCTGGTAGAACGCCCGCGCCCGCGGTACGTCCGCGACGCCCAGGGTGATCACGCTGATCCGCGCTCGCATCACCACGACTCCTCGTTCGATCCCGACCGTTTGTCCAAGACTACCTCGGGATCTGCCTCAGCCGACAGGCTTCGCCGTCGCTACCATGGATATACTTCAGAAAGACGTGCACCGTCCGCATCTACCGTACCGAGGGAAGCCATGAAGCCACGCCTCATCCGCGACAACGTCCACCTCATCGGCAGCGTCGACTGGGACCGCCGTCTGTTCGACGCTCTGATCCCGCTGCCCCACGGCACCAGCTACAACTCCTACTTCGTTCAGGGCAGCGAGAAGAACGCCATCCTCGACGCCGTCGATCCGCCCAAGTGGCCGGAGCTCGCGACGCAGCTGGACGAGCTCCCCGCCCCGGACTACCTCGTGATCCATCATGTGGAGCAGGATCATTCGGGCTCCACGCCTCTGCTCCTGGAGCGTTTTCCCGAGCTCACGATCGTCTGCAACGAGAAGGCCAGAGGCATGCTGATCGACCACTTGCACGTGGACGACGCCCGCTTCCTGGTAGTCGCCGACGGCGACGAGGTCTCCCTTGGCGACAAGACGCTGAAGTTCCTGTTCACGCCCTGGGTGCACTGGCCCGAGACGATGAGCACGTGGCTGGCCGAGAGCAGGATGCTGTTCAGCTGCGACTTCTTCGGCTCGCACTATGCCACCAGCGACGTCTTCGCCGACAAGCATGAGGTGTACGACGGCGCCAAGCGCTACTACGCCGAGATCATGATGCCGTTCGGCCCTCAGGTGCTCAAGAACATCGAGAAGGTGACGCAGTACCCCATCGAGATCATCGCGCCCAGCCACGGGCCGGTGTACGACGATCCGGCGTTCATCATCGAGGCCTATAGGGATTGGGCCGGCGGTGAGCCGCAGAACACCGTCTGCCTGCCGTACGTGACCATGCACGACAGCACGCGGCTGATGGTCGATCACCTGACGGCGGCCCTGGCCGACCGCGGCGTCTCGGTCGAGCGGTTCGATCTCACGACCCTCGACGCCGGCGAGCTCGCCAGCTCGCTGGTCCACGCCGGCACCATCGTGATCGGCACGCCGACGGTGCTCACCGGGCCGCACCCCCTGGCCATGTACGCCGCGGCCCTGGCCAATGCTCTGCGGCCGCGGGCCAAGTACGCCACAGTGGTCGGCTCCTACGGCTGGGCCGGCAAGACGGTCGAGACGCTGGCCGGCATGATGCCCAAGCTCAAGGTCGAGTTGCTCGACCCGGTGCTCGCCAAGGGCTTGCCGCGAGAGGCGGACTACGCCGCTCTCGACGCCCTCGCCGACACCATCGCCGAGAAGCACGAGGGGCTTGCGCCACGCAACTTCGCGGACCTCAACGTCTGCCGCACCGATCACTGACTGGAGGGTGAAGATCCGGCGCGGGGGCGGCTGCGCCGCCCGCGCCCGGTAGAGGAGAGGCATGCTCACCGTCGTCACCGGGCTCGCCTCGGCGTTCGGCTACGCCGTCCATGACTACCTGCTGGTCCGCATCGTGCGCTCGGCGTCGCTGTGGACGGCCCTGCTCTGGGTCATGCTCGTCGGTCTCGCCGTCCTCGTACCGCTGGCGCTCGTCGTCGACGGCCTCCCCGGCGGCGACGGGCAGTGGCGCGCGATGGGCTTCGCCGCCGCCAGTGGGATCCTCGAGTTCCTCGGCCTGGGAGCACTCCTGAAGGGCCTCTCCACCGGCAACCTGTCTGTGGTGACGCCGCTGGGCTCGCTGTCCGGCGGCTTTGCGGCAGTCGGCGCCATCGTGCTCGGCGAGACGCTGACGCCGATCGCCCGGATCGGTCTTCCTCTGGCGGTGCTCGGCGGCTTGATGGCCTCGGTGGAGCGGGCGCCGCAGAGCGTACTCGGCGAGCGGCGCCGCACGCGGGCCACGGCCGGCGCAGGGTGGGCGCTGCTGTCCGCGGCCCTGTTCGCCGGCACGCTGCTCCTGTTCGCTGAGGCCACGGCGCTCCCGCCCGTCACGCTCGCCGCGGTCGGGCGTCTGAGCACGACCGTCGTCGTCGTTCCGGTCGCCTTGTTGACCGGCGGGCTCGCGCTGCCGCGGGAGTTCCGGCGCCGCGCGGTCGGCGCCGGCGTCGTCGATGCCGGCGCCTTCGTGGCGCTGGCGGCTGCGATCAGCCTCGGCCCCGTGGCGATCGCCTCCGTCTCGGTGGCTCAGGCCGGCATGTGGGCCGTGATCATCGGCCTCGTGCTCATGCGTGAGAGGCTCAGCCGCGTGCAGCTTGCCGGCGTCATCCTCACCTGCATCGCGATCACCATGCTGGCGACGGCCGGACTGGAGTAGCGAGGACTCAGCCCCTGTGCTCTCGCCGATACTGGTCAGCGAGTTCGCGCAGGCGCTCGCGCCCGAAGGGACGTCCGTGCCCCGGGTACACCACGCCCACGTCAAGCAAGCGCAGCCGCTCCATCGTGGCCACGTAGGCTTCCACATCTGACTCGGGTAGCGTGTCGATGAGTGCGCCGTCGTAGATGGCGTCACCAGACAGCAGCGCCCGCTCCTCCTCGTCGATGAGTCCGATGCTGCCGGGGGTGTGCCCCGGCAGATCGATCACGGAGAGCGACCGGCCACCGAGGTCGATGATGTCGCCGCCCTGTACGAAGTGGGTCGGGGCGGCGGGCGTGATGCGGAAGGCGACGGGGTCCCAGCCCGGCGCCGGGACGGCGTCGACGAGCAACGGCGGCAGGGGGAACCCGCTCTCGGCGAGCCGGTCCTTGATCTCTCGGGGCCAGCTCGCCGTGGCCAGCGGCGCCTCGTCGCCGATGTGCGCCGCAGCGCGCTCCTCCGCCGGATGCAGCAGGCGCACATCGAACTCGTGGAAGCCGCCCACGTGATCGATGTGGGCGTGCGTGACCAGGCAGACGATGTCGCGCCGTCCGCCGCGAGTCAGTCGCGCCAGCACGGGCGCGAGCGTCGCGGCTCCATTACCGGTGTCCACCACGAGGTCGCGTTCACGGCCGCGCAGGTACCAGATGTTGGCGCGCAGGAGCTCATCGACGTGCGGCTCGGTGAGTACTGCCGTGCGGCCGGTCACCCACGTGAGGGAGAACCAGTCGACGGCGACTGTGGGTGATGGATCGGTGTCCATGCCGCTATCCTCGCGCTGTCGAGCTCCTCCCACAATCCGTCAGCGTCCGCCCGTGTACGTTGCTTGTGACTCCAGTAGACTGACGCGATGCTGACCATCCTCTCCGGTCTTCTCACCTCCCTCTCGTACGCGTCCAGCGATCTGTTCTCGCAGCGCGTCACGCGCGAGACGCGGCCGCTCACGCAGATGGTCTGGGTGATGGCGACCGGCATGATCCTCATCGTGCCGGTCGCGCTCATCCTGCGCGGGTTACCGGATGCCGGGGAATGGCGGGGCGCCGGGCTGGCTGCGCTCGCCGGCGTCATCTACGTCGCCTCCCTCTTCTGCCTGTTCCACGGCCTGCAGGTCGGCGATCTCGGGCTGGTCTCGGCGCTCACATCGCTGCAGGGCGCCTATGTGGCCGTGGTCGTGGTGATCCTGGGCGCGCCGATCACCCCGCTTCTCGCCGTCGCGCTAGTACTCTGCGCCTTCGGCGCGGTGCTCACGTCCTTCGAGGGACGCGCCGGTTCCACGAGGGGCGCTCCATGGGCGCTGGTCGCGGGTGTGCTCTTCGCTGCGGTCATGCTCTGCTACAACTACAGCGATATCGACTGGCTCTCGCAGTCGGCGATCTCGCGGCTCGTCTCCTTCGTCATCACGCTGCCGGTGGCGCTACTCACCGGCAGCATCGCGGTCCCGCAGCGGTTTCGCGTGCGCGCCGTCGGCGCCGGTGTGCTCGAGCTCTGCGGCGTCATGCTCCTCACCATCACCTTCGCGCTCGGCCCGCCCACGGTGGCCGGCGTCACCACGACGCAGTTCGGGACGTTCGCGGTGATCCTCGGCTTCGTGGTATTGCACGAGCGCCCGAAGCCGAACCAGTGGGTCGGCATCGTCTGCACGATAACCGGCGTCAGTCTGCTGGCGGCGGTCGTCTGAGGGCTCGCCGCCGGGCCCATCCCAAGCCGGGCATGCGGCCGTGCCCGCCCGCCGCACAACGCCGTACGTTCACCGCGCAGCGGCCATCCGGTAGACTGTCTCAACCCTCCGGGGACCCCGGACCCGTATCTGCGGGTGACGGTGTCGCGCCCGACCGCTCGTGAAGGAGATCGGAGTCTCATGACCGACAATCTCATCGACGATAGTCGTCTGACGAAGACCCAGGACCTGTTCGCCAAGTGCCGGGAGGTCGTCTCCGGCGGCGAATCCAGCTACGCGCGGCTCATCGGCACGCGTCCCATCGTCATGCAGCGCGGCGAGGGCGCCTACTTCTTCGACGTCGACGACAACGCCTACATCGACTGGTGCATCGGCTACGGTCCCATGATCTTCGGCCACCGCCCCAAGCCCATCCTCGACTCGATCATCGCCCAGATCACGCAGGGCGGCATGCTCTACACGTTCCCGCACGCGCTCGACTACGAGGTCGGTCGCAAGATCGTCCAGGCCGTGCCCGGCGTCGAGCAGCTCCGCTTCGCCAGCTCGGGCTCCGAGGCGACGCAGGCGGCCGTCCGGCTCGCGCGCGCCTACACGGGCAAGGACAAGATCATGAAGTGGGAGGGGAGCTACAACGGCTTCCTCGACTGCCACGCCTTCTCGAGCTGGCCGGCGCTCGAGGCGGCGGGGCCGGAGAAGTTCCCGCGCACGCTGCCGTCGCAGGCCGGGATCCCCAAAGCCGTCGAGGACACGGTCGTCATCGCCCCCTTCAACGACATCGACGCGGTCGAGGTGCTCATCAAGCGCCACCGCGACCAGCTCGCCTGCGTGCTCGCCGAGCCGATCCTCGCCGACGCCGGCATCATCCCCCCCGTGCCCGGCTTTCTGGAGGCCCTGCGCCGCATCTGCGACGAGAACGGCGTGCTCCTCGTCTTCGACGAGATCATCACCGGTTTCCGCGTCTCGCTCGGCGGCGCCCAGGAGCTCTACGGCGTGACGCCGGACATCACCTGCCTGGCCAAGGCAGTCGGCGGAGGCACGCCGGGCGCGGCGGCCTTCGGGGGCAAGAAGGAGATCATGGAGCTCGAGGCCGACGGCACCGTGCTGCACGGTGGCACCTACAGCGGCAACCCGATGACGCTGGCGGGCATGAACGCGGCGCTCGACATCCTGATCAACGACCGCGATCGCGTCTACGGCCATCTCAACACGATCGCCAACGCGATGGTGGAGGGCATGCGCGCCATCTTCGCCGAGAACGGAGTGCCCGCCTTCATCAGCCAGGTCGGACCGATGTGGCAGGTGTTCTTCGGCCATGAGAAGCCGGTGACGACGTACCGTCAGGCGCGCCGGAGCGACACGCGGTTCTTCGGTCTGCTGCAGGCCGAGTGCCAGGCCCGGGGCGTGTACTTCCACAACTTCAACTTCGAGCGCTTCTTCGCGAGCACGGCGCACA
>CAZJGT010000005.1:0-1577 GCA_964545565.1 uncultured Thermoleophilia bacterium
GCTCAGGCGCCGATGGCGTGCTTGCCCATCTGCGCCTGCAGGACCTCGGGCACGGCGATGCCGCCGTCGGCCTGCTGGTAGTTCTCCATGATGGCGATGAGCGTGCGTCCGACGGCCACACCGGTGCCGTTCAGGGTGTGCACGAAGCGCGGCCCCTTCTCCGTGCGGAAGCGGGTGTTGAGCCGCCGCGCCTGATAGTCCGTGCAGTTGCTGCAGCTGGTGAGCTCCCGGTAGCGCTGCTGGCCCGGGAGCCACGCCTCACAGTCGAACTTCTGCGCCGCCGGGGCGCCGAGGTCGCCGGCGGCGATGTTGACCACCTGATAGGGAATGCCGAGTCCCTGGAGGATCGCCTCCTCGGCCGAGAGGAGCACCTGGTGCTCGGCCTCACTCTGCTCCGGTGCGCAGAAGCTGAACATCTCGACCTTGTCGAACTGGTGCACGCGCAGGATGCCGCGCGTGTCGCGGCCGGCGGCGCCGGCCTCGCGGCGGAAGCAGGTCGAATAGCCTGCGTAGCGGATCGGGAACTCATTCTCGTCGAGGAACTCCTCCATGTGCATCGCCGCCAGCGGCACCTCGCTGGTGCCGACCAGGCAGTCGCCGTCCACAGTCTCGTACACCTGGGCGCGGTCGGTGGGGAAGAAGCCCGTGCCGTACATGGCCTCTTCGCGCACCAGCACCGGCGGGATCACGGGGCGGAAGCCCTTGCTCTCGATGATGCCGAGCGCGTAGCTGACGAGGGCGAACTGCAGGCGCACAAGGTCGCCCTTGAGGTAGGCGAAGCGCGAGCCGCTCACCTTGGCGGCGCGCTCCATGTCGATGAGGTCCAGCGCGAGGCCCAGGTCGAGGTGGTCCTTGGGTTCGAAGTCGAACTGCCGGGGCACGCCCACGGTGCGGATCACGACGGAGTCGTCCTCGCCGCCGTCGGGCACGCCGGGCAGCGGGATGTTGGGCAGCTCGAGGAGCATGGCGCCGAGGCGCTCCTCCGTCTCGGCGAGCGCCGCCTCGTGCTCCTTGATCTGGTCGCCGAGCGCGCGCATGGCGGCGATCGCCTCGTCGGCGTCGCCGCCCGCCTTCTTGACGGCGGCGATCCCGTCGCTCGCGCGCTTGCGCTCGGCGCGCCGGCTCTCGACCTCGGTGAGCAGTCGCCGCCGCCGCTCCTCGACGGCGAGGAACTCGTCGAGTGACGAGGTGGGCTCGCCTCGCCGTTCCAGGGCCCTGCGGACCTCGTCCGGGTCGGCGCGCACCATCTTCACGTCGAGCATCGTCACTCCTCGCGGTCGTCACGGTCAGTGCCGCCCATCGTATCGCACCGGCCTCTCTCCCAGTCGTCAAGCCGGGCGAGCCGGGGCGCGGCCAGTCGACCGTCCTCGGGCGCGCGTGCTACCCTGCCGGTATCGGACGATACCGCGTACCGTCGTGCTACGGAGGGAGCAGGTCCATGCGTCAGGTCATCCCGCGTTCCGCCGATCACCGGATCCTTGCGTCGGCCCTGCTGGCCGTCGCGGTCCTGCTGCTGGCCGCCGCCGCGCCGGCGTTCGCCGCGTCGCCGGCGCCCGAGTCCCCATCCGCGTCGCCGG
>CAZJGT010000005.1:1677-40223 GCA_964545565.1 uncultured Thermoleophilia bacterium
GCCCGGGCCGGTGACCCTCACGTGCGATCTCTCCCGGGCCACGCTGATCTACGGCGACGCCGTCACCGTGACCGGCGTGCTGACGCCGGCGTCCGAGGCCGAGGAGGTCGTGATCACCATCGGCGGCGTCGAAGTCGGCACGGCTCTCACCGACGCCGCCGGCGCCTACGAGCTCAGCTTCACGCCACGACGCGGCGGTGACGTGGTCGCGAGCCTCTCCGCCGATCCCGCCGTCGCCGGCGAGGCGCGAGCCCTGGCCGTCAGGCCCAAGGTGAGCGTCACCCACGGAGCTCTGACCCCGTTCCTCAAGGCGAGGTTCGTCCTCAGGGTCGTCCCGTCGGCCTACGACGGCGTCGTGACCGTCAAGGTCGTGCATCGCGCCGCCGTCGTGGGTCGCTACCGGGTGCGCGTGCGCGACGGCCGCGCCGTCCTCACGATGCCGCTGCGCGGCGTCGACGGCTTCAAACTGACGTTCGCGCTGGCCGCCGACGGTGGATTGGCGGCGCTGTCGGTCCAGAAGAAGGTGTCGGTCCGGGCACGCACCCTGCGGGTGGGCGCGACCGGTCCTTACGTGAAGGGCATGCTCACCGGCCTCAAGCGGCTGGCGATCCGCGTCCCCGGCACCGGCACCCGCTTCTCCACCCAGGTCAAGGATTCCGTGATGGCCTTCCAGAAGGCCTACCGCCTCAGGCGCACGTATGTGTTCGACGCCCGGAACTGGCGCAAGCTCGACGGCGCCAGGACCATCAAGCCGCGGCGCAGGAGTCCGGCGACGCACCTCGAGGTCGACAAGGGCCGGCAGATCCTCATGGTCGTCAAGAAGGGCAAGGTCGCCGGCCTCATCGCCGTGTCCACCGGCGCCACGGGCAACACGCCGGAGGGCAGCTTCCGCATCCAGCAGAAGCACCCGTACACCACCTCCGGCTACGGCGGCATCCTGGTGCGCACCATGGGGTTCGTCGGCAATTTCGCCATCCACGGGTACTCGCCCGTGCCCCCGTATCCCGCCAGCCACGGGTGCATCCGCGAGCCCATCTGGGCTTGCTCCTGGGTGTACGACCAGTCGTGGGTCGGCGAGGCGCTGTTCATCTATCACTGAGGCGGCTGCGGCGCGCCCGGCGAGACCCTCGAGGGTGCTCAGCGCGTCAGGTCCTCCCGGCGCGCCGCCGTCACCCGTTGCAGCACGGCGAGGCCGGCGGCCAGGGTGGTGCCGGCGTCGTCGTCGCGAGCGGGCGTGAACGACGCTACGGTGACGGCGGCGAGGGTGAAGCGTTCGCGCACGAGGTCGATGGCCTCGAGCAACTGCCCGGCCGAGAGCCCGTGAGGCGAGGGGAAGGCGACCCCCGGTGCGGCCGTCGGATCGAGCACGTCCAGATCGACGTGCAGGTGCGCCGGCGGCAAGGTGCCCGGTGATCGCCCGGGCGCCGTCCGGGTCTCGATGAGCTCGTCGAGCTTCGGGGCGAGCGCCTCGGCCGGCCCGCGGTCGCTCAGCTCGCCTCCGTCCACGAGCCTGACCCCTGATGCCGCGAGCGACGCCGCTTCCTCGCGGTCGAGCTCGCGGCCCCCAGCGTGCAGCACGGCCGCCTCGTCCACCGGGACCACGCCGAGCTCGCGTTCCACGGCCTCGCGATGCGCACGACCGCACAGCATCGCGAGCGGCATGCCGTCCAGGTAGCCCGTCGTCGTGGTGGCCGGTGTGTTGAAGTCTCCGTGGGCGTCCAGCCACACGAGCGCGGCCTCGCCCGCGCCGGCGCGTTGCAGTCCCGCACGCACGCCGAGGGCGGCATTGCAGTTGCCGGCCGCCACCAGCGGAAACGACTCATGGCGGAGCGCCTCCTCGACGGCGTCGGTGAGCGCTCCATCCACGGCCAGCACGGCCTGAAGCTCGTCGTTGAACGGGGCGTCACGGCGGACCGTCACCACCTCGACCTCATGGCCGCGGGCGCGCAACGCCTCCGCGGCCCCGGCCTTGACGTACGCCGTAGGGCCGCGCCCGCTGCCGACGTCGGCGCGGCCGAGATCATACGGGACGATGATGAGCGAGATCCGCACGGCGCCTTCAGTCCGGACGCGGCGGCAGCCGCTTCTGGAGCGCGAGCATCTCGGCCCCGGCGTCCTCGCCGATGAAGCCGTGGCCGCGATACAGGTGCAGCGACGGTCCGTCCGCAGCAGGCACGTGGGCGACCAACCGTGAGAGACGGCGGTCGATCGCCAGTCCCTCCGCCCAGTCGAGGAGCTGGTTGGCCACGCCGCGGGCCTCGAACGCCGGGTTCACGCAGATGCAGCGCACCGCCAGCGCGTCCTCCTCGGCCTCGAGGGCGACGAAGCCCGCCGGTTCGCCGCCGGCCGTCGCGACGTAGGCGTCGGCCCGCTCGAGCAGGTCCACGACGTCTCCCGTGCGGTAACGCTCCGCGTGCCCGGCTCCCTCGGCCAGAGGGTGCAGGGTCTCTTCGGCCAACAGCACCAGCATTTCGCGGTCCTTGTGGTCCGCCTCGCGGATCTCACACTTGACGCGCTCCATGAATACCTCCGTCAGGCCGGATAGGAGCCCAGGACCTTGAGCCACGGGAGCTTGCAGGTCAGGCACTTGAGCGCCTGAGCAACGGGCTCCTGCTCGATGCTTCCATCGACGTCGATGAAGAAGACGTAGTGCCCGAGCGCCTGCTTGGACGGTCGCGATTCCACCTTGTTCAAGTTGACGTGCCGGTAGGCGAACTCGCTCAGGATGAGCAGCAGGCTGCCCGGCTCGTCCTGGTCGATGCCGCACACGATGCTCGTCTTGTAGCGTGTGTCGAGGTCCTGTGGCGCCGGCTCGCGTGCGACGAACACGAAGCGGGTGCGGTTGTCCTCCGCGTCCTCGATGTCCTCGGCGGCGATATGGCACTCGTACATCTCGGCGGCGAGCCGCGTGCCCACGGCCGCCCACGGCCGGCTGACGCGGCTCACGCGCCGCACGGCCTCGGCGGTGGAGTCCGTGGCCTCGTGCTCCACGTTGCCGAGGTGCTCGCGGATGAAGTCGCGGCACTGTCCGTAGGCGTGCGGGATGCTGATGACCTTGGTGATCTCGTCCAGCCCGATGGGGGACTTCGTGACCAGCATCTGATGGACGGGGTGCGTCACCTCGCGCACGATCTGCAGGTCGTCGAAGCCCCATGCGAGGCTGTCGAGCGTCACCGGAACCGAGCCCTCGAGGGCGTTCTCGATGGCGACGATCCCGAGCGGCGCCTCGCCGCTCTGCACGGCCCGCAGCACGTCGCGGATGGACGGGTACGGGAAGGGGTGCAGGCCGCCCTCCGGCATGTTCGCGAGCAGCGCCTCCTCGGTGAAGGTGCCCTCGGGACCCAGGAACGCGACTCTGTCAGTGCCCTGTGCCACGCCTGCCCTCCTCTCGGTCCGGATGCTACCCGCTAGGCTATCAGCAGACCACGCCGGCCGCTCGCGGCGAGGCGAAGGCGTGCGTGACGGGCGAGGCCGTGGTGAGGACGCTCGCGAGCCGTGTCAGGTCACCGCGACGCCGGCCCCCCGTCGTGGGGGGGACGATCGGTTCGCGGCTCCCAGGTGAAGTCGGCCGTTTCGTCGGGCGCCGGCGGTTCGGCCGGGGCGCCGCGCGGGGCCTCCGGGGAGTCGGCGCCCGGCTCCACGGCCTCGCGGAGCGCCTCGAAGGCTGCGGCAGCCTCCGCCGGCACCGCCGCCGCGGCGGCCGGGGGCTGATCCTGCGGCGCATCGGGGCCGGGCTTCGCGTGAGTGGCCGGCGCGTTGTCCGGAACGGGCGCGCGTCTCGCCCGGGGGCCCTCTTCGCCCGCGAGCAGCGGCTTGGGGACGGCGTCGGCGACGACCTGCGCCTCCTCGGGCGAGAGCTCACGGTCGGCGATGCCCTCGTGGAGGTGCTTGACGTAGATGCGCGCGAAGTCCCGTGCGGCGATGGCGCTGAAGACGACGCCGGAACGGTACTGGTCCAGCAGCGCGAACGAGGCGCTCTGCTCACCGCCGGCGTCTCGGAAGGCGTCGTAGCGGATGATGGCGCGGTTGGTGAGCGCGTGATCGAGGTGCCGCTTCTGGTCGTCGAGCTGGTCGGTGAGGATCTCGACCGCCTCGCGAAGGTTGCGCACCTGGCCGTCCAGGTCGCGCATGTGCGAGACGACGTCGCGCTCCTCGTGATGACCGAGGACGACGGCCTGGGCGCGGCGCAGGCGCCCGACCCGGGCCAGGAGGACCACCACCAGGACGAGGAGCGCCAGGGAGAGGGCGGCGCCCGCCAGCGCCACGTACGGGGCGATATCGCTCAGGGTCTGCATGCTCCCGCCTACTTGAGCTGCAGCACGAGCTTGTACTGGGCGCCGTTGTTGGTCTCGACGCGCTCCCCCTGGACGGGGCCGGCGAGCACCTTGAGCGTCAGGACCTTGCTGAGCGCCTCCTCCTGGATGGCGAACCCCGAGATCGTCACCGACTGCGTCTTGCCCGGGGCGATGGTGGCGACCGACGCCTCCTTCTTGATCGGGTCCCCGCCGGGCATGGTCAGCGTGGCCGTGACCGGCACATCGCTCTCGGCGACGCTGCCCTGGTTCTGGATCTCGATGACGAAGGCCAGGTCGGGGGATGCCGGCACGTCCACCTGCCGACCCTTGACCAGCTTGACGTCGCCCGAGCTGCCCTGCGCGGTCACACCGAGGAGCGCGACGCCGTGGATGCCGGAGAGCTTGGACGACTTGCCGACGCTCTCGAGAGCGGCGGTCACCGTGAGCGGGTCGAGCGCCTTCCACGTAAGGTAATACGTCGACGTCGGCACGGCGACGCCGGAGACGCCGTCGTCGGCCATGACCGTCTGTGCGGGTGCGTAGACCAGGTCCGTGTAGTAGGCGTCGGGGCCGCTGAAGTAGCCGTCGAGGGCGGCGATCGCCGCCGGTCCTACCTTCTTGCTGGAGAGAGCGCCCAGCATGGCCGCGCGCAGCCGGCGAAAGCCGCTGGCGCGGACCTTCATGCCGGTGGCGAACGTCGTCTGCTCGTCGGTGAGGGTGCCCGGCGGTTCGAGCCGCCCGGTGCGCACGGCGATCTCCGCCTGCTGGTCGCTGAGCTGGCCGAGCTTGGCCACGAGCTCCTTGCGGGAGAGCTTCGTGGGGTCCTTCATGATGCGGCTGACCTGCTTGCCCAGCGCGTTGGAGTCGGCGATGGCCGTGGAGACGCCGTCGAAGTAGGTCCGGTAGGTATCCACCTTGCGGTCGTGCTGGCAGCTGCGCGCCCACCAGGCGAGCGCGAAGACGACGATGAAGAGGATCAGCCCGAGGATGATGAGGCGCTGGAAACGGATGCGGCGGCGGTCGGGGCGACGGCGAGACGGAGGAGCGGGCGGGCCGCCTGCGTCAGCCGGCGCCCGACTTGTCTCGTCGTCGAAGAAATCCACGCCGCGGACCCCCCGTTTCCTGAGGCGACTGGTGGGCGAGGGGGGACTTGAACCCCCACGAGCGTAAGCTCACTAGACCCTGAACCTAGCGCGTCTGCCAATTCCGCCACTCGCCCAGCTCTTACAGGGTTCGGATTGTACCATACCGAATATCGAGCAAACGCAGGACGCGAAGCGAGCCCCCATGCCTGTCGCCGCCCAGAACACCGCCCCTTTCTACGCAGACTGGCGCGACCGCTACGAGCTGGTCGGCCGGATCGGCAGCGGCGGTTTCGCCGAGGTCTACGAGGCGTTCGATCGCACGCTCGACGAGCCCGTGGCGCTCAAGATCGTCGCCGACGGGCGCTCGCTGACCGCCCGCATCGTGCGCGAGGTCGAGGCGGCTGCGGCGCTCGACCACTCCGGGATCGTCGCGCTGTACGACTGGTTCGCCGACGGCGAGCGCACCATCCTCGTGTGGGAGCTCGTGCGCGGCGAATCGCTGGACCATCTCCGCGACGAGCTCGGCGACGGGGACGTGGTCGCCGTCGGCGCCGAGCTCCTCGATGCGCTCGCCTACGCTCACGCCCAGGGCATCGTCCATCGCGACGTGAAGCCGCAGAACGTGATGCTCAGCGACGCAGGTCACGTCAAGGTCATGGACTTCGGCATCGCCCACATCATGGATTCGGACACGCTCACCGGCGACGGCGACGTCATCGGCACCGTCGCCTACATGTCGCCGGAGCAGGCGTCCGGACGTCGCGTCCAGCCGCCGAGCGACGTCTATTCGGCCGGCATGGTCCTCTTCGAACTGCTCGCCGGGACGCACCCGCTGCGCGGGGCCACCCCGGCGGAGACGCTCTCCAATGTGGCCGCGGCGCGGCTGCCGTCGCTCGCCGCGCTGCGTCCCGACCTGCCCGACGAGCTGGTCGCGCTGATCGACGCCGCCTGCGCGGAGCGCCCGGCGGACCGCCCCACGGCGGCCGCCTTCAGCGACGCGCTCGCCGGGCTGCTTCGCAGCGGGCGCCTGCAGGACCTGCGTCTTCACAGGGCGCGGCGGCTCGTCCGGCCGCTTGCGGGGTGGGGCGCGGTCGTCGAGCGCGCCGGGGGTGCGACCCTCTCCGCCGTCACCGCCGGCGTCGTGCTCGAGACCCTGCCCGCCTACCCCCAGAGCTGGGCGCTCCCTGTGATCGCCGTCAGCTTCGCCGTCTGGGCGGTCACGCCGCAGGCGGGGCTCGCGTGGCTGCTCGGCGTGCTGGCCTTTCCGGTCTTCAACGTCTCGCTCAGCCTGGGCGTCGCCTACCTCGTCTTCGCCGTGGCGCTCTTTCTGATCACGCGCGCACGTCCCGTCGTCGCCGTGTGGCCGGCGTTTGCGCTCCTCCTCGCGCCGCTGTACCTGACGCTGCTGGCGCCGGCGACGGCGGCCGTGCTGGGCCGCGTGCGTGGCCCTCTCGCGGCCGCCTGGGCCGGCGCCGCCACGGTCGCCTACCTGTTGCTCACGAGGGCGCCGCGCGGGCCCTTCACGCTGGACCAGCCGCGTACGCGGCTGGGCGAACAGCTCGCCGCGGCCGGCGATCCGCTCACCGTGGCCGGCCGCCTGCTCGTCCATCTGCTGGCGGCGCCGACGCTGCTCCAGGCCGGACTCTGGGCCGGGCTCGCGGCGGCGCTGGGCTACGCCCTGACGCGCCGCCGCCTCGAGATCCGCCTGTGGATCTGGGCCGCGGCCTTCGCCCTGGTGTTCGCCGTCTACCGCATCGTCCCGGTCGTGGTCTGGGACTACCCGGCGAGCCTGTGGCGGCTGGTCTGGAGTGTGGCGCTGCCCGCCGCCGTGATACTCTTGCCGCTGATCCTGACCACCGGAGACGCGCCGGAGGAAGACGTCGATGGGGATCTTCAGAAAGGCGAATAGCAAGCTCGAAGGCCTCGTCGAAGGCGGCTTCGGGCGTGCCTTCAAGTCGAGCGTCCAGCCGGTGGAACTGGCGCACAAGCTCGCCAAGGAGATGGGCGACCACAAGACGGTCGGCGTCTCCAACGTATATGTGCCCAACGAGTTCGACCTGTACCTCGGCAAGGACGACTACGACCACCTGGCCTCGTTCGAGGACTCGCTCAAGACCGAGCTCTCCAACTACGTGACGGCATTCGCGCGGCGCGAGGGCTGGACACTCGTCGCGCCGCCGCGTATCGAGCTGCACCAAGACGACGACCTTCGCGTGGGCGAGTTCGGCATCGCGACGCGCACCGTGGGCGCGCCGACCGACGAGCCTGTCGCGGCCGCGCCGCCGCCGCCCGCCGCGGCTGTGGTCCCGGGGGCGGCCATCGACCAGACGGTGCTCTACCAGCAGTCCGCCGGGGCGCCGGCGGCCCCGGAGCGCACGCCCTCCGCGCGCGCCGTCCTGCGCGGCCGCCAGGGCGACTACACCCTGAGCGAGACGGTCTCGGTGCTCGGCCGCAGCCGCCGTTGCGACATCGTCCTCACCGACCCCAACGTCTCGCGGCAGCACGCCGAGATCCGCCGTCAGGGCGACGGCTTCATGCTGCTCGATCTCGGCTCCACCAACGGCACGCGCGTCAATCGGCGTGACGTCAAGCAGGTCGTGCTCCAGCACGGCGACCGCATCGAGTTCGGCACCACGGAGCTTCTGTTCGAGAGGCAGCCCTGACCGGGCGGCCCCGGTGACCACGGCGCCGGCCGCCCCCGTGGGCGCGCGGCGCGGGAGAGTCCCATGATCGACATCGTCCTGCTCGTCCTCAAGATCGGCATCCTCGTCCTGCTGTACCTGTTCATCTGGCAGGTCGTGAAGTCGGCCGTGCAGAACGTGCGCGGCGGCGGAGTCGCATCCGCCGCCGCCCCCGACGTGGCCCTGCCGGCAGGCGACCGGCTCGCGCCCGTGTTCACGCCGGCGGAGCGCGAACAGCGCCGCGAGGACCGGGACGTCGAGCGCACCATGGACGGCCAGAAGATGGACTTCTCGGCGCATATCGACCCACGGCTCGTCGTCGAAGAGAGCCCGATCGTGCCCGTGGGCGTGGTCTTCCCACTCGAAGGCTGGATCACCGTCGGCCGCGCCGCGACCAGCGACATCATCCTCGACGAGCAGTTCGTCTCCAGTACCCATGCCCGCCTCGTCCCTCGCGGCCAGTTCTACTACGTCGAGGACCTCGGCAGCACCAACGGCACCTTCGTCAACGAGAGACAGGTGACGGAGGAGGCGCAGCTCAAACTGGACAGCCGGCTGCGCATCGGCGAGACGACCTTCCGTTACGAGGAGTGAGCGCCGGGTGACGCTCGTCGCCAGACACGGCGCCCTCACTGATATCGGGCTGCATCGCAAGACCAACGAAGACACGTTGGTCGTGCAGCCGCCGCTGTACGTGGTCTGCGACGGCATGGGCGGCGCCAACGCCGGCGAGGTCGCCAGCGGCCTCGCCGCCGAGACGCTCGCCGCCGAGTTCGCCGCCGGTCGTCCGCTGCTCGAAGCGGCGCAGGCCGCCAACGCGGCGGTCTTCCGGCGCGCCTCCGACAACGTCGAGCAGGCCGGCATGGGCACCACGCTCACCGCGTTCGTCCTCGACCGGGCCACGGCGCGCTTCGTGCACATCGGCGACAGCCGCGCCTATCTGCTCCGCGACGGGAGCCTCGAACAGGTGACCGACGACCACTCCCTCGTCGGTGAGATGGTGCGCGACGGCCGTCTCACCGTCGAGGAGGCGGCGGCGCATCCGCACCGCAGCATCCTGAGCCGGGCCCTGGGCACCGAGGCCCGGGCGACCATCGATGAGTTCGCCGTCGACCTCCTTCCCGGCGACGTCCTCCTGCTCTGCAGCGACGGGCTCAGCGGCCAGGTTCCGGACGAGACGCTTCGCCTGGCGCTCACGCGCAGCGATCCGCAGGCCGCCGCCGAGCGCCTGATCCTCGAGGCTCGGCGGCAGGGCGGCCCCGACAACATCGCCGCCGTGGTCGTGCGCGTCGACGAGGCCGTCGGCGGCGACGAGGAGGTCACGCTGGTGCAGGCGGCGGAGCCGGGCGCCGACACCGCCGAGCTGCCCGCGGCCGACGCGGACGACGCCGGCCCGCGGCTGGACGCCGCGGATCCGCCGGACGCGGCGGCCGTCGTGGACGCCGCCGATGGGCTCGCCGCCTCCAGCGCCGCCCTGCGGCCGCCGCCGCACGCGGCCGCCGGCGCCGACGGCTCGGCTGCGATTGCCGACGCGGCCCGGCGGCGCCGGCGCTCTGCGCGTCTGCTCGGCGCGGTCGTCGCCATCCTCGGGTTGCTCGCGGTGGCCGGCGCGACGGGCGCGTTCTTCCTCAGCACCCTCTTCTTCATCGGCGTGGACGACGGCCGGCTCGCCATCTACAGCGGCGTGCCCGCCGAGATCGGCCCGGTCCCGCTGCACGCGGTGTACCGGCGCAGCGTCGTCAGTTACGACTCCCTGTCGCCGGAGGCGCGCGCCGTGGTCGACGAGCGCGCGGTCCGCGACAGGTCCGGCGCCTTCGACGTCTCGGAGCAGCTCGGGATGTGGCCGTGAGCCGGCGTAATCTCGAGCTCGTGTTCCTCGTGCTGGCCGGCGCGGTCAGCACGATGGCGTACGTCTCCGTCTACGCCGGGCGCTTCCGCGAGATCAACCGCGTTTCTATCGTCTACGGGCTCATCTTCGTCGGGATCTTCCTGGTGTTGCACGTGCTCGAACGCCTGCTTCTGCCGCAGGCGGACCCGTTCCTGCTGCCCATCACGGCCCTTCTCGCGGCCATCGGCCTCACGGAGATCTTCCGCATCAAGCCGTCACTGGCGCTCACCCAGGGTCAGTGGCTCCTGGTCGGGGCGGGGCTCTTCATCCTCACCGTGGTGATCGTGCGCGACCACATCAAGCTCGACCGGTACCGGTATCTCATCGGCGCGGTGGGGCTCGCCCTGCTCGTCCTCACCATCGCGCTGGGCACGACGGTCAACGGCGCCAAGCTCTGGATCCACGCCTTCGGCTTCAGCATCCAGCCCTCGGAGTTCGCCAAGCTCGCGATCGTGATCTTTCTCGCGGGCTATCTCGACGACAAGAAGACGATGCTCTCGGTGCCGCAACGTCATGTGCTCGGCGTGCCGCTGCCCGCCTTCAAGTACTTCGGCCCGCTGCTCGTCATGTGGGTGTTCTCGCTGGCGATGCTGGTCTTCATGAAGGACTTCGGCATGGCCCTGCTCTTCATGTCCATCTTCGTAGGGCTCATGTACATGGCCACGGCGCGCATCGTGTACGTCGTCGCCGGCGCCGGCCTCTTCGCAGCCGCCGGCGCCCTCGCGCTCGCGGTCGTGCCGCACGTGCATGACCGCTTCGCCGTCTGGCTCGATCCGTGGCCGTACGCGGACACGACCGGCTACCAGCTGCTGCAGTCGCTGTTCACCATCGCCGACGGTGGCGTGCTCGGCGCCGGCTTCGGCCGCGGGTACCTGCTGTACGCCAACCGCCAGCCGGTCGTCCCCGACCTGCAGACCGACTTCATCTTCACGGCGATCGCCAACGAGATGGGTCTGCTCGGCGCCGCCGGCATCGTCCTCCTCTATCTGCTCTTCGTGTGGCGCGGCTTCCGCATCGCCGTCTACGCGCCGGACGGCTTCTCCAAGCTCCTCGCCGCCGGGCTCGCCCTCGCCTTCGCGCTGCAGACCTTCATCATCATCGGCGGCGTGACGCGGTTGATCCCGCTCACCGGCATCACGCTCCCCTTCGTCAGCTACGGCGGCAGTTCCATCACCGCCAACCTCATGCTCGTGGCTCTTCTGCTCATGGTCTCGAACCGCACCACGATCATCCGCGACGGCAGCGAGCTCGAGCGCCGGCGACTGGCGGAGAGGGGGTAGCCGATGAACAGGGCCATGTCCAAGGTGTTCATCCTCAGCGCCGTGCTCTTCGTCGCGCTGATCGTCAACCTGACGTGGATCATGACCGTCCGGGCGGAGTGGTTCCGGGACCGCCCGGAGAACAAGCGCAGCATCGCCATGGAGATGAAGATCAAGCGCGGCGACATCCTCGGGTACGACGGCTCGGTGATGGCCGGTACGGAGCGTCGCTCCGGCTACTACCACCGCGTCTATCCCGCCGGCGCGCTGGCGCCGCAGCTCCTCGGCTACGACTCCGTCCGCTATGGCCGCAGCGGCATCGAGGCCCAGCTGAACGACGAGCTCACCGGCAAGGCCACGGACCTCGGCGTGCAGTCATGGGTCGACAGAGTGCTCGGCCGGCGCCCCAAGGGGGCGGACCTCAAGCTCACGCTGGTGCCGGCGGTCCAGAAGGCCGCGCAGCTGGGACTGCAGGGGCAGAAGGGCGCGATCGTCGTGCTCGACCCCACGACGGGCGCGCTCATCGCGTCGGCCTCCGCGCCGACGTACGACCCGGCCAACCTCGAGGCCAAGTGGTCGCGCTTCAGCGCCGATCCGTCGGCGCCGCTGCTCAACCGGCCGACCCAGGGTCTCTACGTGCCCGGCTCGGCCTTCAAGGTCGTCACCGCTTCGGCCGGGCTGGACACCGGCAAGGTCACTCCCGAGACCGGGTTCATCGACACCGGCACGTACGTCGTGTTCGGGGGCAAGGTGACCAACTACGGCGGCGCCGTCTACGGCGCCAACGACTTCTCGACGGCGCTCACCCTCTCGATCAACACCACCTTCGCCAAGGTCGGCAACACGCTCGGCCGCAAGAGGCTCATCGCCGGCATGGAGCGCTACGGCTTCTACCAGGCGCCGCCGCTTCCGTTGCCGGCGGGGGAGGTGCTCCCCAGCGGCCGGTACGGCAAGAAGGGACTGCTCGCGCCGGACGCGTTCATGGACCCCCTCCAGGTCGCGTGGGCCGCGTGCGGCCAGGAGAAGGTACTGGCGACGCCGCTGCAGATGGCGCTGGTCGCCGGCGGCGTCGCCAACGGCGGGCGCGTGATGAAGCCGTACTACCTGGAGGAGGTCGTCACCGCGACGGGCGCCGTGGTGAGCAAGGCCAGGCCGGAGCAGTGGCTGGTCGCGACGAAGCCCCTCACCGCGAGCGAGCTCAACGCGATGATGCAGAAGGTGGTGAGCACCGGCACCGGCACGGCCGCCGCTCTCGAGGGCATAGAGGTCGCCGGCAAGACCGGCACCGCCGAGAAGGGCGACGGCAGCAACCTGGCCTGGTTCATCGGCTTCGCGCCGGCCGACGACCCCAGGGTCGCCGTCGCTGTCGTCGTCGAGGACACCGCGTCGACGGGCGGCGCGGCGGCCGCGCCGCTCGCCGCCGCGGTCATCAAGAGCGCGCTGGCGCAGCCCGCCCTGCCCTAGCGGGCAGGGACCGTGCGCCCGTGGTCGTACCCAACAGCATGACGAAGGAACGAGGACAGCCGACGTGAGTGACGTGTTCCAGCCCGAACAGGTGATCGGCGGCCGGTACCGCGTGGTGCGCAAGCTTGGCGGCGGCGGCATGGCCGACGTCTATCTCTGCCAGGACCTGACCCTGGGCCGCCAGGTCGCCGTCAAGGTCCTGCTTCAGCGTTACCTCGACGACGCGACCTTCGTGGAGCGGTTCCGCCGCGAGGCCAAGGCCGCCGCCGGGCTCAACCAGCAGAACATCGTCAGCATCCACGACTGGGGCGAGGTGGACGGCACGTACTACATCGTCATGGAGTACGTGGAGGGCGAGACGCTCAAGGACCTCGTCCGGCGCCGCGGCCGGCTGAGCGGCAACGAGGCGGTCGGTCTCGGGTTGCAGCTGCTCACCGCGGTCGAGTTCGCCCACCGCGCCGGCATCGTGCACCGCGACATCAAACCGCAGAACGTGATGCTCGGTCGCGACGGCACCGTCAAGGTCATGGACTTCGGCATCGCGCGCGCGGGCGACTCGGGGATGACGGAGGCCGGCTCGATCCTCGGCACCGCCCAGTATCTCGCCCCGGAGCAGGCCAAGGGCCTCAGGGTCGACGAGAGGTCGGACCTCTACTCCGTGGGGATCGTGCTCTACGAGATACTCACCGGCGCCGTGCCGTTCAAGGGTGACAGCGCCGTCACCGTGGCGCTCAAGCACGTGAACGAGGTCGCGGCGGAGCCGGCCGAGCTCGTCCCCGGCATGCCGTACGCCCTCAACCAGATCGTCCTCAAGGCGATGGCCAAGGATCCGGCCGACCGCTATCAGTCGGCGGCCGAGTTCGCCCGCGACCTGCGTGCGGCCCGGGAGGGCGGCCCCGTGCAGGCGGCCGCGTTCGACGCCGACGGCGAGCGCACGCGCGTGATGAGCGCAGGCGCGGCGGCCGGCACGACGTCGGTGTTCGACCGGCCGCTGCCGCCGCGGCGCAAGCGCTCCAGGTGGCCGCTCATCCTCGTCGTCATCCTGCTGCTGGTGGTGGCCGCCGTGGCCGTCGCCCTGTGGTGGTCGATGAGCGGCAACAAGGTGCCGGTCCCCGGCGTGGTCGGTCAGAGCAAAGCGTCCGCCGTGAGGGCGCTGGAGAAGCAAGGCTTCGGCGTGGGCGTCCAGGAGGAGTACTCGGACCGCGTGGCCGAGGGCTTCGTGAGCAGGCAGGCGCCCGCCGCCGGCACCGAACTGCGGGAGGGGGCCACGGTCGACATCTGGGTGAGCAAGGGCAGCGAGAGCGTGGAGCTCATCGATTTCAGGGGCAGGACTGCCGCCGACGTCGACGACTGGCTGTCTCAGAACGACCTTCTGGGCGCGCGCAAGAAGGGCAAGTCCGGCGCGGTCGCGGAGGGCCGGGTGTACCGACAGAGCCCGGCCGCCGGCACGGCGGTCAAGCGCGGCGACACGGTCACGTACTGGGTCAGCACCGGCGTGCCACAGGCGACCGTGCCCGACGTCACCAACCAGACGCAGGCCGCCGCGGAGCTCCAGCTCGCCGAAGCCGGCCTGGTTGCCGCCGTTGCGGGCACCACCACGAGCGCGACGGTGCCGGCGGGCTCGGTGATCAGCCAGGATCCGTCCCCCGGTCAGAAGGTCGACAGGGGGTCCACCGTGACACTCGTGCTTTCGAGCGGCTCGCCGTCTCCCTCGCCGAGCCCCAGTCCGAGTGAGGTCGAGGTGCCCAACGTGTACGGCATGGACTCGACGGCCGCGGCGGCGCAGGTGAGCGCCGCCGGTCTCACCGTCGCGTTCCGGGAGAAGACGGGGACGGGGCAGGAGCCCGGCACGGTCGTGAAGATCAAGCCGGACGCGGGCGCGATGGTCCCCGAGGGGTCGACGGTGCTTCTCACCATCGCGGCGTAGCCGGCCGGGAGTAGCCGGCCGCAGAGCCGAGGACGGCCGCGGCCGGTCGCCGGAGGCACCGCTCGGCCGCTTGCCGTGCGAGAGACGAAAGAGGGGCGGGAGCCGCAGCGCGGCTCCCGCCCCTCTCGTCGTGCTCAGGCCGCCGCGTGCGGTCGACCTGTGCGGCTGCTCAGACCCAGCCCTGGGACTGAAGCCAGGGGAAGATGAAGTAGAGGATGAAGGCGGCGGAGGAGATCCACAGGAGCCAGTTCACCTCGCGCGCCTTGCCCTGCGTCACGCGGATGATGGTGAAGGCGATGAAGCCGGCGCCGATGCCGTTGGTGATGCTGTACGTGAGCGGCATGATGGTGATGATCAGGACGGCAGGCAGTCCGAACGCGAGATTGCCGAAGTCGATGCCGGCCTTGGGCTCGGAGGTGGCGTGGTCGGCCTCGCTCTCCGCCTTGGTCAGCGTGGCCATCATCAGATAGCCGACGATGATCAAGGCCGCCGCGGTCGCCTGACCCGGCACCACCCCGGCGATCGGCGAGAAGAACATCGCCGCGAGAAAGAGCACGCCGACGACGATCGCCACCCAGCCGGTGCGCCCCCCCTGGGCGACGCCGGCGCCGGATTCGATGTACGTGGTGGCCGACGAGGCGCTCACGGCGCCGCCGGCGATGGCGGCGACGGAGTCGACCATGAGGGGACGGTTGACGTCCGGCAGGTCGCCCTTCTCGTCGAGGTACCCGGCCTGGCCGCCGACGCCCACGAGCGTGCCCATGGTATCGAAGAAGTCGCTCAGCATGAGGCTGAAGATCCAGAGGATCGCGGCCGTGACGCCGAGCTTGGCGAAGGCGCCCAGGTCGAACGCGCCGACGAGGCTGAAGTCGGGCATGGCGACGACGTCGGTCGGGATCACGGCCTGGCCCGGGAGGAAGCCGGCGTCCTTGGCCCAGGCGTAGTTCATGATGATGGCGAACACGGTCGCGGAGAGGATGCCCAGCAGGATCGCGGCACGCCAGCGCAGCGCCAGCATGACGATGGTGACGACGATGGCGAACACCGTGACGGCGATGGGCACGCTCGGTACGCTGCCCAGTTCGACCAGCCCCACGGGAGTGCCGCCGTTCACGTTGATCAGGCCGCCGTCGACGAGCCCGATGAAGAGGATGAAGAAGCCGATACCGACCACGATCGCCTTCTTGAGCTCGATGGGGATCGCCTTGAAGATCGCCTCACGGAACCCGGTGATGACGAGTACGGTGATGGCGACGCCCTCGAGCACGATGAGTCCCATGGCGTTCTCCATGGTCAGCCCCTGGCCGAGGACGAGGCTGAAGGCCACGACCGCGTTGAGGCCCATGCCGGGCGCGATCGCGTAGGCGCGGTTGGTCACCAGGCCCATGAGGATGGTCATGACGCCGGCGACGAGACACGTCGAGGTGAGCGCGGCGGCGAACGGGAGTCCCGCGGGGTCGCCGCCCAGCCCCAGGATGTTGGGGTTCACGAAGATGATGTAGGCCATGACCATGAAGGTCGTGAGCCCGGCGAGCGTGTCGCGCTTGATCGACGTGTCCCACTCTTTGAACTTGAAGAACCGCTCCATTGAGACCTCGTCCTCCTTCGGGGCCGGTGGGTTGACCGCGAGACTATATCTCATCGCGCGGCGATTGACGGTCCCGCATCGTCGTGAGTATCCTCGCCGGGTCCCCGCACGGCAAAGGATGTGCACTCTCTCATGGACGAGATCCCCGGGTCGCTGGCGCTCTCCGAGCTCGACGGCATGAAGGTCCTCGACACCGACGGCGCCCCGGTGGGCGAGCTCGTGGATGTGGTCGCGAGCACGGCCGTGGACCCCGCGGTCGTCACGGCCTTCTTCGTCGAGCACGGCGAAGGGCAGCTTGCCGCCTCGTGGGGGCAGGTGAGCGAGATCGACCTCGACGGCGAGCGTCTGCTGCTCGGCGTGCCGCGGGCGGCGGTCAAGGCCGCCTCGCTGCGGCCGGACGAGTTGTCGCTCGTGGACGCGCTCCTCGACAACCAGGTTCTGGACATGCGCCGGCGGACGTTCGTGCGCGTCCAGGACGTCGTGCTCGAGCCGGCTGAGGACCATCTCGTCGTCGCCGGTATCGACGCCAGCTCGGCGGCGCTCGCACGGCGCTTCGGACTCGGCTTCTTGTCCCGCCGCCTGCCGAAGAAGAGCGGCGACTTCGTTCCCTGGGGCGACGTCAACCTCATCGCCCTGCGTCTCTCGCGTCTCAACTTCGTGGAGGCCTTCGGCGAACTCGCCGAGCTGCACCCGGCGGACATCGCCGACATCATCGGCCAGGTGGGCCCGCGCGAGCGGGCGGCGGTGCTCGCCGCCCTCAACGCGGGCCTCGCCGCCGATACGCTCCAGGAGATGGAAGGGGATCTGCGCGGCGCCGCGCTGCAGGAGATGCCGCCGGCGCGAGCCGCCCAGGTGCTCGAGCACATCGAGGCCGACGAGGCCGCCGATATCGTCAGCGAGCTGCCGGACGCGCTGGCGCAGGAGCTGCTCGCGCTCCTGCCGGACAAGCGCGAGCAGGATCTGCGCCGGCTCGCCAGCCACCCCGAGCACACCGCCGGCTCGCTGATGACCACCGACTTCGTGATGCTTCCGCGCCGGGCCACGGCCGGCAAGGCGCTGGACTGGATCCGTCGCGAGCGGCCCGAGCAGCACATGATGACCTATCTCTACATCGTCGACGTGGACGAGCGGCTCGTCGGCGTGGTCAGCCTCCGCGATCTCGTCCTCGCCGCGCCCGGCGACCGGGTGGAGACGTTCATGGAGGACGACCTGGTCGAGGTCACCGCCGACGTGGACGAGGAGGAGGTGGGCCGGGTCATGACCAAGTACGACCTCCTGGCGCTGCCCGTCGTCGACACGGAGCGGCATCTTCTCGGCATCGTGACCCTGGACGACGCCCTCGAGGCCGTCGTCCCCGACGACTGGAAACAGCGCCTTCCACGACTGTATCGCTAGCCGGGTACGCCCCCCGCGAACGGGCGCGACGCGGGCGGCGCCGGATCAGGCCGCGGGCTGCGTTCCTGCAGGCGCCTCGAGCCGGTCCCAGGCCATGCTGCGACGCGGCGCCTCGACGAGCGCCGCGAGGTCGAGGCGGAACCGCGCGACCTCGCCCTTCTCCTGGACGCGGCGGAATCCGCCGCCCTCGAGGACGTCCGGGTTGAACAGGTTGAGGTCGCTCAGGTAGCCGCAAAAGGCGTGGTCCTCGCGGCTGTGGCGCAGGCCGAAGGCCTCCAGCGCCGCGACCCGGCGATGCTTGAGGGCCGCCTCGACCTCCTGCAGGAGATGGCGGAAGCCGTGCAGGTACTCCTCATCGTAGAAGTAGGCGCAGGTGAGGACGTAGGCATCGGCCGACGGCGGGCCGCTCGGCAGGCAGCGCGAACGGGGGACCAGGCGGGAGGCGGCGACATGCATCCAGCCGATCACCGCGTCGCCGTCCAGCAGCGCCCGGCCGAAGAAGCCGGCTTCACCCTCGGCCTCGCGTTCCCATTCTGCGCGCAGACCCGGACCGGCAGGGACGCCCGGGCGGACCAGCCACCACGAACACGTGGCGCAGCAAGGCGCCAGCAGGTCCCTGCTGGCGGCGTTCAGGTCGATCGCTCTCACGCCGCCGGGTCGGCGATGTCGTCGATGTACACCTCGACGCGGGTGATGGGGGCGCCCGTGGTGCGCGAGAGATAGGTGGCGCCGGCCCGAGCCGCCGCTTCGCCGACGGCGACGAGGTCGGCGCCGATGTGCGCGACCAGGTGGATCTCTAGCCGTGGGCCCTCCTCGTCGTGGTCCAGACGCACCGGGCCGTGACGCTCGAGGTGGACGCGTTCCCCCAGTGTCTGGAGCGGGTTGCGGTGGAGATCGGCGACGCCCGGCAGTTCCTTGACGGCGTCCCAGACGGTGCTGGTGACGACGTCGGAGGAGATGCTTGGTCCCTGTCCCTGGTTCACGTTGCGGCCCTCCCGTCGCTGGTGGCGGCAGTATACCGCCGTCGCCCGTCCTCCGGCAGCGGCGGCGTGTTTGCCACTGTGAGCGAGGCTCCCTATACTCCAGCGACGGGGAGAGCCGTCCCTCGCCCTCTTCTCGAGACGTCACGTGACAAACACCGACCGCGACATCACGATCTACCGCGCCGACTGGGTCCTCCCGGTGTCGGCTCCCGTCGTGCTCGACGGTGCGGTGGCCGTCGCCGGTGGGCGCATCGTGAGTGTGGGCTCGGCGCCGCGGGTGGCGGCGGACCACGGGGACGCGGCGTTCGTCGACCTGGGCCGGTCCATCATCATGCCCGGGTTCGTCAACTGCCACAGCCACATCGAGTACACGTCGTTCCGCGGCATCCTCGACGACGCCGAGTTCGGCGACTGGATCATCAGCATGGTCGACGTCAAGGCGTCGCTCACGCCCGAGGACTACCTGATCAGCGCCCGGCTCGGGGCGATGGAGGCGGTCTCGTCGGGCATCACCACCGTCGCCGACACGAGCTACGGAGCCGCGACCCTGGTGGCCGCGGGGTCGGTGGGTCTTCGCGGACGCCTCTATCTCGAGATCTTCGGGGTCGACGACTCGCACTTCGACGAGACCATGGCCGACGTGGTACGTCGCCTCGCCCACGCGCAGGCCGCGGTCCCGCGGGGCTTCGACGTGGGTCTCGCGCCTCACGCGCCGTACACCGTCTCGAGCAGGCTCTACCAGGCGGTCTCGGCGCTCGCGCGCGAGCGCGACCTCAAGGTGATGAGCCACGTCGCCGAGAGTCGTGACGAGCTCACCTACGTGCGTTCCGGCTCGGGCAAGTTCGCCCACGACTACCGCGAGAAGATGGGCTGGGAGCGCATGCTCGTCCAGCCGTACGGCGTCACCCCCATCAAGTACCTGCAGCAGTGGAACGTGTTCGACCGCGACTTCCTCGCCGTGCATTGCGTCAATCTCACGCGCGACGACATCCGCATCCTTCGGGACACGGAGGTGGCGGTGGCGCATTGCCCCAAGAGCAACGCCAAGCTCGGTTGCGGCGTGGCGCCGCTGGCCGACCTGTTGCACGAGGGCGTGCGCGTCGGCCTGGGTACGGACAGCCCCGCCTCGAGCAACAGCATGGACATGTTCGACGAGATGCGCACCATGCTGTTCCTGCACCGCGCCGTCGAGCGCGACGTGAACGTGCTGGACGCGCGCGCGTGCCTGCGTATCGCGACGCTCGGAGGCGCGGAGGCGCTGGGTATGCAGGCCGACATCGGCAGCCTCGAGCCCGGCAAGGCCGCCGACCTCATCGCCGTCGACGTGTCGCGCTCGCACTTCGCGCCGATCGCCGACCCGTATTCGGCCCTGGTCTACGGGGCCAACCAGGACGACGTCACGCTCACCGTCGTCGGGGGGCGCGAGCTGTATCGTGACCGGACCCACATCGGGGCCGACGTCGAGGAAGTGCGCGCCACCGCCATCCGCGTGCGCGAGAAGCTGCAGGACCGCGTGCTCACCGGAGCCGTGCAGGTCGGCGGCGCCGACTCCGGCTGGTGGCAGACGCCGTTGCATCGAGAGGAGACCGCCTAAGTGCTGCTCGATCGTCGCAAGGTCAAGTTCTGGCAGAGGATCGTCTTCGGCGGCATGGCCTTTCTCATGGCCGCCTTCCTCGTCGTCGGCTATTCGGGAGTGCTCGAGGGCTGCAGCCTCTTCAGCAGCCCGCAGGAGGACGTGACGAAGACACTCGATCAGCAGATCGCGAAGTACCGCACGGCGACCACGGCGGACCCCAAGGACGCCGCAGCCTGGACCAGCCTCGCCGAGGCGTACCTCTCCCGCTCGGTGACCCGGGACCCGGGCTCCGCCGCGCTCACCGCCGATCTCCGCGGCGCGGCCGCGGCGTACAAGAAGGCAGACAAGCTGCTCGCCAAGAAGAAAGGCGTGGCCGTCAAGAAGCAGCGGCTGGAGGCGCTCGCCGCCCTTGCCAGCGTCTACGGGCAGCTCGGCGAAGCCCAAGCTGCCGCCGGCGTGTACGGCGACATCACGGCGCTCACGCCGAAGGATCCCGAGGCGTTCTTCAACCTGGGCGCCGCCGCGAGCACCGCCGGCGACACGAACACGGCGCTGCTCGCCTTCACCAGGTTCCTCGAGCTCGATCCGCAGAGCCCTGAAGCTCCGGCGGTCGAGGATTGGATCGCGCAGAACGCGCCTTCTCCGGCGCCGACCGAGGGGTCTGGGCAATGAGCGACGAGTTCAGCGTCTCCAGCGAGCGTCAGGGCGCCGAGCTCGGGACCGTGAGCCTCAGCGGCGAAGTCGACATCTTCACGGCGCCGCGGTTCAGGGAGTGCCTGGTCGAGCTGCTCGACACCGGTGTCAGGCGTCTCGTGGTCGACCTCAGTGAGGTCACGTTCATCGATTCGACGGCCCTCGGCGTCCTCATAGGGGCCGTGCGCCGGGTGCACGGCTCCGGCGGGTCGATGGCCGTCGTGGTCGCTACTCGGCCCGTCGAGCGTGTGCTCGGCGTGACCGGCCTCGACCGGGTGTTCGCGATGTACCCCACGCGCGCCGAAGCCCTCGACGCGATCACCTGACCCGCCGCGGCGCCGCGGCTCATCCCGACGACGGCGTTTGACGGGTGACAGCAGGCTTTTGTAGTCTCCGCCGTCCCCCTCACGTCCCCACACGAGGTAGCAGTGAAGCTCATCATCACAGAAAAGGACTCGGCCGCCCGCAAGATCGCGGAGATCCTCGGCGGCAAGCCGTCCGTCAAGGAACACGGCCGCGGCCGCCAGAAGGTGAGGTCCTATCACTTCGCCCTCGACGGTGACGACGCCGTCGCCATCGGACTGCGCGGCCACGTCATGGAGACGGTGTTCCCCAACACCTACAAGCGGTGGAGCCTCAAGCACCTGGGTGACATGATCGAGCGGCCGGACCTCGCGTGGGTCGTGGGCGGCGCCGCCGCGGGCACGCTCGCGGCGCTGCGCACGGTGGCCAAGGGCGCCACCGAGGTGGTGATCGCGACCGACTACGACCGCGAGGGCGAACTCATCGGTCACGAGGCGCTCGAGATCCTGCGCGGCGACGCGCTCAAGCACAACCCCGGCGACAAGCCCGAGAAGAAGAAGCGCAAGGGAGCGACCAAGGAGGGCGCCGCGGCTCGTGCCAAGGCGGCGCCGGCGTCCGACCCGACTCCCGGCGACCCGCATGTCAAGGCCATGCTGCCGGCGGCCGTCGTCGACCGGCACATCCGCGTCCGCTACTCGGCGCTGACGCCGGAAGAGGTCAAGGCCGCCTTCGACAAGCCGTCCACGGTCGATTTCCATCTCGCCGAGGCGGCGCATTCGCGCCAGGACATCGATCTCATCTGGGGCGCCGTGCTCACGCGCTTCATGTCGCTGGCTTCGTACCGGTACGGCTCCGATTACCTGTCGGTCGGTCGCGTCCAGTCGCCGACCCTGCGGCTCGTGGTCGACCGCGAGCTGGAGCGCCGGGCCTTCGTGCCCGTGCCCTACTGGGAGATCAAGGCGACGCTCGAGCACGACGGTGAGCCTCTCGAGGTGGCGCACGCCAAGGGCCGCTTCGACGCGCTCGAGGCCATGGAGGCCGCTCTGGAGCGCGCCCGGGTCGAGACCGCGACCGTGTCGGCGTACAAGGCCGAGCCGCGCCAGGACAGGCCCCCGGCGCCCTTCAACACGACGGCGCTCATGAGCGCTTCGTCCGGCGCCGGCATGACGCCGGCTCGCGCCATGCGCGCCGCCGAATCGCTGTACCTCGACGGCCTCATCAGCTACCCACGCACCGACAACACGGTGTACGCGCCGTCGCTCGACCTGCGCGGCAGCCTGCAGGAGCTGTCGCACTGGCGACCGGTGGCGGAGACCGCGTCGCGGCTTGCCGGGCAGGACAAGCTCACGCCGTCGCGCGGCAAGAAACGCACCACCGACCACCCGCCGATCTATCCGGTCGGAGCGCCGAAGAAGGAACTGAGCGGCGACCAGGCCAAGGTCTACGACCTGGTCGCCCGGCGCTTTCTCGCCACGCTGCTGCCGGCCGCCGTCATCGAGCGTCAGCGCGTCGACATCAGCCTCGGTGAAGAGCCGTTTCTGGCCTACGGCGCGCGCGTCGCCACGCTCGGCTATCTCGAGGTGTACGAGAAGTACGCGGCCAAGCGCGATCGGCCGCTTCCACCGCTGCAGCCCGGCGATCAGCTCAAGGTCCTCGACCTGCGCTCGGAGGCCAAGGAGACGCAACCGCCGGGTCGGTACGGCCAAGGCAAGCTGATCGAGAAGATGGAGGAGCTCGGTCTGGGCACCAAGGCGACCCGCGCCGACATCATCCAGCACCTCTACGACCGCAACTACGTGCGCGACAACCCGGTCGAGCCCACCGAACTCGGCGTCGCGCTGATCGCGGCATTCGATGCGGCGATGGAGAAGGCTCCCGTCGACATCTCCTCCAGCGCGATGACCGCGACGCTTGAGCGCCAGATGGACCGCATCAGCGAGGGCGAGCTCCGCCGCGACGAGGTCGTCGCGGAGAGCCAGGAGATGCTGGAGCAGGCGTGGAAGCTGCTCGATCACCACGTCACCGACATCCGCGACCGCATCAAGAGCGGCGTGCGCGAGGACCTCACGCTGGGCGAATGCAAGAACTGCGGTGGGCAGCTGCGCGTGCTTCGCGGGAAGACCGGTAAACGCTTCGCGGCCTGCGTCGGCAAGGAAGGCGAGGAAGCGCCGCCGGCCGCCGAGGGCGAGCGTCCGCGGCGCGGCTGTGGCCAGACGTTCCCCCTGCCGCAGCGTGGCACGATCGTGCCCACGGGCAAGGTCTGTGGCGAGTGCGGGTGGCCGGAGATCAAGGTGGTCGGCGGCGGCGGCCGCGGGCGCCCGTGGGTCCTCTGCGTCGACATCGACTGCCCCAGCAAGGAGAAGTACAAGGCGCGGAAGAAGGCCGGCTGAGCGGCGAGGCCGTGAGCCGACCGGAGGAGTGGCACTATGGAGCGACGCGGCGTCCTGATCAGCCTGGAGGGCTGCGACGGGTGTGGCAAGAGCACCCAGGCGGCTCTCCTCTGCGCGCGCCTTGCCGCCTGCGGCCTGCCGGTAGGGCCGGCCGCCGCACCGGTCACGGTGGTGCGTGAGCCCGGCGCCACGCCCGCGGGCGAGGCCATCCGTGACGTCCTGCTGCACGGCCCGTCGGCGCTGGGCCCATGGACCGAAGCGCTGCTGTACGCCGCGGCGCGTGCCGAGCTCGTCGAGACGGTGCTGCTGCCCGAGCTCGCCGCCGGTCGCGTCCTCGTGCTCGACAGGTTCGTCGATTCATCGCTCGCCTACCAGGGGTTCGCTCGCCGTCTCGGCGTCGACGAGGTCATGGCCGTCAACGCGCCGGGCCTCCGTGGCGTGCTGCCCGACGTGACGCTGGTCCTGGACGTGGACCCCGTCGTGGGCCTCGCGCGCGTGGGCGGAGACGGCGACCGGATCGAGGCGGAGGGACTCGAGTTCCAGCAGCGCGTGGCCGCCGGGTTCGCCGCCCTCGCGCGCCGCTATCCCGAGCGGATCCGCCTCATCGACGGCTTCCGCGACATCGACGTGGTCGCCGCCGACGTCGAGGCGGCGGCCCTCGAGGCCGTCGCCGACGCCGGCTTGCGGCTCGGCGGCTGAGGAGCCCGGGATGTTCGCCGGCATCCCCGGGCAGCGAGGCGCCAAGGACTTCTTCGAGCGGGTCGTCGGCGACGGGTCGCTGAGTCACGCGTACCTGCTCGCCGGCCCCGAGGGCCTCGCCAAGACGGCGTTCGCGCGGTCCCTGGGAGCCGCCCTCGTCACACCCTGCGGCGGCTGCGGCGCGTGCCCCGACTGCGAGCGGGCGCGCAACGGGCTTCATCCCGATCTGCACGTGCTGCAGCGCGAGGGTGACGTCTACCGGGTGGACCAGGTGCAGCCCGTGATCGCCGACCTCAGTCTCAAGCCCTTCTCCTCCACGCACCGCGTCTGGGTGATCCCCGAGGTCGAGCATCTCAACCCCCAGGCCGCCAACAAGCTGCTCAAGAGCATCGAGGAGCCGCCCTCGTACGTCGTGTTCATCCTCGTCACCGACCGGCTCGAGCGGGTGCTGCCGACGATCGTGTCCCGCTGCCAGGTGGTGGAGTTCCGGCCGCTCAGTGACACCCAGGTGAGCGCCTATCTCGTGGAGCGCCATGGTGTCGACGCGACGGCCGCCGAGGCGCTCGCGCGCTTGTCGCGCGGGTCGGTCGAGCGCGCCGCCAGGCTCGCCGAGGACGCCGCCGGGCCGCGGCGGCGCGAGGAGTACCTGCGGCACGCGGCGCAGATCGCCGCCGGCGCACGTCCGGCCGACGGTCCGGAGCCGGACGCGGCCTTCATCGGCGTGCTGGAGCGCGAGCAGGCTGAGATCACCGCCGCGATCGAGGCGGACCTGGCGCAGCGGGTGACCGGCCTGGAGCGTCAGTTCCAGGACAAGAAGGACCTCAAGTGGCACGTGGAGCAGGCCGAGAGCCGGGCCAAACGCGAAGGTGCGCGGCGCCGGCGACTCGCCGCGCAGGACGCGCTCGATCTGCTCGTGTCCTGGATCCGCGACCTGTGGGTGGTCGCCTCCGGGGCATCCGATGTACTCTGGAACAGCGACTACCGCGACGCGCTCGCCCCGGCGGTCGTGGCGACGCCGGAGCACTATGCGAGACTCCTCGGCGTCGCCGCCAGGACTCGCAAGGACCTGTATCTCACCGTCGACCAGAAGCTCGCGCTGCAAGCGATGTTCGCGCGCTTCGAGGAGGTTTCCACCCGTGCCTAGGATCTGCAGCGTCGTCTTCCGCGGCGGCGGCCGGGTCTACCAGTTCAACGCCGGCGACCTCGAGCTCGCTCCCGGCGACGGCGTCGTGGTCGATACGACCCGGGGCGCGGATTTCGGGCGCGTCGTCAAGGGCACCGAGGACGTCGCCGCCGACGCCGTGCCCCGCGGGTTGCGCAGGGTACGGCGCAGAGCGACGCCCGCGGACCTCGAGGCCATCGCGTCGCATCGCGGAGCTGAGCTGGACGCCAAGGCCCAGTGCCGGCGCCTCGCCGCCGATCTCAAGCTTGACCTCAAGGTCGTCGAGGCGCGCCAGGCCTTCGATGGTCCCAAGCTCACCATCACCTTCTTCGCCGAGGAGCGCACCGACGTGCGCGAGCTGCAAAGCAAGCTGGGCGACCATCTCGGCCGCCGCGTCGAGCTCAAGCAGGTGAGCGCCCGCGACGAGTCGCGCATCGTCGGTGGCTACGGTCCCTGCGGTCGGAGCCTTTGCTGCGCCACGTTCGCCGGCGACCAGGAGCCGGTCTCCATCCGCATGGCCAAAGACCAGAACCTGCCGCTGAACCCCACCAAGATCTCCGGGTGCTGCGGTCGTCTCATGTGCTGTCTCAAGTACGAGCATCAGGTCTACGTGTCGTTCCGCAAGCGGGCGCCCAGACGCGGCGCGATCGTGCAGACGCCAGAAGGGGAAGGTAAGGTCACGGATCTGTTGGCGCCGGTCGACAGCGTGGCCGTCGACCTGGGCGAGGGACGGTCGGCGACGTTCAAGCTCGATGAGCTGGGATCGCCGGCCTCTTCGGGGAGGAGTGACCGTGACTGAGACCCATGCCGTTCTCAATGTACCCACCGTTTCATGCAACCACTGCAAGGCGGCGATCGAGCACGCCGTCGGGGCCCTGGGCGGCGTCGACGAGGTGACCGTCGACGTGGCCGAGAAAGCCGTCACCATCGACTTCGACGCCGACGCCGTGAGCCTCGACGAGATCGAGAAGGCCATCGTCGGTGAGGGCTACGAGGTGGCCGGACGCCACGTCTTCGGCGCCTGATGCCGGCGTTTGGCATCGCGACGGCGGGCTGGTACCATATCGCCTCGCACGAGCGCGGGCCGTTAGCTTAGTTGGTAGAGCAGGGGACTCTTAATCCCAAGGTCGAAGGTTCGAATCCTTCACGGCCCACCACCGTTTCCGTGCCCACGCGCCGGCCGCCCCTTATGTTGCCCGCCGGTTCGGGGCTCTGCTATCGTTCACGGGATACGGGCGCCAGCCCGTGACGTCCACCTGACGGGAGGTCGAAGAGCGTGAACGCGCGCCTCAGGCCCACGGTCGGCCGTCTCCTCAGCGACGCCAGGTTCTCGTTCGCGCCGTTCGCTCAGGAAGATGCGTGGCGCCAGGCCATGATCATGCTGCTGTGCTACGTCGGCTACGACATCTCGCGCGCGCTGGCGCAGGGTCGCGAGACCGTCGCGCTCGCCAACGGCGTGTTCTTCATGAACCTCGAGAAGGCCCTGGGCATCTGGTGGGAGCCGTGGGTGCAGGCTCGCGTCAGCGCGTTCGATCCCTTGATGACGACGCTCGTGTGGATCTATCAGTATGCGCACCTGCCGATCATCATCGGCGTCATGGTGTGGGTCTTCACGCAGCGGCGAGGTGCGTGGTCCCTCTACCGGAACTGGTTCCTCGCCATGAACTTCATCGCCGTGATCGTCTTCGCCCTGCTGCCTACGGCGCCGCCGCGGATGATCTTCACGTCCGGCGTCGCCGACATCAACTTCCTGCACGGGGTGCGCGAGCAGATCCTTGAGAACGGGTTGCTCGCCAACCCGTTCGCGGCCATGCCCAGCCTGCACCTGGGGTACGCGCTCTTCATCGCCTTCGTGCTCTGGTCACTCGGCCGCCGGCGCTGGGTCCGCGGCGGCGGCTTCGTCTACGCGCTCATCGTCCTCGTGGCCATCGTCGCGACCGGCAACCACTTCATCATCGACGCCGTGGCCGGAGCGCTCGTCGTGCTGGCCGCCTGGCTGTTCGCCGTGAACGTGCAGCCGAGCGCCGCGCCCCGGACTGCGGTCGCGGTGCGCGAGCGCGACGGCTGACGTGACGAACCTCAAGACGCGGTACACCGACGGCGCGCGGCGGGGGTTCTTCCGCATCGGCGTCGTGCTCGCCGACCGCGGCTTCACCGCCGACATGATGACCTACATCGGCGTCCTACTGCAGGTCGCCGGGCTCCCGCTCATCATCACCGGCCACTTCATCTGGGCCCTGGTCATCGGCATCATCGCCTCGGTCTGCGACGCCCTGGACGGCGCCGTCGCGCGCGCCGGCGCGGGATCTACGAAGGCCGGCGCCTTCCTCGACTCCACGCTCGATCGCGTCTCGGAGCTCATGGTGGCCGCGGCCCTCGTGGTCTACTTCGTCCGCGAGGGCCCGCAGTGGGGTCCCATCGTCGCGGCTCTCGTGTTCATGGGGGCCGCGCAGATGGTCTCGTACGTCCGCGCCCGCGCGGAGGCGCTCGGCGTGGACTGCAAGGTCGGCTTCATGTCCCGGCCGGAGCGCCTGGTCGGCCTCGGCCTGGGGCTCCTGTTCTCGTGGTGGGAGCCCGGCGGCGTCAGCTTCCTCGTGTGGATGCTGTACCTGCTCGCCGTTCTCACCTCGATCACCGTCGTGCACCGCGAACTGCACGTGCTGCGCAAGCTGCGGCTCGCCGAGCGGCCGCCGGAGCGCGAAGCGCCCGCGGCGGACGGGCCCGGGGGGGCGTCGCCCTCGTGATATACTCTCGCGCGTTATCTCGAGCCGTTCGGGACCGCCTGCGCGCGCCCTGAAGCTCGGCTCCGACCGTCGCGGCCGCAGCGGCCGCAGCCAGTGGAGGTAGACCGATCTTGGGCAATCCAGTACGCGTCGCGATCATCGGCGTCGGCAACTGCGCCTCGTCGTTCGTGCAGGGCGTGGAGTTCTACAAGAACGCCAAGAAGACCGACTTCGTGCCCGGCCTCATGCATCCCGTGGTGGGCGGCTATCACGTCCGCGACATCGAGTTCGTGGCCGCCATCGACATCGACAAGAACAAGGTCGGCAAGGATCTCAGTGAGGCGATCTCCATCAAGCCGAACAACACCGTGAAGTTCGCCGAGGTGCCCAAGAAGGACGTCAAGGTCGTGCGCGGCATGACCCACGACGGCCTCGGCAAGTACCTCTCGCAGATCATCGAGAAGGCGCCCGGGCCCACCGCCGACATCGTCGGGATCCTCAAGGAGACGCAGGTCGACGTCGTCGTCAGCTATCTGCCGGTGGGCAGCGAAGAGGCCACCAAGTGGTACGCGGAGCAGATCCTCACCGCCGGCTGCGCGATGGTCAACTGCGTGCCGGTGTTCATCGCCCGGGAGCCCTACTGGCAGAAGCGCTT
The DNA here is from genome assembly GCA_964545565.1 of uncultured Thermoleophilia bacterium. Classification (GTDB taxonomy): domain Bacteria; phylum Actinomycetota; class Thermoleophilia; order UBA2241; family UBA2241; genus CAIXSE01. The sequence goes on from CAZJGT010000005.1 coordinate 30,444, forward strand.
CGTCGAGGCCGGCGTGCCGATCATCGGCGACGACATCAAGAGCCAGGTCGGCGCCACCATCGTGCACCGTGTGCTCACCCGGCTCATGCGCGAGCGCGGCGTCAAGCTCGAGCGCACCAGTCAGCTCAACGTCGGCGGCAACACCGACTTCCTCAACATGCTCGAGCGCGAGCGCCTGGAGTCCAAGAAGATCAGCAAGACCAACGCCGTCACCAGCCAGCTCGACTACGACATGGGCGCCGACAACGTGCACATCGGCCCCAGCGACTACGTCAAGTGGCTGGACGACCGCAAGTGGGCCTACATCCGCATGGAGGGCCGCACCTTCGGTGACGTGCCGCTCAACATCGAGCTCAAGCTCGAGGTCGTGGACTCACCCAACAGCGCCGGCATCGTCATCGACGCCGTGCGCTGCGCCAAGATCGGCCTCGACCGCGGCCTCGCCGGCTCGCTCGAGGGCCCCAGCAGCTACTTCATGAAGTCGCCGCCCGTGCAGCACCCCGACGATCAGTGTCGCCGCATGACCGAGGAGTTCATCGGCGGCGAGGGCCCGGGCGCCACCGCCGTCTGCCAGGGTTGACGGCTGCGCGGCGGCCTTCCGCTCTCGAGAGGGCGGCCGGGGCGAGGCCCGGGCCGCCCTCTCGCGCGTACGGCCGGCGCCGTGCGGTAGCATGACGGCATGAGCCTCAAGCTCGGCATCCTCACGCCCTTCCTGTGGTCGGCGCCGTCGCCCGTGAACGACCAGGTGCGCGCGCTGGCGGAGCGGCTCACGCGCGCCGGTCATCGGGTCACGATCATCGCGCCGAGCGCGGACCGGCCGGCGGTGGACGAAGCCCAGGGCCGTGTCCAGGCGGTCCTGACCGGAGAGCGCGACACGGTCTTTCTGCCCGGCGAGCCGTATCCCCGGTACTTCTTCGCCGGCGCGACGTACGCCGTGCGCGAGAGTCGTTCCCTCAAGCTCATCGGCGCGCCGGCCTACCTCATCGCCAACATCGACGTCCTGCTCGGTGCGGAGGACTTCGATCTGTTGCACCTCAACGAGCCCTTCGTCCCGGGGCTGGGCTGGTCGGCGCTCCGTTACGCCGGGTGCCCTCTGGTCGCGACCTTCCACGCCAACCCCGAGCGCATGCGGCCCTTCTGGTCGACGCGTCCGCACCTGCGCCGCCTGTTCGACTCGCTGGACGCCGCGATCGCCTCATCGGTCGCGGTGCGTGACACCGCCGCCGTCGCGTTCCCCGGCGCCTACAGGGTGATCCCGTCGGGCATCGACCTCGAGCTCTTCCATCCTGCGGGCGACCGCACCCAGGGCCCCCTCCACGTGGCGTTCAGCGGGGGCATCGAGCGGCGCAAAGGACTCGGCGTCCTGTTCCGGGCGCTGCGCCATCTGGAGGGCGATCACGCCGAGGTCGTGGTCGACGTCTGCGGCTCCGAGACGCAATGGCGGAGGTACGGGCGTCTCGTTCCACCGGCGTGGCAGGACCGCGTCCGCTTCCACGGCCGCCTGTCGCAGACCGACGTGGCGAAGCTGCTCCGCGGCGCCGACGTCTACTGCGCGCCGTCGTTCGGACCGGAGACGGCGAGCGTCGCCTTGCTGGAGGCGATGGCGTCCGGCGCCGCGGTCGTCGCGTCGCGGATCCCCGGCTACGACGAGGTGGTGCGCGACGATGTCGACGGCCTCCTCGTGCCGCCGCGCGACGTGCAAGGGCTCGCGGCGGCGCTCTCGCGGCTCCTCGGCGACGGCGAGCTGCGCCGGCGGCTGTCGGCGGAAGCGCTGCGCACGTCCCGCCGCTACGCCTGGGAGCGTGTGGCCGGCGAGATCGAAGACGTGTACGCGGAGGTCGCGCGCCGCCGGCGGGACCCGCTGCCGCGCCGCCGCCGGCAACAGCGCGAGCTCTTCGCCGACTTCCACATCCACTCGCATCACAGCAAGGATTGCACGATGCCCGTGGCCGCCATCCTCGAGCGCGCCCGCGAGGTCGGGCTCGACGTGGTGGCGATAACCGACCACGACAGCGCCGCGGGTGGCCTGGAGGCGCGCGAGCTCGCCGACCGCTACGGTGTGCGCGTCATCGTCGGCGAGGAGGTCAAGTCCAGCGAAGGCGAGGTCATCGGGCTCTTCCTCGAACACACCATCCCCGGCGGCATGCCGTTCGCGGAGACCGTCGCCGCGATCAAGGAGCAACGGGGGATCGTGTACGTGCCGCACCCCTTCGACCGTCTGCACACCATCCCGAGTCCCACCGTGCTCCGCGCCAACGTCGCCGACATCGACGTGGTCGAAGTCTTCAACTCCAGGCTCGCCTTCCCCGGGTTCAACGAGCTTGCCGAGCGCTTCGCCCAACGGTATCGGCTGCCGGCGGCGGCGGGGAGCGACTCCCACGTGCTTCCCGGGGTCGGCACGACGTTCTGCGGCATGGACGATTTCGGCGGGCCGGACGACTTCGTCGCGGCCCTCGCCGAGAGCCGCATCGTGCGCCGGCCACGCAGTCTGATCTACCTGCAGTCGCTGAAGCTCCTGCAGACGACCATGGGCGTCGCGGCACGAGATCATGGGCAGGTGGATCCTCCTGCATAGCGCGCGGATGATCGAGGCGGCGCCGTAATTGCCGGAGCGCCGCGAGGAGTTCACGAGGGTGACGCGAACTCCTAGCCAGCACCCCTTGAGAGAGGTTCCGCGTGGCACAGCCCAATGAGATCTACGACAAGTACCTGACCCGGGCCATCAGCGAGATCAACGAGCTCACGGGAGAGATCCTCCGCTGCTCCCGCTGCAGCCACGCGCGCACGATGCCCGTGATCGGCTCGGGACACCCGATGGCCGACATCTTCCTGCTCAAGTACCAGGCGCGGCCCTCGGAGTTACACGAGGGCGTCGCCTTTTTCGGCCGCGCCGGCACGGCGCTCATGAAGAGCTGTCAGCGCCTCAAGATCGACCCGCTGCAGCTGTACGGCACCAACGTCATCAAGTGCGGCGAGGTGCGCGAGGCGCACCCTGAGGCCAAGTGCCTCGACCACCTGCGCCGGGAGCTCGCCATCGTCAGCCCCAAGCTCATCGTCGCGATGGGCGAGGAGACCATCGCGGCGCTCAACGCCGTCGCGATGCCGCTGGCGCGTGAGCTGGAGTACACGCCCGGTCAGATCGTCGACTTCACGCCGGGCACCGAGGTGCTGATCACGCCCGACATCGACGTCTCTCTGGACGAACAGCGTCTCAAGGCCGGCTTCTGGCGCGCCTTCCGCAGGCTCGGGGAGTGGTACGACAACATCCCGCCCTACTGAGAAGCGTCCTCTCGCTCCGGGCCACCGGCGCGGCGGCATCCACCCCGGCGGCGCCGGCCTCATGAGACGCCTCGCCCTTCCTCTCGCGGCGGTCGCCGTCCTGCTCGTCTGGGGCTTCGGGAGCGGTGCGCTTCCGGCGCTGCCCGTGCGGCTCGACATCATGGTCTCGTCGGCGCTGGTGCTGACGGCTGTCGGCGCGCTGGTGTGGGGCATGCTGCCTCTGCGCGCGCTCGGGCGGCGCCTCCCGCTGGTCGCCCTCGCCGCCCTCCCGTTCGCCGCCCTGTTCGTATGGATCGGCTGGGTACCGGCGGCGAACATCGCCAAGGTGGTCTTCGCCGCTGCGCTCGGCATCTGGATCGCCGATGAGCTCGAGCGCGTCAGCTGGGTCGTCGTGGTGGCTGCGGTCAGCGCCGCGGTGGACGTCGTCAGCGTGGCGATGGGACCCACCAGGGTGATCCTGGATCAGGGTCCCGTGTTGGTGGGCTACTTCACCGTGGCGGTCACGTGGGCGGGCTACACCTACGCCGAGGCGTTCACAGGGCTCGGCGTCAGCGACGTCATCTTCTTCGCGCTCTATCTGGCCGCGGCGCGGAGGTTCGGGCTGCGGGTGGGCCTGAGCGCGGTCGCCATGGTGACGTCGTTCCTCGGCACCATCGCCATGGCCATGTGGTGGACGGCGCTGCCGGCTCTGCCGCTGCTCTCCGTGGCCTTCCTGGCCGTGAACGCGGACCTTCTGTACCGCAGCGTTCGCGGCGGGGGAGAGGCGCCACCGCGGTCGTGAGATGCGGTCGTGGTTCGTGGCCCTCGTGGCGGCCGTGGTGCGTCCTCGGCCGGGATGCGGTCGTCAGCCCGCGCGCGTGAAGAGCGCCACCGTCTCGATGTGGTGCGTGTGCGGGAACATGTCGACCGGCGCGATGCCGTCGAGCCGGTACCCGAGCTCTGCGAGCTCGGCCGCGTTGCCGGCCAGCGTGGTCGGATTGCACGAGACGTAGACGAAGCGCTCGGCGCCGAGCGCCGCCGCGCGCTGCAGGGCCTTGCGGGCCATGCCCGCGCGCGGCGGGTCGGCGATCACCACCGCCGGCCGGTCGCCGTCGTCGGTCCGTGCGGCGTCGAGCGCCGGGTGCGGCGGAAAGCGCAGCAGGGGCCGCACGTCGGCGGCGTAGAACGAGGCATCGTGCACGCGGGCGAGCTCGGCGTTGACACGAGCCGCCTCGATGGCCTCCTCCTGGATCTCGATGGCGTGCGTCTCTCGCGATGTCCGCGCCAGCGGGAGGCTGAGCGAGCCGATCCCACAGTACAGGTCGACGGACGGACGGTCGACGTCGGGCGCCGCAAAACGCAAGGCCGTCGCGTACAGGACCTCGCACATGAGGCTGTTGGTCTGCAGGAAGGCGGCTGCCGGCACCCGCAGATCGATGCCGGCGAGGCGCTCGCGCAGGTACGGAGGGCCCACGAGCAGGTGCGGCCCGTCGCCGACGGCCGCGTCCGAGCGGGACTCGTTCACCGTGACCGCGAACGACGTGCAGCCGCTCTCCGCCGTGACGTGCGCCGCCAGGTCGGCCTCCTCGGGGAACCTGGCGGCGACGAACAGGTTGACCAGCAGGTCGCCGCTCGAGAGCCCTTCTCGCACGACCAGGTGACGGAGCAGTCCGCCGCCTCCGTCGCGCGAGTAGGCCGCGAGTCCGAGGTCCCCGCAGGCGGCGGCGACGGCCAGGCGGGCGCGGTTCATTCGCGCGGAGGCGAGCTCGCAGTCGGCGATGTCGACGATCTCCTTCCACGAACCGCGTTTGTGCAGGCCGAGGACCAGACCGCCGTCCTCGGCCTCCCCGAAGGAGAACTCCATCTTGTTGCGGTAGCGCCACGGATCGGCCATGCCGCGGATCGGTTCGAGGTCGTACTGATCGAGGTGGGCGAGCCGCTGCAGGGAATCCACGACCTGCTGCTGCTTGAACTCGAGCTGGGTGTCGTACGCGAGCGTCTGCCACTCGCAGCCGCCGCAGTCGGCGGCGTGCCGGCAGCGGGCGGCGACGCGGCGTGGAGAAGGGGAGAGGACCTCCAGCGTGCGCGCCTCCGCGTGCGACCGCCGGCGCCTGGAGACTCGCGCACGGACGCGGTCGCCGGGGACCGCGCCGCGCACGAAGACCACGAAATCGTCAAGCCTGGCGACGCCCTGCCCGCCGTAGGCGAGCGTGGTGACGTCCAGGTCGACGGTGTCTCCGGGGCGGGGTGGCATGGTGAGCCAGTGTACCCCTTGGTCCTGAGCCTGGCGAACCACCGCCCGCGCCTCAGATCGTCCACCCTTGGGGCGGTGGAAAGGGTGTTGGGTCCCGGGGGCAGCTGGTACAGTCGGGCGTGGACCGCACGGTCCGCTTGCCCGCCCGCGACAAAAGGAGCCTCCGTTGTCCGTCGACCTGGAGCGCTATCGCCGCCGCGCCGAGGAGTTCGTCGGCGCGCTCGACCTGGAGTACTACGAGCACTTCTCGGGGCGCAAGGAGCGCTGCGACACGGCGGGGGTCTACGACCGCTATCCCGAGCTCTTCACGCGCGAGGCGATCGACGATCTGGAGGAGCAGTACGCGGTCGCCGTCGACGACGAGAAGCTGCGCCTCGCCTACCTGCTCGCCTTCACCGTCGACGGCTTCATGGGCGAGCAGACCAAGCATCTCGGCGACCAGATCGCCAACACCGAGGGCGAGACCACCATCGTGGTCGACGGGGAGGCCATCGGTCTGCGCCAGGCGAGCGTCGTACAGGCCAACGAGCCGGACAGGGCGCGCCGGGCGCGCATCCAGGAGGCGCGCGTCGCCGCCACCGCCGAGCATCTCAATCCGCTGCTCGAGCCGCTCTGGCGCAGGTGTCACGAACTGGCCGTCGATCTCGGTTATCCGGACTACAAGGAGCTCTACGGCACGGTGCGCGGTCTCGATTACGACCACCTTCGCGCCGAGCTCGAGGCGTTTCTCGCCGACACGGCCGGTCTCTACGAGCGCGTCATGGACCGCCTGGTCCGGCAGCGCCTGGGGCTCAGGCTCACCGAGCTGACCTTCGCCGACCTCCCGCATCTATGGCGGGCCGAGGGCTTCGACCCCGTGTTCCGCGCCGACGCCCTGATCCCATCGCTGCGCGAGACCCTCCTCGGCATCGGCATCGACCTCGACGCGCAGCCCAACGTCCACCTCGACACGGAGGTCAGGGCGCTCAAGGCGCCGCGCGCTTTCTGCGCGCCCGTGCGCGTGCCGGACGAGATCTACCTCGTCGTCCTTCCGCACGGCGGCCAGGACGACTTCGGGATGCTGCTGCACGAAGCCGGTCACACCGAGCATTTCGCCCATGTGGACCCCAAGCTCGCCTTCGAGTACCGGCACCTCGGCGACAACGCGGTCACTGAGGGGTTCGCCTTCATCCTCGAACACCTGCTGCTCAATCGCGAGTGGCTGTCCCGCATCCTCCACTACGACGACAGCGACGACTACATCCGCTTCGCCAGCGTCAACGACCTCTACTTCATGCGCCGCTACGCGGCGAAGCTCGCCTACGAGACCACGCTGCACGCGCAGACGGGCGCGCTCGAGGCGATGCCGGCGGAGTACAGCCGTCAGCTCAGTTCCGCCACCCTGGTCGCCGTGCCGGAAGAGAACTACCTCGTCGACGTCGACGACGGCTTCTACTGCGCCAGCTATCTCAGGGCGTGGATGCTCGAAGGAGCCTTTCGCATGATGCTGCAGGATCAGTTCGGCAAGGCGTGGTTCACCACGCAGGCCGCAGGCGACTGGCTGCGCGGCCTGTGGGCGCAGGGCCAGCACCTCACGGCCGAGCGGCTGCTCCTGCGCAATGGGGGCGGCAGGCTCAACGCCGATCCGCTCCGGCATCTGTTCGAGCAGGTGCTCGGCCGCTGAAGGGTCTGCCGGCCTGGAGCGGGGCGGCCGCTCGGTCTACGCCGGCAGGAAGGTCACGAGGACGCGCCGCCGTCTCGGCCCGTCGAACTCGGCGAAGTAGATGCCCTGCCACGTGCCCAGCTGCAGGGCGCCACCGCTCACGGGCACCGTGACGCTGCTGCCCATGAGGCTCGCCTTGACGTGCGCGTCGGCGTTGCCCTCGGCATGCGTGAAGGGCAGCTCGGGCGGCACGAGGCGTTCCAGGGTCATCTCGAAGTCGGCCCGCACGGAGGGGTCTGCGTCCTCGTTGATGGTCACTCCCGCGGTCGTGTGCTGGACGAAGACCACGACCGCTCCGTCGCCGGAGTCACGCACGAGTCCGGCCACATCACGCGTGATGTCGACGAAGACCACGCGGCGCTGCGTCTGCACATCCAACGTCCACATGATGCCTCCTAGTCAGTATGGACGCGAGGAGGCTGGCCCTCGCGTGTTGCGTTCGCCCGACCCCAGCAGCTGCCACCGTGAGAAAGGGAGGTCACAACACCCCGCTTGACAGATGCGTCCATCTCAGAAGAGCCCGAACCGCCGCCTGGCGACGGGCGCCTTTCGCCGGCACGGCTCGGTGCGCCGCGTCCGCAGGGCCTCGACCACGTCGGCGGTCGAGCGCACCGGGTCCGGCACCGCCGTATAGCAACTGCCGAGCCGGGCGGGGTCGTGCGCGTCGCTGCCGCCGGTGCGCGCGGCGCCGAGGTCGGCGGCGATCTGCTCGGCCGCGGCGACGTACCGGTCGCCGAGCCACGACCCGTTGTAGACCTCCACGGCGTCGACGACGTCGGCGACCATGCGCTCTATGCCCGGGTAGTAGGCGGAGCCGCTTCGTCCGCCGCCCGCACCCGGATGCACCCATACCACGGCGGCGTCGTCCGGGACCTCGCCGGCGCGCGGAGCGTCCTGGACGCTGCGCATGGTCGCGAGGTAGTCGAGGTCCGGGGAGAAGAGCACGAAGTCCCCGAAGAGGGTGCTGATCTCAACGCCGTCGATGAGCAGCACGCCCTCTGCCGCCAGTGCGGGCCCCAGGCGACGGTTGTCGGACAGGTCGCCGTGGTTGGTGAGCGCGACCGCTTCCACCTGGTTGTCCACGCACCAGGCGATGTAGTCACGATACGTGATGCGCGAGCAGTCCGAGGCCGGGTAGGTGTGGGTGTGCAGGTCGACGTCCATCGCTCCCGATTATAGACTCCGCGGCACGATGCAGGGCACACTTGACACCTTCGGCGTCGTCGAGATCCTGCAGATGCTCGGCAGGATGCGCCGCTCGGGCACACTGCACATCGAGTGTCCGCAGCGACTCATCGACGTCCACTTCACCCAGGGCCGCATCGCCGAGACGCGCGACTCCACGCGCGTGGCCGCCGACACGGTCATCGGCAGTCAACTCCTCAAGCGCGCGCTGGTGAACGAACGGCAACTGGCGGCCGCCCTGGCCGAGCAGGAGGTGCGGCCGCGGCCCGTGGGGACCATCCTGGTGCAGCACGGGGCCGTCGCCGAAGACGCCGTGCGCGAGGTGCTCTCCCGGCAGATCGCCAACACACTGGTCGCCGCCAAGCTCGAGGCGGCCGGCACGTTCGTGTTCATCGTCGATGCCGAGCCTCAGCCTGTGGACTTCATCACCGTGGACACGCACGCGGTGCTGCTCGATATCTCCGCGCTGGGCGGGGAGTACTGCCTGGCCGTCGAGATGCTCGGGCAGGCGTCCACCGTCCTGGTACGCAACGGCGATTACGATTCGTTGCCTCGCAACCCGCTCCCGATGGCTCGCGACGAGTTCATGGTGATGCTCCAGGTCGATGGCCAGCGGACGGTCACGGAGATCACCCAGGCGAGTCGGCTCGAGGAGATCACCGTGGTCAGCATCCTCGGCAAGCTCGCCGACGCCGGCGTCCTCCTGGTCAAGGCGGAGCGGCAGTCGCGGGCGGAGGACGCCGCGGAGTTGCAGGCGCACCGCGACAGCGTATGGTCCGAGGTCAGCCAGCTGCTCGACGATATGGTCGATCCGGCGGATGAGGACCCCGGTGGAGAGGGCGACGCCACGGCCGGCGGAGCCGATCACCCCGTGCTCTGAGGGCGCGGCCGGATCAGGACGACGAAAGGGGCGGGCGGCCTGCAGGCCGCCCGCCCCTTCGCTCCGAGGGCCGGCTCGCGCGCGCGACCGGCCGTCGGCGTCCCGAGTTCAGGCGCTGACGTCCCTGATGAGCTCGTCGAAGGCGGCGACGTAGTTGTCGATGTCTTCGTCGGAATGCGTGATGGACAGCGTCCACTCCTCCTCGCGACCGGGAGCGATGACGATGCCGCGGTTGAAGTTGTACAGCCAGGCGAGGGCCACCAGCTCGTGGTCCTGGTACTTGATGAACGACTCGTAGTCGGTGATCTTGCCGCTGGCGAAGTTGACGCAGCCCTTGGACGAGATGCCGACCGTGTAGCCCGGGAAGTCGTACTTGGCGCAGACGGCGTCGCAGCCGGCGATGATGCGGTCGTTGAGCTGGTTGAGGCGCTTGTACGCGTCGTCGGTCATGACCTGCTCCCAGCTGGCGCGCGCGGCGGCCATGCTGAGCGGGTTGCCCGA
>CAZJGT010000006.1:0-36676 GCA_964545565.1 uncultured Thermoleophilia bacterium
AGGGCGAGACGCGGCTCGAGGGGCCGTTCGGCGACCACACCGGCTACTACTCCCTTGCCGATCGATACCCGGTGTTCCACCTCACGGCCATGAGCCACCGCCGCGACCCCATCTACCCGGCGACCATCGTCGGCAAGCCGCCGATGGAGGACGCCTATCTGGGCAAGGCCACGGAGCGCCTCTTCCTGCCGCTGCTCCAGTTGGTACAGCCCGAGATCGTCGACATGGACCTGCCGATCGAGGGCGTGTTCCACGACTGCGCCGTCATCAGCATCCGCAAGGAGTACCCGGGCCACGCGCGCAAGATCATGAACGCCGTGTGGGGCATGGGGCAGATGATGTTCACCAAGTTCGTGGTCGTGGTCGACGAGCACGTCGACGTGCACGACTACAGCGAGGTCACGTGGCGGGTGTTCAACAACGTCGACCCCGAGCGCGACTGCGTCATCCAGCGGGGACCACTCGACGTGCTCGATCACTCCAGCCCGTTCGCCCGCTACGGCGCCAAGATGGGGATCGACGCCACGAAGACATGGCCCGACGAGGGGCACGCGCGGGAGTGGCCGGAGGAGCTGGCCATGGACCCCGGCGTGGTGCGCAGAGTGGACGAGCGCTGGAAGGAGCTGGGCCTCCCGTTCGCGTGAGGGCGGCGGCTCCGGCCGGTGTCCGCCGGCATGTCCGGCCGCCCCGCCCACCGTCTGCGCGCGCTCGTCGCTTTACGCCGGCGCGGCGCGCTCGTACACTGGGGCCGCCGCTACAGAAGACGTGATCGCGACCCGGGGAGGCGGCTGTGTTCCACGGCAACATCCATCGCCATCTGCTGATCCTCTCGCTCGCCAACTGGGCGGTCGCCATCCTCTGCTGGACGATCAGCGCGTACCTCGGCGTCGCCAGGCCCACGGACCTGATCGTGTATACCGTGCTCTTCGTCGTCGGGCTTTTCGCCGTGATCGTGGCCGTGGTCTCCTTCGTCCTCGCCGACTTCGGCACCGAGCCCGGCCGGCCCGAGCTCGCCGTAGCCGGTGCGAACGCCGCCCCCGACGCCGGTGCGCCCGGCGTCGCCGAGACGGCCGACTCGTCTGCCGATACGCCGGCCGACAAGCCGGCCGGCCCCGGCGCCTGACCCCGGCGTGGCGTCTTCCGGCGCCGCTTCACGGCCGACGCTGTTCGCGCGGCTCGTCAAGATCGAGCACAGCGTCTACGCGCTCCCCTTCGCCTACGCCGGCGCCTTTCTCGCCGCCTGCGGCTGGCCCACGTGGAGCCAGATCCTCTGGATCACCGTCGCCATGGTCGGCGCGCGCAGTGCCGCCATGGCGCTCAACCGTCTGATCGACGCCGGCCTCGACGCGCGCAATCCACGCACGGCCGAGCGTGAGCTGCCCTCCGGTCGTCTCGGCCGGCGCGAGGTCTGGGCGTTCACCGTCGTCTCTGTGGCTCTGCTCGTGGTCGCCGCCTTCAACCTCTCCGCCCCTTGCCGCTATCTGTGGCCCATCCCTCTGGCCGCGTTCGTGCTGTATCCGTACACCAAGCGCTTCACGTGGTTCTGCCACTACTTCCTCGGCCTCACCCTCGGGCTGGCGCCGGCCGCGGCCTGGATCGCGGTGACGGGCTCGGTCGCGCCAGAGGCGTGGCTGCTCTTTTTCGCCGTCGGCCTCTGGGTCGGCGGCTTCGACGTGCTGTACGCGTGCTTCGACCTCGAGTTCGATCGCGCGCAGGGGCTGCACTCCCTGCCGGTCTCGATCGGGGAGCACGGCGCCGTGATCGCGGCCGCCGCCTCGCACGTGCTGACGATCGTCCTGCTGGCCGCCGTGGGTGCGCTGGCCGGCCTCGACTGGGTCTACTGGGCCGGCCTCGTCGCCGTCTCCGGCCTGCTGGCCTGGCCGCACGTCGACATCGCGAGGCGTGGTCTGCACCGGGTCGGCATGGGGTTCATGACCGTCAACGGCGCGGTCGGTCTGTTGTACGGCGCCGTGGTCGTCCTCTCGGTAGTCCGCGGATAGGCGTGATGCGCCGACGTCGATTCGGGATGGCAAGGCGCCGCGGAGGCTCGCCGCCGTATACCCGGGATGGTACAATCGTGCGCGCCGGTCACAGGGAATGGGGACTCCCGGTTCCGGTAGCCCTGCCAGTCTGAGGAGCCAGAGGGAAACGGGAGCTTGACCGCAGACCGCCAGCGTCACAGCTATCAGCCGGAGCCGCGTCCGTGGTACCGCAAGACGTGGTTCGCCGCGCTCGCGGTCGTCGGGTTCGTCGCCATCCTCGCGGTGATCGTGGTGATCCCCGTGTGGGCCACCGAAACGCCCGCGTACTGCGCCTCCTGCAAGGCGACCAAGCCGGCCGGGGAGTCCTGGGAGCGGTCTACCCACGCGATGGTCTCGTGCGTGGAGTGCCATATTCCCCCGGGCGCCGTCAACGCCGTCAAGTGGCGCACGCGCGAGTGGCTCAACATCTGGGCGGATTACCTCAACGTCCCGCAGGTCTCGCAGAGAGGCGAGCGTCCCGGCAGCGAGAACTGCCTCAGCTGTCACACGCTGAAGAACATCCCGTCCGAGTTCGCCGACGTGCGCATGCCGCACGAGGCCCATGTCGACCTGCGCGGCCTCACCTGTGTCGACTGCCACGACCAGGTGGCGCACCCGGATCCCGGTACGCGAGGCACGAAGATCTCCATGGCCGTCTGCTCCATGTGCCATGAAGAGGCTGCGTCGACCACGGGCTGCGACTTCTGCCACCTCACGCCGCAGGCCGCCGACGTCCACCCCAAGGGCTACCTCGAGACGCACGGCCAGCAGGCGCTGGCCGATCTCGAGGGCTGCCTGCGTTGCCATCACAGCAAGGCCGAGTTCTGCGATCCGTGTCACGCCAACCCGACTCCCGACCACTTCTCCGGCACGTGGCGCTACACCCATGGCGCCACGGCGAAGAAGGACCGGTCGGGCTGCATGGGTTGCCACGACGAGGACGACTTCTGCGGGCAGTGCCACCGGGTCCAGCACCCCGACGATTGGCTGAAGCAGCATGGACGTGTCGCGGCCAAGAGCGGAGACGCCTGCCTCGTCTGTCACCCACGCAGCATGTGCGACCGATGCCACGAGCGTGAGGGAGTGAGGATCACGCCGTGAGCAAGCACCCGACCGCAGTGCTGATCATCGCCGTCGCGTGCGCGGCGGCGGTGCTCGGCTTCGCCGGCCCCGCCGCCGCAACGAGCGCTACGGCGACCAACGCCCTGAACGCACCGGCCAACGACGAGTGCTTCGAGTGTCACGGCTCCGCCGACGTCAAGGCCGAGACCATCGACGTCGCGGGGCAGCAGAAGAGCATCTACGTCGACCGTGCCGTCTACGAGGCGTCCCGCCACGGCAAGCTCGCCTGCACGAGCTGCCATCTGGGCTTCGAACCCGGTGTGCACGATGAGCAGCAGACCCAGGATTGGCTCGCCACCGCCAAGATCGACGCCTGCCGCAACTGTCACGCCGACGTCTTCGAGATGTACCGCGGCTCGTTCCACGGCGACCTCGTCTTCAGTGAGTCCAGCGACGAGGCTCCGGTCTGCGCCGACTGCCATGACGCGCACAACATCCTGCCCCCCGAATCGGTCGAGTTCCGGGCGCAGATCGACGGCCTGTGCGCGCAGTGCCATGAGGACGCACTCAAGACCTACCTCGACAGCTATCACGGCAAGGCCTCCTCCCTGGGCGATCTCAAGACCGCCGTCTGCACCGACTGTCACGGCGGGCACCGCATCCTGCCGGCGTCGGATCCGGAGAGCCCGGTCAACGAGGCCAACCTCGTCGCGACCTGCGGTGAGTGTCACCCGGGGGCCAACGAGAACTTCGTCCAGTTCCTGGTGCACGTGAATCCGCAAAGCCCGCGCTCGTCGTTCCTCGTGTGGACCTTCTACGCGGCGTACGTCGTCCTCATGAGCGTCGTGTTCACGTTCGGGTTCGTGCACTCCGGCCTGTACATCTACCGGGGGTACAAGGATGGCCTCTACAGGCGAAGCCATCATGGCTGAGAGCGCTCAGAAGCAGGTGCGTACGCGCATCGAGTACCGGCGGTTCAGTGTCTTCCACCGCTGGATGCACTTCCTCGTCTTCGCGAGCTTCACCGTGCTCGTGTTCACGGGTATGCCGCTCAAGTACCAGGACACCGCGTGGGCGCAGTGGTTCATGGACTGGTTCGGCGGCGTCACCGCAGCCGGCGTCTATCACCGCATCGCCGCCATCGTGACGGTCTTCTACTGGACCGCGGAGATGATCGTCATGGTCGTCATGGTGCTGCGTACCCGCGGCAAGATGCGCAGTCGAATGCCACTCATGTTCAACCAGAAGGACGTGCACGACATCATCGGCATGTTCGCCTGGTTCTTCGGCCGCGGGCCCAAGCCCCAGTTCGACCGCTACACCTACTGGGAGAAGTTCGACTATCTCTCGCTGGTCGCCGGCACGGTCATCATCGGCTTGACGGGCTTCATGATGTGGTTCCCACTCGAGGTCACGCGGGTCCTGCCCGGCTACTGGCTCAACGTCGCCCTCGTGATCCACTCCAACGAGGCGCTGCTCGCCATGGGCGTCATCTTCATCTTCGTGCACTTCTTCAGCGCGCACCTCAAACCGGAGAGTTTCCCGCTCGACAAGGTGATCTTCACGGGCTCACTGCCCGTCGACCACTACAAGGCCGAACGGCCGCTGGAGTACGCGCGCAGGGTACGCGAGGGCACGTTGAACGAGGTGCTTGTCGAGAAGCGCATCACCTGGAAGACCTACGCCGCCGACGTGATCTGGTGGACCATCACCTTGATCGCCGGCGTCAGCGCGCTCATGATGACCGCGTTCATCATCTGGTCGGTGTTCGATTGAGCCCCGTATGGCGCGCATGGGCAGGGGAGTGGCTGTACGTCGCCGGTCCGGCGGCGGGGAGGTGAGAGGACAGTGAAGAGTCCGCTTCGAAGGGCGACGCCCGTCGCGGCAGCTGTCGCCGTGCTTCTGGCGGCCGCCGTGGCCGCGCTTGCGTTCTCGGCGTCGCCGGCCGGCGCGTTCACTACCTGGGCGCACGACGGCGCCACGGGTTGTTCCTGCCACGACCAGGGCACGCCGACCGACGCCACCTGTACGACCTGCCACGCGGGATTCCAGAGCTACCCCGGCGACACCTGCTGGACCTGCCATTACCCCGGTCAGGATACGACGCCGTTCTCCACGACTCCCACGCCCACTCCGACGCCGACCGAGACGCCCACTCCGACGCCGACCGAGACGCCCACGGCATCGCCGACCGAGACACCGACGCCGTCGCCTACTCCGACGAGCGCGCCCTGCAGCCAGGAGTGCCATCTCTACAGCGCCGCCGACAAGGACTACACGATCCCCTTCACGCACGGCGCCGATCCGCATCTGGGCTCGAGCCCCAACTGCACGGCCTGTCACGCGACGAGCGACAGCGTCTTCAATCCCGGGTCGAGCCCGCACCACAGCGGAGAGGCGACGGGCTTCGCCGACTGCGCCGCGTGCCACAGCGGATTCCAGAAGCATGCCAACAAGGCTGACTGCGGCAAGTGCCACACCACGGCGGCCGCGTTCCACCTCTACACCGCATCGAGTCCCGGCTACAAGAAGTGCCGCAGTTGCCACGCCGTGAAGCACGCCCGCAAGAAGGTCGCCAACAGCAAGTGCGCCAGTTGCCACAAGGGCAAGGGCAGCGGCCCGGCAAAGGCGGCGCAGCACGCCAGGTCCATCGGCAAGACGTACACCTGTGGGGCATGCCACAAGCAGAGGCTGCATGCGAGTCGCGTCAGCAAGAGGGTCAAGAGCTGTCGCACTTGCCACCGCGGCAAGTTCCATGCGGTGCAGCGAGCGCCGGGCAAGGCGACCTGCAAGCGCTGCCACCGCGTCAAGCTCGACCACGACTATCGCTACCAGTGCACGCTTTGTCACCGACGTGCCGTCCACAACACGCGCCCCAGCGCGATCAATCTCTGAGGCCTGCCTGTGCGCTTCCGACTCACCACACGCGGCGTCACCATCGGGGCGATCGTCCTCACGATCGCGGTGGTGGCTGTCGGCGTGGCGCTCGCCGTCACCTCCACGCCGCGATTCTGCGGAGCGTGCAAGAGCCATGTGCCGTATGTGGACGAGTGGCGCCTGTCCGCGCACAACGGCGTCAACTGCGAGCAGTGCCACAGCAAGCCGGGTCCGTTCTTCTTCCTCACCGCGAAGCTCGAGGCGCTCCAGCAGCCCATCCACGAGCTCCAGGGCGACTACGAGAAGCCCATTCTCGGCACGGTGCTCAATCAGTCGTGCCGGCGCTGCCACAACAACGACCTGCTCTTCAACCCGGTCTCGAGGAACGGCATCCGCGTGCAGCACAAGCACCTCATCGAGGCCGGCTTCCTCTGCATCCGCTGCCACTCCACGCAGGCACACGGCGACGCGGTCCCCGAGGGTTCGCGCACGTATCCGTCGATGGACCAGTGTCTGCTCTGTCACAACAACGAGTACACCGACGCCGCCGGGCAGGTGGCGACCGCCGAGTGCGACCTCTGCCACACCAAGCGTGACTACGCGGCACAGCCCGTCTCGCACGCGGATCCGTCGTGGATGGACCGCCACGGCTCGATCGGCATCCTCTCCACGTGCAGCGCGTGCCACGTCGAACCGGACGCCTGCTCGAAGTGCCACAACGGCGTCGAGATGCCGCACGACGCCGTCTGGATCTCGGAGCACGGCTCGACCGTCGACAAGAAGGGCGAGAAGGCCTGCGAGCAGTGCCACGACACCAAGAGGTACTGCGTCACCTGCCACGAGGTGAAGATGCCGCACCCGGCCGACTACGTGGCTACGCATCCTCGGGCGGCGGAGCGCGTCGGCACGCGGACCTGCTTCAACTGCCACGTGGTAGGCAACTGCCAGGCCTGTCACGAGGCGCACAACAGCGGCGAGCCGCGGGCCCATCAGCTGTTCGAGGGCGTCGAGTTCAAGCTGCCCGCGACGGGGTCTCCGACGCCGGCGGCGACGGGGGCGGGTGAGTGATGGGCGAGGTCAAGCCGCCCAAGAGCCGTGTCCTGCTCGACGTCCGCATCCCCGGCAGGTGGATCGTCGGGGTGCTGGCGGCGCTCGGCGTGCTTCTCGTCGCCGCCATCATCGGGTTCTCAGCGGTCAACCGGATCGACACCTGCCAGACGTGCCACATCATCAAGCCGCAGGTGGTCACCTACAAGCAGTCGGCGCACTACCGAGCCGGCGTCGGTTGCCAGAAATGCCATACCAAGCCCGGCGTCTTCAACTACTTCATCCGGAACATCCAAGGGGTCACCAACCTCATCCTGTTCGTGTCCGACACGTATCAGCGCCCGATCACGACGTACGTGGGCGCCGACACCTGCGCGCAGTGCCATTCCAACGAGCAGATCGAGCGGGACATCGTGGTGGGCGACATCCGTGTCAACCACAAGGGGCTGCGCGAGGCCGGGTATCAGTGCCTCACGTGTCACGCCAACATCTCCCATCCAGGCACGCGTCCTGCGGTCGCGCGCGCCGGGCAGGACAAGATGTCCATCTGCGCCCGCTGTCACGACGGCAAGCAACTCCCCGACGACTGCGACATCTGCCACGTCGGCGGCGTGCCCGCCGACGCGCCCAAGGTCAAGATGCCGTTGCGCATCGCCCCGAGCCAGTGCACCGAGTGTCACCAGGGCAAGGTCTTCTGCACGGAGTGTCACAACGGTCTGCAGATGCCGCACCCCCAAGGCTGGATGAAGAGCCACGGCGGCATCGTCGTCGACCGCGGCAAGAGCATCTGCGTGTCCTGCCACCTCAAGGACGATCCTACGTTCTGCATCGATTGCCACGGCCTGCAGATGCCGCACCCGTCCGGCTGGATGTCGAGTCACGGCGCCTATACGCAGCGGAGTCCGAAGAACCAGCAGAAGTGCGTCAAATGCCACGGCAAGGACAGCTGCATCAGGTGCCACGGCCTGCAGATGCCGCATCCGTCCGGCTGGATGGCCCAGCACTCGGGCGTGGCGCTGGGTTCGCCGGGCCTGTGCGGCAGGTGCCACAGCGACTCCTTCTGCGTCGGCTGCCATGGCGTCTCCCTGCCGCACAGCGGCGCGTTCATCGCCGACCATCCGAACCACACGTACACCCGGGGCAGCGTGTGCATGAAGTGCCACGGCAACGGCGGCACGGGCCCCCAGGGCTGCTACGGCGGCCGGTGCCACGCCGGGTCGATCGACTGAACCGACGGCTGTCACCCCGAGAGGGGAGGTCCGGCGTGAGCACCAGACCACCACAGAGCATCTTCGTCGGCGTCAGTGGCGCGAGCGGCGCTCCGTATGTCGCGCGGCTCGTGCAGGCGCTGACGGCGGCTGGTTGCGAGCTCCAGCTCAGCATCTCCGAGAGCGGCATCCTTGTCTTGGCGCACGAGTTGGCGCTGGACGCCGCGGGTCGCGACGCCGTCACGGCGGCGTTCCTCGAGCGCACCGGCGTGACGGCGGACGTCTTCGCGCCGGACGATCTGGGGGCGCTTCCCGCCAGCGGAAGCAGCGCCCCGGACGCCGTCGTCATCTGTCCCTGTTCGATGTCGACGGCGGCCCACATTGCTCTGGGCGCGACGCGTACCCTCATGCATCGCGCCGCCGACGTCGCGCTCAAGGAGGGCAAGCGGCTCGTGGTGGTGCCACGGGAGACGCCGCTCACGCGGGTCCACCTGCGTCGGCTGCTCGAGCTGGCGGAGGCCGGCGCCGTCGTCGCTCCCGCGATGCCCGGGTTCTACTCGCGGCCGCAGGCGCTCGAGGACGTCGTCGATCACGTGGCCGGCAAGGTGATGAGCGCCCTCGGGTTCGAGCAGGATCTGTTCCCACCGTGGGACGGAGGCCGGCGCTGATGGGACCCGGCCGACCCGTGCACGGGTCCGGCGACCTCCCCATGGACCGCGATCCCTTGCGCATCGAGGCCATGTTCGGCGGCATCGCGTCGCGCTACGACCTGATGAACGGCGTCATGACGGTGGGCCTGGACGGCCGCTGGCGGCGCCTGGCCGCCCGGGAGGCGCGGCTGGCTCCCGGCGACCGGGTGCTGGACGCGTGCTGCGGTACCGGCGACCTTACGCTCAGCCTCGTCGACGCTTGCCCCACCTGCCGGGTGACCGGGCTCGATTTCACGCCTGCGATGCTCGCCCGCGCGCGGCAGAAGGCGGCCTCCCGCGAGCGCCGCGGCCTCTCGCGTCCGCGTGACTTCGTGGCCGGCGACCTCCTGAGCCTGCCGTTCGCCGACGGCGAGTTCGCCGCGGTCACCGTCGGCTGGGGCGTGCGCAACGTCCCGGACGTACGCCGCGCCTTCCGCGAAATGGTGCGCGTGACCCGCCCCGGGGGCCGCGTGGTCTGTCTCGAGTCGACGCAGGCCCCGGAGGGCTTCGGCAAGCGCTTCCACGACATCTGGCTCGGCCGCGTCGTCCCGGTACTGGGGCGCTTCCTCACGGGTGACCCGTCGGCATACGCGTATCTGCCCGCGTCGGTGGCGGCGTTCCCTCGGGCGGACGAGCTCGCCGCCATCATGGCCGGCGCCGGTCTCGCGAACGTGCGCTACCGGAGACTCGGCTTCGGCGCCGTGGCGCTGCACACGGGTGAGGTACCCACGTGAGCAGGCCGGCGCTGTCGTGGCGTTCCGTAGCGCAGAAGCGCCGCCTCGCCCGCGGGCTTGAGCTCGTCGAGGAGCGCCTCGCCACCGTCGCGTCCGGCTATCCCGGCGAGCTCGGCGACGCCTGCCGGACCACGCTCTCGGCCGGGGGTAAACGGGTGCGGCCGCTGCTCACGCTACTCTGCGCTCGCCGTGGCGAGACGGCGAGCGAGCCGGTGCTGCGCGCCGCCACCGCGGTCGAACTCCTGCACATGGCGACGCTCGTCCACGACGACGTCCTCGACCGCGCCGATCTGCGGCGCGGTCGCCCCACGGTGGCTCACCGGTACGGGACGGCGACGGCGGTGTCCGCCGGCAACTACCTCCTCGCCCGCGCCTTCTCCGAGCTGGTCGGCGCCGGCGTCCCGGACGCGGTCGATCTGCTGAGCGCCACCGCGGTCGGGCTCAGCGAGGGTGAGGTCCTGCAGCGCGCGGAGGCGTACGCCGTCCGCCTTCGCGTGGATGCGTATATCCGCCGCTGTGAGCGCAAGACGGCCGATCTCTTCGCCGCCGCGTGCAAGCTCGGCGCCCTGCTCTCGGACGTCGGGGACGAGGCGGCCGACGCCGTCGGCGAGTACGGCCGCCTCATCGGCATCGGCTTCCAGGTCTTCGACGACATCCTCGACTGCTGCGGCGACGAGGCGGCGACTGGCAAGCGGCCCGGCACAGACGTGCGCGACGGCACGATCACGCTACCGCTCATCTACGCGCTCGAGGCGCGGCCGGACCTCGCCGCC
Organism: uncultured Thermoleophilia bacterium; assembly: GCA_964545565.1. Classification (GTDB taxonomy): domain Bacteria; phylum Actinomycetota; class Thermoleophilia; order UBA2241; family UBA2241; genus CAIXSE01. Next base: position 10,412 of record CAZJGT010000006.1, read on the forward strand.
ATGTTGGAGAGTCCGGGGCTGGACGACGCGGCGGTCGCCTCCATCCTCGCCGTCGTCGCGGGGAGCGGTGCCGTCCAGCGTGCCCGCGACGACGCTTTGCGGTACATTGAGAAAGCCAGGTCGGTCCTCGCTTCCTGCCCCGACACCGTGGAGCGTGAGTTGCTCGCACAGGTGGCGACGCAGGTCGTCGACCGCTACAGCTGACGACCTTCGGAGTCGACTTCGTGAACCCACGTGAGATCTCCGCGCTCGCCGCGCGCGCCGGCCTCGACCATATCTGGCGCAAGGTCGAGGCCTCCGAGAGGCTGTGCGCCGAAGACGCGACCGAACTGCTCTCCAGCAACGATATCCTCGCCCTGGGCGCCATGGCCGACTTCGCCCGCGGCCGCGACGTCGGCGACGACGTCTACTTCATCTGCAACCGGCACATCAACCACACCAATGTGTGCCGCAACCGCTGTCTCTTCTGCGCCTTCAGCCACGACGACGGCGATGCCGACGCGTACACGCTCAGCGTCGACGAGGTCGTCGCCAAGGCGCGCGAGACGCTCTCGGCCGGAGGCGTCAGCGAGATCCACATCGTCGGGGGAGAACACCCCGACCTGCCGTTCGACTACTACCTCGAGATGATGCGCGCCCTGCGCGACCTCGCGCCCGACGTCCACATCCAGGCGTTCACGGCGAGCGAGATCGCGCACTTCGCCACGATCAGCGGCAAGCCGGTGGCCGAGGTCCTGCGAGAGCTCAAGGACGCCGGCCTCGGCTCGTTGCCCGGCGGCGGCGCCGAAGTCTTCAGCGGCCGCGTACGCGACCTCATCTGCGAGCGCAAGATCAGCGGCCAGAAGTGGCTCGACGTGATGCGGGAGGCCCACGGGGCGGGGCTCAAGTCGAACGCGACGATGCTCTACGGGCACGTGGAGACGGCGGAGGAGCTCGCGGACCACATGGTCCGACTCCGCGAGCTCCAGGACGACACCGGCGGCTTCAACGCCTTCATCCCGCTCTCGTTCCAGCCGGCGAACACCGGGCTCAGCGAGCTGTCCGGACCGACCGGCTTCGACGACCTGAAGATGCTCGCCGTGGGCCGTCTCGTGCTCGACAACTTCCGCCACGTCAAGGCGTTCTGGATCAACGTCGGCCTCAAGCTCGCACAGGTGTCGCTGGCCTTCGGTGTCAACGACCTCGACGGGACGGTGGTCGAGGAGAGGATCAGCCACGCTGCCGGCGTCGATACCGCACAGGAGCTCAGCCGAGCGGAGCTCGTACGCGTCATCCGCGCCGCCGGTCGGGAGCCGGTGGAGCGGGATACGCTCTACAACGTGGTACGGCGGTACGATGACGGCGGCTGACTCACCGCCGGTGCGCGTCGGGCGCATCGAGTTCGTCAACTGCTTTCCCCTCTATCACCACTTCGCACGGGAGCTCGCCTCCCGCGGCGTCGGCGCCGAGATCGTCGAGGGGTATCCGGCGGAGCTGAACGAGATGCTGGTGGAGGGGACGATCGACGTGGCGCTGCCGTCATCGATCGCCTTCGCTCGTGACGCCGACCAGCTGCTGTTGCTGCCCCAGGTCTCCATCAGCTCGTTCGGCGCCGTCGACTCGATCCAGCTCTTCACACGCACGCCGCTGGAGCACGTCAGGCGGGTCGCGTTGACGGAGAAGAGCGCGACCTCCATCTGCCTGCTCAAGGTGCTGTGCCGCGAATGGGGTATCGAGCCGGAGTTCGCGCCACGCGAGGGCCCACTCTCGGAGGTGCTCGAGGGGTTCGACGCCTTGCTGCTCATCGGCGACGAGGCGCTGCACCTGCTGCGCGTCGCGGCATACCCGTACCACTTCGACCTCGGCGCCGAGTGGAAGAGCGTGACGGGACTGCCCATGGTCTACGCCGTCTGCGCCGCGCGTCGCGACTTCGCGGAGGCGCGCCCCGAGGCGGCCGCCGCGATCGGCGCCGCGCTCCTCGCGTCGCGCGACGCGTGCGCGGCGGCGCCGGAGACCACGGCGGCCGCCGCGGCCCAGGTCTACGACTTCAGCCGGGCGTATCTCATGGCTTATTTCGACAAGCTGAAGTTCGGGTTCACGCCGGACTACCGCGCCGGTCTGGCCGAGTTCTACCGGCGCGCCGCGGCGATCGGTGAACTGGACCGGGTCCCGCGACTCGACGACCCGGCCGTCGGCGCCTGATGCGGAAGGACGCTTTGGCTCGCACCGGTCCCGGTTTGGGAGGACCCGCGCGCGGCGATCACCTGGCGCGCTACCAGCTCTTCCTCAGCCTGGAGGCTTCCCCGTGACCCTCTCCCACCTCACCTGGCGCAGCGCGGAGCCGTCCGACGCTGAGGCGGTCTCTGCCGCCATCGACGCGTGGTGGCCCGGACGGCACATGGTCCATGCCGTCTGCCCGCAGCTGTTCCAGCATTTCGGCGACACCTGCCTGGTCGTCGAAGACGGGAACCGGCTCGTCGCCTTTCTCGTGGGGCTGATGTCACAGCGCATGCCCGAGGCGGGCTACATCCACTACGCGGGCGTCCGGCCCGAGCATCGCGGGGCCGGCATCGGCCGACAGATGTACGAGCGGTTCGCGGAGATGACGCGAGACCATGGCCGCGGTGAGGTCTTCGCCGAGACCGGCGCATGGAACACCAAGTCCATCGCCTTTCACACGGCTCTCGGCTTCATCCTCACCCCCGGCGATGAAGTCATCGACGGCATGCACGTCCATCACGACACGACGGGGCACGGTTTCGACTACGTCGAGATGATCTGGCGGTTCCACGGCGGCGAGGCGTGATCGTGAACCGCGACGACAGCCAGTTCCCACACCGCGGGGCGAGCCCCGCCGGCCCTGCCGGTGCCGAGCGGGTCAGTGACGAGGAGGCGCTCGCGCTGCTCGAGGGCGGCGACCTGCTCGGCGTCGGCGCGCGCGCCGACGCCGCCCGTCGCCGCCTCCACCCAGTCGACGAGGTGACCTTCATCGTCGACCGCAACATCAACTACACCGATTACTGCATCTCGGGCTGCCGCTTCTGCGCCTTCTACAAGAAGCCGGGCAGCGGCGAGGGTTACCTGCTTGCCGCGGCCGACATCCACCGCAAGATCGAGGAGACCCTGGAGCTCGGTGGCACCGCAATCATGATGCAGGGCGGCCTCCACCCGGACCTCGACATCTGCTGGTTCGAGGAGGTCTTCAGCGGCATCAAGGCGCGCTACCCCATCCATCTCCACGCGCTCTCGCCGCCCGAGATCGTGCACATCGCGAAGCAGAGCGACCTGACGGTCGAGGAGACGCTGACGCGCCTGCACGCCGCCGGCCTCGACAGTGTGCCCGGCGGCGGCGCCGAAGTGCTGGTCGATCGCGTGCGCACGGCCATCAGCCCGCACAAGATCCCCACGAACACGTGGCTGAACGTCATGCGCGTCGCCCACGGCCTCGGCATGAAGACCACGGCGACGATGATGTTCGGCTCGCTCGACACGCCGGCGGAGCGCGTCGAGCATCTGCGTCGCATCCGCGACCTGCAGGACGAGACCGGCGGCTTCACCGCCTTCATCCCGTGGACGTTCCAGGCCGGCAACACGGAACTGCAGGCCGGCCACACGCCGACCACCGGTGTGGACTACCTGATGATGCTCGCCGTGACCCGCATCTACCTGGACAACGTGCCCAACGTGCAGGCGTCCTGGGTCACGCAGGGCCTGCGCATGGGCCAAGTCGCCCTCGCCTTCGGCGCCAACGACATGGGCTCGACGATGATCGAGGAGAACGTGGTCGCCGCGGCCGGCGTCCGCAACCAGTGCGACGTCGAGGAGATGGTGCGGCTCATCCGTGCGGCCGGCCGCACACCGGTGCAGCGCGATACCCTGTATCGCGAGGTGCGCCGCTACTGACCTGCGGGAGGCTTCACTCAGGACCCCGCGGTGGCTCGCTCGCATAGACGGGCCGTGCCGCGTCGGCAAGACTCTCCAGTTCCGCCTGCGGCGGCATTCCCCCGGCCTTGGTGAGCTGCCTCCAGGCGCGATACAGGATCGGCGCCGCCACCGCCAGGCCCGTCAGGCTGACGCCGCCCGCCAAGGCGAGCACGTGCCCAGACATCTTCGCGAACAAGAGGGGAGCCGTGAGAGACCCGAGCAGGCCGGCCAGCTGCATGGAGGTGGCCTCCACGCCCGTCACCGTGCCGATCCAGCGCCGCGGGCTCACCTGGATCAGAAAGGCCTGCTTGGCCGGGTACGCGAAGGCGATGGCGAGGCCTTCGAGCACGTTGACCACCACGAAAAGGGTGAAGTTGGTCGTGACGCCGTAGAAGATCCAGGCGATGCCCGAGAGTGCGTAGCCGACCACGAAGAGCCAGTAGCGGCTGTAGCGGTCGGCCACCATCCCTCCGACGAAGCTCAACAGCATGGGCACGCTGAAGGCGACCCACGTCAGGCTTATGAAGGTCATCGACGCGCCCAGGTGATCGAGCCACAAGCTCCAGACCACGTCGAAGGCGCCCATCGCGTAGTGGCTGGTGAAGGCGACGATGACGAAGGCCCAGATCGCCGGCGTGAAGACCGTACGCCACGGCGGCCGGCCGGGCGCGCGTCCGCCGGCCTCTCTCTCGCGGCGGCGCTGCGAGCGCCGCGTGCTCAGCGCCGCCGGCTCGCGCACGAACACGATCACCGCCGCCAGGGCGACGCCGGAGAGGATGCCGCCGAAGTAGAAGATCGCGTAGAAGCCGCTCTTGCCCTCCCCGGCCAGGCTGTACAAGGGCGCCGCGAGCGCCGGTCCGATGATCAGCCCGCCGAATTGCGCCGTGGTCAGGATCCCGTACGCCTTGCTGCGGTTCCGCTCCGTCGTGATGTCGGCGACGAACGCCTGCGCCGCGGGCCCGAACGCCGCGGTCCCCATGCCTTCAAGTAGCCTGAAGAGGATGAACCAGTAGGGGTCCACGGTGGTGGTGAACAACAGGAGCGAGACGGTGTAGACGACCGCCCCGCCGACCATCACCGGCTTTCTCCCGATGGTGTCGCTGAGCCACCCGAGGGGCGACGAGAACACCAGGGTGCCGACGTAGAACATCGCCGCGATGACGGCCCACAGCGCCATCGACGTGTGCGCCTGCTCCGCGAGGAAGATGGGGAGGAAGGGGATGATCGCCCCGAAGCCCGTCCACACCACGAACTCGGCGGCGCTGACCACGCCCAGCTGAAGCCAGCTCGTGCGTGGTGTGCCGGCGTCGCCGGACGTCTGTGTGCTGTCCCGGGAGGTCATGGCGTCCTTGCGTCCACGGCGGGGATCGACGGCCGACCCCACTCCGGCGCGTCGCCGCGCGCAACGCAGGCCAAGGCTATCACCCCCTCGGCGGCCGGGGCGGCCGGGCGGCCAGCCGTCACCGTGCGATCAGGACTGCCGGACCTCGCGTGACAGCGCCCCGACCAGAGCCGATGCCGCCACGATGACCCCCGCGACGACGAACAAGACACGCACGTCGATGATGCCCGCGAGGGCGCCGGCCGCCAGCACCGAGAGCGCATAAGTGCCCTGCGTGAGCGTGAACCGCGTCCCCAGGGCACGGCCGCGCATGCCCTGAGGCACGACCTGCTGCAGATAGGTGTCCACGGCGATGAGGGCTGCGGCATTGGCGGCGCCGAAGACGGCGAACGGGATCGCCGCGACCCAGACGGAATCGGTGATCGCGACCAGGGCGAGGCAGCAGCCCATCAGCGCGAGGCCGCCGATCATGAGGTGGCCTTTGCGCACCTGCGGGGCGAAGGCGACGACGGCCAGTGAGCCGACGAGATACCCGCCGCCCACTACCGCCTCGAGAAGGCCGAACGCCTTCGTGCCGCCCTCGAAGACGCTGACGGCGAGGAGGAAGGTGAGGGGGTAGGAGGCGCCGAGCCCGGCCACGCATACGAGGACCATGACGGTGTTGGCGCGAAGCCCGCGGTCGCGGCGCAGCAGGCTGAATCCCTCCTGCAACTCGCGCCAGACGGCGCGCGCGCTCCGCTCCGCAGCCGCGCGCGCCGGCGCCTGATACCGCATGAGCCCAAGGGCCACGGCCGAGACGCCGAAGGTGGCCGCGTCCAGCTGGAACGCGACCGAGGTGCTGACCGAGGCGAGCAGCACGCCGGCGAACGCCCAGCCGAGGATCTCGGTGAGGTTCTCGCCGGTCGAGAGCAGTGAGTTGGCGCGCAGCAGCCGGCTCGCTGGGACGATCTCGGGGAGCACGGCCAGCTTGGCGGGATCGAAGAACACCGCCGCGCTGGAGATCGCGAAGCTGAGGACGAAGATGGCGGGCAGCGAGCGAGCGGCCAGGACCGGCACCATGAGGACGAGGCCGGCACGGACGAGGTCAGCGGCGATCATGAGTCGCCGCTTGTCGAGGCGGTCCACGGCGACGCCGGCGAAGGCTCCGAAGAGGACGTACGGGAGCGTGTACAGCGCGAACACCGCACCCGTCCCCACGGCGGAGCCCGTGGTCGTATAGACCAGCCAGGGGAAGGCGAGGGCGGCCAGGCGGTCGCCGATCTGCGAGACGAACTGCCCCGCCCAGAGCAGCAAGAAGGTCGTGTTGCGGTTGAGGGGCCCGACCTGCGTCTCGGTGACGGCGGCGTTCGACTCTATCGCTGTTCCCCCTCGGAGCGACTTGGCCTGGGCGGATCGCGGAAGACCCGGACCCCGCGGCGCGCCTGCGGCAACCGCGCCCGAAGCGTACACCAAGAGGGGTGCCGTGTCGCGGGACGCCGCCGCCGCCGCGACGCAGGGCAGAAGGCGTTGTCCAATCTGGCAACTTGGGTGGAGAACCTTGCCCGGTTTGTCCAAACATGCGGGGTAGGCGAGGCCAGCCTGGCGTCCGTAGAGTCGCGTCACAGCATCGTCAACCATTTGGTATCGGCAGGTGGTGGCGAAACCTTGAGACGCTTGGAGGGAATCATGCGCTTTGGTGGAAAGATGCACATCAAGTTCGGTGGCAAGATGCACATCCGTTTCGGCGGGAAGATGCACTGACGGCGAGCGACCGAGCGACTGAGGTAACACCATGAGCAAAAGGATCGAGAAGACGCTCGCCTCGCTGCTGGTCGCGCTCGTGACGAGCGGCGGCGGCAGCAAGATGCACTGAGCGCTCAAGCTCCGTACAATCGGTGCCGATAGACGGGTCACTGCACACCCCGAGAGGTACCGTGTCTCTAGCTGAGCGTGACTACCGCGTGCTCACGTTGGGCCTGGCGCTCTGCGCCGGGTCCGCCGTGACGTACGCGTTGCTCTTTCCGGGGCCGATCCCCGTCTCGACGGCGGTGATCCGAGACGCCGTGGTGTTCGCCATCCTCGCCATCGTCGCCGACGAGATGTCGGTTGAGATTTCCGATCGCGTAACGCTCGCGGCCTTCAATCTGCCGATTCTCCTGGCCATCATGTTCACCGGCAGGCTGCCGGCGATCGGCGTCGCTGTGGCCGTCGGCCTGTGGGGCGCCTGGCGCGAGAGCTCGCGCGCGGTGGTCGTGTATAACACCGTGAACTTCGTTGTGGCGGTCTTCTTGGCTTCACTCGCGTTCGACGCACTGCTTGAGCCGCTCGGGGTGCAGCTTGACCAGGTGACGCTCGGGCTCATCGGCGCCGGCGTCGCCGCGGCCGTGGTCTTCGAGGCGACCAACCTCGTCCTCCTGAGCGTCGGGATGCGCGTCAAGTACCACCGCCGCTTCGGCGCCTTCTGGCGAGAAGAGATGCCGCCGTTCTTGCGCTCGCTCGGCGTGCTCCTGCTGCTCGGCCTCGCCATCGCGGCGCTCTACGCAGCCGCCGGCATCATCGCCGTCGCGCTGCTCTTCGTGCCGCTCTTCGCCGCCCAGTACATGTTCAAGCTCCTGGTGCGCGAACGAGAGCACGTGGCGCGACAGACGGAACTCAGCGACCAGTACCTGGAGATGAACATCGGGCTCGCCGCCGCGATGGTCGTCCTGCTCGACAGCAAGGACGAATACACGGCGCAGCATTCGGCGGCGGTCGCGATGTACTGCCGCGACATGGCCATCGCCCTGCAGCTTCCTGAAGAGGAGGCCGAGGCTCTGCACTTCGCGGGGCTTCTCCACGACCTCGGCAAGGTCGGCGTGCCGGACGCCGTGTTGCGAAAGGCCGGCGCGCTCGACGAGGAGGAGTGGGCGTTCATCCGCCAGCATCCGGAGAAGGGCGCCGAGGTGCTCTCGCACCTGGCCGCCTACCAGGAGGTCGCCGACATCGTCCGCTACCATCACGAGCGTCTGGACGGCAGCGGCTACCCAAACGGGATCCGCAGCGAGTCGATCCCGGAGCTCAGTAAGGTCCTCGCCGTCGCCGACAGCTACCACGCCATGACGTCGGACCGGCCGTATCGCGGAGCCCGCAGCTCCTTCGAGGCGCTCAAAGAGCTGCGCATGATGGCCGGGAGTACGCTGGACGCGACCTACGTCGAGATCCTCGCCAAGGTGCTGCGGGACAAGGATCTCGCCTATCGCGACGGCAGCTCGACGGACTTCATGGGCGAGTATGAGCGCGGCCGCATCAACCTCCGGCTGCGAGGCCGCGCGCTCGCCGACGTCAGCGGCCTCGCCGTGACACGGCAGGAAGACCCAGCGGCAGGCTGACGAGCGCGTGCGCCGTCAGGGCGGCGGCTCCCGCCTTCACCACGTCCATCCACACGAACGGGATCACGCCCGTGAGCATCGCCGCGCCGGGTCCCAGCCCGAGTTGGAGCGCCAGCCAGGTCGTTCCAAGCGCGTACACGGGCACCAGGCCCGCGAGGCCGGCCATCAGCAGCCGCGGTACGGTACTCCCCCCTCGCTGAGCGATCAGCCCAGCGACCAGCGCGGCGCCGATGAACCCCCAGAGGTAACCTCCGGTGGGACCGACCACGACGCCGAGGCCCGACCCGCCGCCTGCGTACACCGGGGCGAAGAGGCCGAGGACGAGGTACGCCATCACGCTCAGCGTCCCCAGGCGCGGCCCGAGTACCATGGCGGCAAGGAGCACCACATACACCTGGAGGGTGAACGGCACGGCGCCGACGGGGATGGCGACGAACCCCGAGATGGAGATGAGCGCCGTGAACAGGGCGGCTGTGGCAAGCTCCTGTGTGGTGAGGCGCCGCAATCGTCAACCTCTCTGGAGTGAAGAGAGGTGACAATGTACCCGGCCCCCGGGCGGCCGTCAAATGGCCACCCCGGGGCCCGGGGCGCTCAGGCGCGAACGGTGACGTCGCCGGAGTGGAAACTCCGCACTCTCCGGTGCGGGAGCTCGACGAGGAGCGCGCCGCGGTCGTCGATGCCGGCCGCGGCGCCGACCACAGGCCCTTGGCGCGTCTCGACGCTGATGGTCCGCGCCAGGAGGTAGTCGCGCTCCCGGAACGCGGTCAGCGCGCGCTCGAAGCCGCCACGGAGCGCGGCCTTGTAGTGCATCTCCAGGCTGAGCAGCAGGCTGGCGAGGACGTCGCTTCGGTCAATCGTGTCGCCGCTCGCCATCCGGAGCGAGGTGGCCGTGCGCCGCAGCGCGACCGGGAGTTCGCCGAACTCGGTGTTCACGTTCAGGCCGATGCCGAGGACGACCCAGTCCACCTCGTCTTGTTCACCGGAGACCTCCATGAGGATGCCGCCCGTCTTACGGTCGCCGATGAAGAGGTCGTTGGGCCACTTGATGGCCACACGTGCCGGGACGTGCTTCTCGATCGCCTCGGCGGCGGCCGCGGCGGCAACGAGTGTGAGCAGGTGCGCCTCGCTCATCGCCAGGGGCGGGCGCAGGATCACCGAGAACAGCAATCCCTTGCCGGCCGGAGACGTCCAGCGCCGCCCGAGGCGACCCCGGCCGGCCGTCTGCGCCTCCGCGACCACCACGGTGCCCTCGGGGGCGCCCTTGACGGCGAGGGCCTTGGCCTCGACGTTGGTGGACTCGATCTCGTCATGGTAGCGGAAGGAGTGCCCGAACATGCAGTCCGCGGTGCGCTGGGTGACGTGGCCCATCGACAGTCGCGCGGGCTCGTCCTCGAGGCGGTACCCGCGACGCGAGACGCCGACGATCCGGTAGCCGCGTTTGCGCAGCGACTTCACGTGCTTGTGCACCGCATTGCGCGAGATGCCCAGCACGGCGCTCATGGCCTCGCCGGAGACGAAATCGTGGCTGTCCCTCAAGATGTCGATGACCGTCTTCTTGCGCTGGCTCATTGTGGCGGACTCGATGTAGGTGACTGAGATTGACGATTCCATCGCTGTCTCCTCGGTGGACCTGGTTGCGGTGAGGAGAGGCTAGCGACGCCGCACTCCTGGGGAATCATACCCAGGGTGGATTTCCCGTCACGGGCGGGGGTGGAGACCCGGTGGGCGGTACAGCCGCGCGTGAGCGCCGGGCTCGGTGAGCCGCTGGTACTCGAGGACGGCGCCGATGCGCTTCGTCTGGCCGAGCTTGCGCAGGATGTGATTCACGTGCGTCTTGACGGTGGAAAGGGCGATGAACAACTCACCGGCGATCTCTTCGTTCGATCTGTCCTGAGCCATCAGCCCGAGCACCTGCCGCTCGCGCACTGTGAGCTCATCGATGGCGGTGCTTCCGCGCGGTGGTGAGGATCCGTCCCGGGCACCTCGCCGTGGGCCCGGGCAGGTCGCGTCCTGGTCGTGAGCGGCGTTGGGACGGCGGCCCGCGGTGAGGTGGTCGAGCCAAGTATGCACTTGTGAAGTGCAGCGCTCCCTCAGGGTCTGGGCGGCTTCGTCGAACGCCCAGTGCCGGCTCAGCGCCTGCAGCAACGCAGGCCCGAGCCCGTTGCTCCGGTGTCGCCGGATCACGAGGCTCGCGAGCGCGGCGCGCGGGCACAGTTCCTGGGCGATGAGATTGATGTGGCCGAGTTCCAGTTGGCGCGGCAGGCAGTGTTCGAGAAGCCCGACTGCTTTGCTACCTTCGCCCTCGATATCGGTGAGGACGGCCGCGAAGAGGAGAGCCTTGTACTCGACGAACTGCAGTCCGGCGGACTCGGCGTCCGCGGACAGACGCATGAGCGTGCCCGATCGTGCGGCCCCCAGGAGACCCTCCGAGTACGCGAGGTTTGACGCCGCGTTGAGTACGAGGTAAGGGTCCCGTTCCACCGGCACTGTCTGTCTCGCCAGCTCCGTCCGTTCGACGCTCTCTTCCACCGCTCCCGACCGGCGAAGCACAGTGCCTTGGTGACACAGCACGAACGCGAGCAACGAAGCTTCTTGGATGTGCGCGGAATCGGACCCCAGCACCTCGAGGCTGCGTAGGGATGGCTCCAAGTAGCCTTGGGCGGCAGCAAGACAGGCGAGGCTGTCCTCAATCATGTAGGAGGCCAGATCGTGGCCGAAGCCCGCGGCTGCCTCTGCGGCCTCTCGCAGGTGCTCGAACGCTGCCGTGTACTCCCCCAGAGCCGTTTCGATCATCCCGTATGTGTTGAGCGTCGCCGCCCGCTGGGACGCCGTCTGCCGCGGATCGTTGCAGTCGCCGATCAGGTCGCGCGCGGCGCGCACATCGCCCTTGTAGAAGGCGGCGTGAGCACGCAGGGCCTGGGCGCGAGCGGCCTCTTCGGGTCTCGCGCGCGGCAGCAGCGCATCCGCTCGGGTCGAGGCCGAGGTGACGGTGTCCCAGCGCCGCATGTCCAGTGCGGCCGAGAGCAGACTGAGCAGAGTGTGCAGGCGTTGGGAATCCGAGGTCGCATATTCCAGGGCGCGAGCCGAGGTGGCCATGCTGGCCGACGAGTCGCCGGACCAGAACTCCGCCCACTCGACGATGGAGAGGACCTGATAGAGCCCCTCGCGGTCGCCTTCGCGTTCGAGGACATCCGCCGCACGGCGCAGATCAGAGAGCGCGGCCGCGAATCGGCTCTCGCGAGCTCCGACCACCCCGGCCACCACCAGCGCCCACGGCCGGCCTGCCTCCAGCGCCGGCGACAGCTGCTCGAGCCAGAGGCGCAATTGCTCAGAGGGGCGATGCTCCAGCTCAGCCTCGCCGCCTCGAGCTACCATCTCGAGGGCGGGCGTGAGTTCGTTCGCCGCGAGGAGAAGGTCGATGGCCGCGGAACGGTCTCCGGTGTCCTCGAGCGTGACCGCCGTCTCGATCTGCAAGGCGTGGTACTCCGCCCCTCCCCGTTCCTGGACGTAGCGCTGACGGAGGAAGTCCCGGAGCAGATTGTGGTACCGGTAGGCGCCGGCTCGGTCGGTGTTGAACGTGAAGACGTGGTTGCGGGTCAGAAAGTGGAGGTGGCGTGAGGCGCCGCTCGTGCCCGTGAGTCTCTCGGCGAGGTCCACCGTCACGTGATCGGGGCAGCAGGTGCGCAGGAGGAAGTGCTGTATCGCGTGGCTCTGACGCTGGAACACCTGCTCGGCGAGGTACGAGAACACGTCAGTCCTGAGGCGGGGGTCACTCAGAGCTTCTCGGAGCGACGTGACGTCGAGCCAGGAAAGGGCCATCCCCGCGAGCACGACGCTCGCCGGCCAACCTTCCGTGAGCTCGAGCAGCCTGCGGATGTGCGCGGGATCGTGGTCGTCTCCGGAGCGTTCGCGCAGCACGTCCGCGACCTGCTCCTCGTCGAAGAGCAGCAGATCGCGTGGGATGCGCGCGACCTCGCCGCCGAGGTGGAGCTTCTCGAGCCGAAAGGCCGGTTCGTAGCGCGTCAGGACCACGAAATGGATGGTCGACGGGCAGTTCTCCAGCAGGTAGCCGAGCACGTCGTTCATCGCTGCTGCGTCCATGGCCTCGTGGTAGTCGTCGAGGACGATGTGACGATCCGCCGTCACGAGCCGGTCGCATTCGGAGCAGAAGCGGGCGGCGAGCACCTCTGCCGCCAGTTCCTGGACCGGTCCGGATTCGAGCTCCAGGAGGAGTGCGTCGCCGAAGCCGGGGCACGAACGCTGGACGGCGCGCACCAGACCGGCGAGGAAGGCGAGGGGGTCGTGGTCGAGGAGGTCGAGCTTGTACCACGAGTCGACGCAGTCGAGTCGTTCGAGCGCGGCCGCCGCGGTGGTGGTCTTGCCGTAGCCGGCCGGCGCGCAGACGACCGTGAGCCGCCGAGTGAGCGCGGCGGCGAAGACCTTGTGCACGTCCGGCCTGAGGCTGGCATGCCCTTGCCGCGGCCGCATGTACTTGGCCGCGATCGACACTTGTCTCGCGCTCTCGTCCCGCACTCAAGCTCCCGAGTGACGAAGTCCGTCCAGCGAGGGAGCCGATACTATAGCAGCGACAGGGCGGCGTTTGGCCTCGACTCGCCCGTCTCGGGGTGGACGATCACGCGGGGCACCGACCGACGATCTGCGGTTGGTCAAGACGATTACCGCCGGCGAGGCGTCAGATGTGGTCGGTGAGGGCGAGCTCGACCGCTTCGGCGGGCGTTCTCGCCCGCCGCACCCCGTCGAGCTCGCCGCCACCGGGCGGCGTCACACTCCATGTGTCGAGCAGGACCACCGGCTTGCCCACGTTGCGCGCCAGAGCGATCTCGCTGAGTGTGCCCCAGGCGCCGCCGAGGGCTATCACCGCGTCGCCGCTGGCCACCACGCTGAGGTTGCGGGCGTAGCCCATGGCGCTGCAGATGCTGTAAGTGAGGTCGGGGGCGGCGCGTCGTCGGTCGGCCTCCGGCAGGATGCCGACCGAGACGCCGCCCCTGCGCTTCACGCCGCGAGCGACCGCCTCCATGACGCCCTCGCGGCCGCCGCAGACGACGACGCAGCCGCGCTCCGCGAGCAGTTCGCCGAGCACTTCGGCCTTCGCCGCCAGCTCCGGCGTCGCGCGGCTCGCGCCGATCACGCTGACGTAGCGCCGCGAGGAGACGGTCGGTTCGGTCATGACGGGTCGCTCCCGTGATCGGCAGGGCCGGGCGGCGCGAAGCGGCCGCGCCCGGCCCGCTTGTCCTCTTCCTCGCGCCGCAGGCAGGCCCACGGCTTGCGGCCCGGCGAGCCGTAGAACAGCCGATAGTCCGGCCGGTAGCCGCGGCTGCGGTACAGATCCGCGGCCACGTCGTTGCCGCTGTCCACGCCGATCACCACGTCTTCCACGCCGCGCCGCTCCAGCTCGGCGTCCATGGCGTCCATGAGCGCGCCGCCGACCCCATTGCCGCGCTCGCCTTCGGCCACGCTGAGGTGGGCGAGCTCGGCGTGCGTGTCGCCGGTGTACCAGACGGGGTCTGGACCTTCGACGCGCACGAAGACGTAGCCGACGGCCGCGCCCGCGCGGCGCGCCACGAGAGCGAAGGCGTCGCCCGCGAGGTCTTTGATCATCAGGGCGCGCTCGAGCACCCACGACTCGTCCGAGGGCCGCACCGGCACCACAGCCTCGGGCAACGCGGCCACGTGGTCCATCAGGGCCTTCCAGAGCGGACCCACGTCCTCCACGTCGGCGGGGTCGAGCAACTCGATCGTGATTCCGGCGGGCATGGGAGCGGCTCCCTGATCGGCGACGGTGTGTGCAAGTCTACTCGACGGCATACCCGCCGGCGTGTCTGCGACGCAGACGCTCCGGGTCGGACTCCCGGGATCTTGCGTGGCGCCGGTGCCGGTCTCCCGGGCGCCGACATCCATCTCAGCCGAGGACCGCCCCCAGCAGCGCCACCGCGCCGGCCTTGCTCAGCGGCTCGTTGAGGTTGCCGCACTTGGGGCTCTGCACGCAGCTTGGGCAGCCGCTCTCGCACGGGCACTCGGCCACGAGAGTGCGGGCGTCGGCGGCGAGACTCTCGAAGGCCTCGTGACCCCGGCGCGACAGTCCGATACCGCCGGGGTAGGCGTCGTAGACGAAGATGCTTGCCGCGTCGGTCTGCCAGTGCCACGCGGTGCTCAGGCCGCCGATGTCCCAGCGGTCGCACATGGCGTACAGCGGCAGCAGCGCGATCAGCGCGTGCTCGGCGGCGTGGAGCGAACCGGGGGCCGCCAGCTCGTCGGCGTCGTTCAAACCGACGAGCGTGCGCTCCAGCACGGGTTGCGGGACGGCCAGCCAGAAGGCCTGCGTGGCGAAGGTCTGCTCGGGCAGGTCGAGGCTGGTGGTGTCGAGCACGTGGCCGTCGGTCATGTCGCGCCGCCGGTAGGCGACCACCTGCTCGGTGACCTCGAGGTCACCGAGGAAGAGGGAGGCGCCGGGCAGCGGGCGCATGCCTGCCTGCCCGGCGATCTGCACGTTCTTGTCCGTCTTGGCTTGCGTGTAGTAGGCGCCGTCGAAGTCGTCGACCATGACCACGCGCGCCTCCAGGTCGAGGTGCGCCACGAGGTAGCTGCGCCCGAGATGCAGGTACACGGCGCCGGGGTGGCAGAAGCGCAGCACGCGCTCGCGCTCGACGCTGCCGATGACCTCGCCCTGGCCACCCTCGACGATGACGAAGTGCTCGGTGCTCGCGGTGCGCAGACCGGTCTCGGCGGCGGGTGAGTGCGGCCTGGCCCAGGCCAGGCCGTCGCCGCGCCGCCGTAGCCTGCCGGCCCGTTCCAGTCGTTCGGCCTGCAGCAGCCCCTGCTCGCCGAAGTACTCGCGGTCCGCCTCGGTGAGCGGCTGCTCGTAGGCGGCGGCCTCCAGATGCGGTCCTCTGATCTGCGGGTTGTGCAGGTCGATGATCGCCTCCTCGACGCTGCGGCTGAGGAGGCGCTCCGGCTCACGCATGAAGTACTGGTCCAGCGCGTCCTGGCCGGCGACCAGCACGGCGTAGCCGTGCCCGGACCGGCCCGCCCTGCCCCAGCGCTGCCGCAGGCTCGTGACCGTGCCGGGAAACCCGGTCACCAGCGACACATCCAGGCTGCCGACGTCGATACCCAGCTCCAGTGCCTGCGTCGCCACCACAGCGTCGAGCTCATGCGCGAAGAGGCGCCGCTCGATGTCGCGGCGCTGCTCCGGGGTGTAGCCGGCTCGGTACGGCTGCACCCGCTCCGCCGCGCCGGGCGCCCGGTCGTCGAGGCGGCGCTTCACGTGCCCATAGACCAGCTCGGCCGCCTTGCGCGTGGGCGCGAAGGCGATCACACGGGCTCCGGCGAGCACGCACTCGGTGATCACGTAGCTCGCCTCGACAAGCGCGCTTCGCCGGGTGCCGGCGGCGGCGTCCTCGAATGGCGGGTTCCAGAGCACGACGGTGCGCTCGGGGCGCGGCGCCTGGTCGTCGTCGATCACCGTGAACGGCGCGCCGACGAGCTTCTCCGCGAACGCCGCGGGGTTGGCGATCGTCGCCGAGGTGAGCACGAAACGCGGGTCGGCGCCGTACCGGGCGCATACGCGGCGCAGACGTCGGATCACCTGGGCCACATGGCTGCCGAACACGCCGCGATACACGTGCGCCTCATCCAGCACCACGGTGCGCAGATGGTGGAAGTACTCGGCCCAGCGCTCGTGCGAGGGCAGGATGCCGACGTGCAGCATGTCGGGGTTGCTGAGCAGGATCGTGGCGCGGCGGCGCAGCAGGGCGCGCTGGTCCTGCGGTGTGTCGCCGTCGTAGATGGCCGGCACCAGGCCGGGCAGCTTGAGGCCGGCCAGCTTTCGTGCCTGATCCTGGGCGAGCGCCTTGGTGGGGAAGAGGAAGAGCGCCCGGCTCTGCGGGTCGGCGCTGAAGCGCTCGAGGGCGGCGAGCTGGTAGCAGAGGCTCTTGCCGCTCGCCGTGCCGGTGCTGACGACGACGTTGTCGCCGGCCGCCAGCGCTTCGCGTGCGGCGGCCTGGTGCCCGAACAGCGAGTGCACGCCGGCCGCGAGGAGCGTTTCGCGCAGCGCGGCCGGCAACCCCTCGGGCAGTTCGGCGGCGCGGCCTTGCCGCGCCGCCTCGTGAGCCACGGCCACGACCTGCTCGTGGCCGCCGCCGGTGAAGAACGTCCGCAGCCTGCCGGCCGCGTGGGGAGTCATGCCGGCGTCGTCGTCCACCATTCCATCCTACTCCGCCGGGCGAACCCCGATCCGCCTTCCCGGGCAGCTGGCCGCCACGTGCCGCTCGCCACGCGCCTCCCGTTAACGCGAAAGGGGGCGCATGCGCCCCCTCGCTCGATCCTCGACGCCTCCAGCTTACCGCGGGATGCGCCGGCCCAGGTCCAGCGTGAAGAACCAGACGTCGCCCTTACAAGACCTGTAGCCGTTCTCGGTCTTCACCGCTCCGATGCCGATGTTGCGGAAGGCCTTGGTGAGGATGACCGCCCGGTGCGGCTTGGACGCCATCCAGGCCTTGACCACGACGCGGGGACTCGAGTACACCCCGGAGCCGTAGTAGATGTTCTCTCCGGCCTTCCAGAACCTGTAGCCGGAGCGCTTGTAGCCGCAGCGGATGATGCGCCTGGACCACTTCTCGCCGCTCTTCGAGTCGTGGGCGAAATACTGCTTCTCTCCCATCTCCGCCGAGTGCTCGCGCGCCGCGACCATGAGCTTGTCGTTCACCCACAGCCTCTTGAGGTGATGCTTGGCACGCTGCTTGTTCACCAACGTGAGCACCTGCTTCTCATAGCTGTTGAGCGGCACGGCGAAGGCCGGTGTGGCCAGCAGCAGGGCGCCGAGGATGGCGACCATGATGATGACGATCCATGTCTTCACGTCTCTCCCTCCCCGATAGGCGCGGCGGCCGAAGCCCGTTTCAGACCGCCGTTTCCAGGTCCCTTACTGGTTTGCTATCGGCGGGAGGCGAGAGGAGTTGAGGCGTCCGGCCCCCTATCTATCGTCAGCACGGACAACGCGCCGGGCGGTCGCTCCGGTGGTCCTGCCGCGGCCGCTCCGACGGTGAACGGCTTGCGGCTCAGGCGAGAGCGCTGTACGTTGGCCTACGACATGCACACAAGCCCGGCCAATCCGCGACGCGGGCAGCTCGTCCGTCGCCGCCATCAGATTCGCCGCCGGCGTGTGGTCGCGCTGGTCGTCCTCGTGACCCTCACCTCGCTCGCCGTGTGGGTGGCGTACGCCATCCCCGGCCAGACGCCGGCGCAGGTGCCCGCCGCCGCCGCCGAGCCGACGTACGGCCGCGTCGCGGAGCCCGGCGAGTCCGTCGTCGTCGCGCGCATCGACGATGTCGACGTCGTGCTCCCGGTCGCTCGAGAGGCGACGACCGCGGTCGCGTTCCACCCGGTGGACAACCCCGACGCCGCGTCGTTCCGGCCCGTGGGCGACCGCCTCGGCGGCGGCGACCTCGGCCAGAAGCTCGCCGACGTTTTCGCCGGTGGGGGCGGCGTCCAGTACTACCTGATGGACGGCGCCGGCGGCGAGGAGTCGTCGTCCACCTCGGGCCTCGACGTCGGCGCCGTCCCCGGCTCCTCCGTCCTCTCCCCGGTCGACGGCAAGGTCACGGCGATCAAGGAGTACAGCATCCTGGGGCGCCACGCCGACGTCGAGATCGACATCCGGCTCGCCGGCGATCCGTCGTTGCTGCTCGTCGTGACCCATATCGCCGGGCCCAAGGTCAAGATCGGCGACGTGGTGCAGGGTGGGACAACCGTCCTCGGCGTCGTGCGCGGCTTCCCCGCGTCGCTCGATCAGGCGCTCAGTCAGTACACGTCGGACAACGGCGACCACGTGCAACTGGTCCCCCTGCGAGTGACGCCGGAGCTGACCGGTCTGTGAGCGCCCCGGCCGACGTACCCGCCGCGTCGCGTGCCGTCATCGGCGGGTCCGGGTCGCTGGCCGCGGACTTCCCCGGCGAGCTCCATGCCGAGGCTCGCCTGCTCGAATCCGGTCTGGTCTTCGAGACGCCATGGGGCGAAAGCCCGCCGTTCACGCTCTTCGAGCTCGGCGGGCAGCGCGCGCTGCACGTGAGGATGCATGGCTGGCGCAAGGGTGTCTCCCGGGGGCGCGCCTCGCGCCAGGTCTTCAGCGTGCTCCATCGCGCCGGCGTCAAGCGGATCCTCTCGGACGCCGGCGTCGGCAGTCTCAACCAGTTGCTCGACCCCGGTGACCTCGTGGTCGTCGACGACTTCGTGGACATGACCACCGACCGCGACCGCTACGGCGTGGTCGCCGGCGACCATCTGCTGATCATGCGCGACGCCGTGTGCGCCACCGGACGCGAGGCTCTCGTCGGCGTAGCGCGGCGCCTTGCTCCCGAGCGCCGCGTCTTCACGCGCGGCACCTACGTGGTGACGGAGGGGCCGCGCTTCGAGTCCCCGGCCGAGGTCCGCTTTCTCCAGACCCTCGGCGACGTGGTCGGTCAGAGCTTCTGCCCCGAGGTCTGGCTGGCCCGGGACATCGGCGCCTGCTACGCGGGCATCTACCTGATCGTCAACTACGGGGAGGGCGTCGTCCGCGAGTGGGAGCACGACCTGCTGGCCCGGCTGTTCCGCGACGACGCCGGCCTCGTCGGCCGCGTCCTGCTCGAGGCGCTCGCGAGCCTGCCCCCGGACGACGAGTGCCTCTGTCGCGACCTGCGCAAACCGACGCTTCTCGCCTGACCTGGCGCGACCGGCGCGACCCGCTCGCGCGGCGGCGCCTTCGTCGTCAGCCGGTGAGCGCCCAGGCGACGACGGCGATCAGGTTGAAGATCGCGTGCATGACGATGCACGTCCAGAGTGATCCCGTCCTTCGGTAGACCCACGCCAGCGCAAGCCCCAACGCCGTCAGCGGCACGAAGACGTCCAGCTGCAGGTGGGCGAGCCCGAAGACGGACGAGGAAACGAGCGCTCCCCAGACCCAGCCCCACGAGTTGGCGAGCCCGCGGAAGAGAAAGCCGCGAAAGACGATCTCCTCGAAGAGCGGCGCCATGATTACCGCGACCAGCACGAACAGGGCGATGCCCATCTGGCTGCGCGGGAACTCGCTGAGGATCTGCTGTTGCTCGGGACGTACCACGAGGTCGTGCGCGATGCTGATCACGTACACGGCGACCAGCCCCAGCGGGACCGTCCAGAAGATCGCCTTGGTGGGCGCTCTGAACCCCCAGAGCCTGAGTCGGCGGCCGGCGGTCCGTAGCGAGAAGAGCCAGGCGGCGGCCGTCTGCCAGCCGTAGAGGACCAGCGATCCCACGGCGAGTGCGGCGGCGCTGCCGGCGGTGACCTTGCTGCTGGCGCCGGAAGGGGTACCCGCGAGCACGGCGGCCAGGTAGAGCAGGGCCTCGGGCGCCGCGCCGAGCGCGAGGCCCGCGAGCGCCTGGGGCCAGCGCCAGGCGGCGCCGGGCAAGGAGAACGGGTCGCGAGATGAGGCGGCGTGCGCTCCGGGCGCGCCGCTCGCCTCGCGCCCGCCGCCCGCCGCCGTCCGGGGTCCGCCGAGGGGCGGCGCCGCCGGCGGCCCTGAGCTCACCGTCCTGGACGGATCGGCGTGCCCCGGCGCCGCCGGCCATGCGGGACCAGGCCCCGGCGCCGGCCGGTGATCAGGCCCCGGCGCCTCCTCCCGTGTCCGTCCGCTGGGCAGTTCCGGCGGCGGGACGCGCCGGCCCGTGGCGGGCTCGCCGGCACGGTCGTGCCGGGCTGCCTCGTCCGTACCTGCCTTCTCGTCGATGACTGCTCCTTCCGTTGTCGTTCACCCTATCGGGAAGCGAATGACGGCGCGCGGGTTTTGCCCGGCCCGCCCCGCCTGCTATACTGCGCCGCCGTGGCCGCGACAGGCTTGCAGCCGCGTGCAGGAGTCGCGGGGAGGCCCGTTGACCCTCCTGCGGAGCGCTTGGTATCCTTACGTGCTTCTGTTTGAAAGGAAGACGACGTGCGTCAACTCGTCACGCTCGCTTGCCAAGAGTGCAAGCGTCGCAACTATCACACCAACAAGAACAAGAAGAACGACCCGGACCGCATCGAGCTCAAGAAGTACTGTCGCTGGTGCGGGACGCACACCGTGCACAAGGAGACGCGTTAGCGTCCTCTTCGTGCCGTAGGGCTGTAGCTCAATTGGTAGAGCACCGGTCTCCAAAACCGGGGGTCGGGGGTTCGAGTCCCTCCAGCCCTGCCAATGATCATCGGAGCGGTTGAGTGGCGAAGACTGCGAACAACAAGAAGAGCAGCACGGGCAAGGCCAAGTCGTCCGGCAAGTCCGCCCAGAGCAAGAAGGCGGTGGCCAAGGGCGGCGGCGCCAGGCCGGCGCGCGCCAAGTCGCAGGCGAAGCCCCAGCAGAAGGCCAAGGCGAGCCGTCCGGCCGAGAAGCGGGGCGTCATGAAGTTCCTGCGCGACGTGCGCGTCGAGATGGGCAAGGTCACCTGGCCCACGCGCAAGGACCTCGCCCAGTCCACGCTCGTCGTGCTCGTCGCCGTCGCCATCGCCGCCGCGTACACGTTCGTCCTCGACGAGGTCTTCTCGCAGATCGTCGATGTCGTCCTCAATCTCCTCACCTGATCGGGTCCGCATGTACAGCTGGTATGTCGTCAACACATATTCGGGTCACGAGAACAAGGTGAGGGCCAACCTGGAGCACCGGCGCCAGTCGATGCATCAGGAGGAGCGCATCCACCAGATCGTCGTGCCTACTGAGCAGGTCGTCGAGACCAAAGACGGCGAGAAGGTCACGACGGAGCGTCGCGTGTTCCCGGGCTACGTGCTCGTGCAGATGGAGCTCACCGACGACACGTGGTCGCTGGTCAAGAACACCCCGGGCGTCACCGGGTTCGTCGGCGCCCAGAACAAGCCGGTCGCGCTCTCTCGCGCCGAGGTCGATCGCATCATGCACACCGCCTCGGTCGAGCGTCCCAAGCAGAAGGCCGAGTTCACGGTCGGCGAGGACGTACGCGTCACGTCCGGCCCGCTCAGCGATTTCTCCGGCGAGGTCGTCGAAGTCAATCTCGACCAGAGCCGGCTCAAGGTCATGGTGTCGATCTTCGGCCGCGAGACGCCGGTCGAGCTCGCCTTCGACCAGGTCAAGAAGACGTCCTAACCAGGAAGTAAGCGAGGCAACCAGTGGCCAAGAAGGTCCTCACCAAGATCAAGCTGCAGATCCCCGCCGGCCAGGCGAGTCCGGCCCCGCCCGTGGGCCCCGCGCTCGGCCAGCACGGCGTGAACATCATGGAGTTCTGCAAGGCGTTCAACGCCCAGACGCAGGCGTCGGGCAGCTCCATCGTGCCGGTCGAGATCACCGTTTTCGAGGACCGCACGTTCACGTTCATCACCAAGACGCCGCCGGCCGCCGTCCTGCTGCGCGAGGCCCTCGGCATCGACAAGGGATCGGGCGAGCCCAACCGCGACAAGGTGGGCACGGTCACCCGCGACCAGGTCCGCGCTATCGCCGAGCTCAAGATGCCGGACCTCAACGCCAACGACGTCGACGCCGCGATGAAGATCATCGAGGGCACCGCCCGCAGCATGGGCGTCGAGGTCGAGAACTGAGACGTCAAGCCTGAAGGCCGGGGAGGCTGCGCCCTCCGGCCGCCGACGTGGGAGGCGACCAGGTCGCCGCTTGCACCACAGGAGGTCAAGCACATGGCCGGACACGGCCGCAAGTTCACCACTTCCCAGCGCACCGTCGAGCCCGGACGGCAGTACACCCCGCTCGAGGGCGTCCGTCTGCTCAAGTCGTTCGAGGGCGCCAAGTTCGATGAGACCATCGAGGTCCACTTCCGCCTCGGCGTCGACGTGCGTCACGCCGACCAGATCGTGCGCGGCACCACCGTGCTCCCGCACGGGACCGGCAAGGAGATGCGTGTCGCCGTGTTCGCCGAGGGCGACAAGGCCCGTGAGGCTGAGGAAGCCGGCGCCGACATCGTCGGCGCCGACGACCTCGCCAAACAGGTCCAGGAGGGCGTCTTCGACTTCGACATCGCCATCGCCACGCCGGACATGATGGGCACGGTCGGCAAGCTGGGCCGCATCCTCGGCCCGCGCGGCCTCATGCCGAACCCCAAGTCGGGCACCGTGACGTTCGACGTCGGCAAGGCGGTCGCCGACGCCAAGGGCGGCAAGGTGGAGTACCGCACCGACCGCACCGGAATCGTGCATCTCAGCATCGGCAAGAAGTCGTTCACCGAAGAGATGCTGATCGAGAACTACGGCGCGCTCCTGGACGAGATCGTCCGCGCCAAGCCCGCCGCCGCCAAGGGCAAGTACATCAAGAGCGTCCACATCGCCGCCACCATGAGCCCGAGCATCGAGCTCGACCCGGCGCGCACGCGGGACCTGTTCGAGAACTGAACCTGAGCGGGGCGCCGGCGGCCGCGGCGCTTGCCGGCGCCCCCTCGCTGTTCTATACTGCCGGTTCGCGGCGCCGCGTGCGCGCGCCGCGGCCCATGACGGTCGGCGCTCCCTTGGGGGAGCAGAATGGATCCATACGGGTCCGCCACCCGAGGCGAGACGTGCAGGGCGCCCGGCGTCCGTGCCCGCTTCCGCTCCGGGAGCGGGTTTTTTGTTGCGACTGCGAGGTCGAGATGCTGAGAAACGAGAAAGACGCTGTGATCGCCGAGGTGACCCAGCTGCTCACGGACACGGAGAACCTGTTCGTCAGCGACTACCGCGGCCTCACGGTGGCGGAGCTCGCGGAGCTCCGCGGCAAGCTGCGCGAGAGCGGCGCACGCTTCAGGATCATCAAGAACACGTTGGGCGGCATCGCCGCCGACAAGGCGGGCCGCGAACCGGTCAAGGACCTCATGTCCGGTCCGACCGCGGTCACCTTCTGCGGCGACGAGCTGGTCGGCGCCGCCAAGGCCCTCGTCGACTTCGCCAAGACGCATCCGCAGCTCGAGGTGCGTGGCGGCCTGCTCGACGCGGCCGTGATCGATCCGGACGGCGTCAAGGCGCTCGCCAGTCTGCCGCCGCGCACTGTGCTCGTCGCTCAGGTGGTCGGCACCATGGCGGCGCCGATGACGGGTCTGGTCACCGTCCTTCAGGGCACGATCAGCGGCTTCGTCCGTGCCCTCGATCAGGTGGCGCAGCAGCGCGCCGCCGCCGGCGAGGCGTGAGCCGCAGCCGCATCATCCTGTCCAGCAAGGCGTTCAACGCCGTACGTGAGGTGAACTGACAATGGCAGACAAGGCTCTTACCAAGGACCAGCTCATCGATGCCATCAAGGGCATGACCGTGCTCGAGCTCAGCGAGATGGTCAAGGCGCTCGAAGAGGAGTTCGGCGTCAGCGCCGCGGCTCCCGTCGCTGTGGCCGCGGCGCCGGCCGACGCCGCCGACGCAGCTCCGGCTGAGGAGCAGACGGCGTTCGACGTCGTGCTCACCGCCTTCGGCGACCAGAAGATCCAGGTCATCAAGGTCGTGCGCGCGCTCACCGGTCTGGGTCTCAAAGAGGCCAAGGACGTGGTCGAGGGCGCGCCCAAGGCGATCAAGGAAGGCGTGACCAAGGACGAGGCCGAGGACGCCAAGAAGCAGCTCGAAGACGCCGGCGCGAGCGTCGCGATCAAGTAGCTCGCGCCTCCTCGATGCGTGGCCGTGACGGGCCGGGGCGCCGCAAGGCGCCCCGGCCCGTCACATCGCTGCGGCGCGGCCGCAGCGTCGGTCCGTCATTCCCTCTTGCATCATGCACGGCGGTGTGCTAGCTTTCAAGGTCGTGCGTCACCCGCGGCCATACCTCGCTTCCTCTGGTGTGGTGTGCTCCTTTTCCCGATCACCGCGTAGACAGAGGAGACTCGCTTGAACGAGCCCCAGGCGCCTCGCGTGCGTACGTCCTTCGCCAAGCTCGAGCAGCCGCTGCCGCTCCCCAATCTGATCGACATCCAGAAGAAGTCGTGGGACTGGTTCCTGAGCGACGGTCTCAGTGAGACCATCGCCGACATCAACCCCATCAAGGACTACTCCGAGAAGCTGCTGGTGCAGTTCGGAGACCACCAGTTCGGGGAGCCGTCCAAGTCGCTGGCCGAGTGCCGCAACAAGGACATGACCTTCTCCGCTCCGCTCACGATGAAGGTCGCCTTCATCAACGAGGAGACGGGCGAGATCCGCGAGCAGTCGGTGTTCATGGGCGACTTCCCCATGATGACCGAGCGCGGCACCTTCATCATCCACGGCACCGAGCGCGTGGTCGTCACGCAGCTGGTGCGTTCGCCGGGCGCTTACATCATGGAGCCCAAGCAGGCCGAGCGCGAGAAGCAGGTGCTGGTCGCCAATCTCATGCCCCAGCGCGGCTCATGGCTGGAGCTCGAGATCGACAAGAAGGGCACCGTGAACGTGCGCATCGACCGCAAGCGCAAGTTCCCGGTCACCGTGCTCCTGCGCGCCATGGGCTACGGCGCGAGCGACGAGCTTCTCGCCCTCTTCGACGACTCGGTCTACATCCGCAACACCGTGGAGAAGGACACCACCGGCTCGCAGGAAGAGGCGCTGGTCGAGCTCTTCCGCAAGCAGCGCCCCGGCGAGCCGCCGACGCTGGACGGCGCCACGGCGATGCTCAAGGGCCTCTTCTTCGACCCCAAGCGCTACGACCTCTCGCGGGTGGGGCGGCACAAGCTCAACGTGCGCCTGCACAACCACATCAAGCCCGCCGACCGGCCGGACGCCGACGTGCGCGTGCTCGTGAACGAAGACATCATCGAGCTCATCAAGCGGCTCATCTCGCTGCCCAGCAAGCTCGGCGTGCCGGACGACGCCAAAGACTACGCCGCCGAGGCCAACCTGTTCCTCGCCACCAGGCGCGAAGAGATCGCCCACGAGATCGACGAGTACGAGCACTTCGGCAACCGCCGTCTGCGCACTGTCGGCGAGCTCGTGCAGGACGCGTTCCGCATCGGCCTCGCGCGCATGGAGCGCGTGATCCGCGAGCGGCTCACCACCGAGGACCCGGACACCATCGTGCCGGCGACGCTGGTCAACATCCGTCCGGTCGTCGCCGCCCTCAAGGAGTTCTTCGGCTCCTCGCAGCTGTCGCAGTTCATGGACCAGACCAACTCGCTCTCCGGTCTCACGCACCGCCGCCGTCTGAGCGCCCTGGGCGCGGGCGGCCTCACGCGCGAGCGCGCGCCCATCGAGGTGCGTGACGTGCACCCGACCCACTACGGTCGCATGTGCCCGATCGAGACGCCCGAGGGCCCGAACATCGGTCTCATCGGCTCCCTCGCTTCCATGGCCACCGTGGACGAGTTCGGCTTCATCCGCGCTCCGTATCGCAGGGTCGTCAAGGGCAAGGTGACCGACGAGATCGTCTACCTGGACGCGTCCGAGGAGGAGGAGGAGATCGTCGATCCCAAGACCGGCGAGATCCGCTACGTCACCATCGCCCAGGCCAACGCACCCTTCGACGTCAAGTCGGGCAAGTTCGAGAACGAGCTCGTCCTCGCGCGGTCCCGCGCCGGCGCCGACATCGTCCAGGTGCCGCCGGCCGAGATCGACTTCATGGACGTGAGCCCGACGCAGCTCGTCTCGGTGGCCACGGCGCTCATCCCGTTCCTCGAGCACGACGACGCCAACCGCGCCCTCATGGGCTCGAACATGCAGCGCCAGGCCGTGCCCCTCCTCTTCACCGACCCGCCCCGCGTAGGCACCGGCATGGAGAAGAAGTGC